>NZ_JBILKJ010000164.1:0-5613 GCF_044376735.1 Gemmatimonas sp.
CTCAGGCTACGGGCGCCTCGAGTTTCTCGTGCTCCCCGCGCTGGCACTGGGCTCGCGCTCCATTGCCTATCTCGCCCGCGTGACGCGTTCCTCCATGCTCGAGGTCCTGGGCGCCGACTTCGTGCGCACCGCCCGCGCCAAAGGATTGACCGAGTCGGGCGTGATCGTACGCCACGCGCTGCGCAACGCGCTGATCCCCGTGATCACCGTGATCGGCCTCGACTTCGGCGCCTACCTCACCGGCAGTATTCTCACCGAAACGATCTTCAGTTGGCCCGGGATCGGCCGCTACGTGGTGATGGCCATCTCGCGACGCGACCTGCCCGCCGTGCAGGGGGCGGTGCTGTTCCTGTCAGTCGTGTTCGTGCTGGTGAATCTGGTGACCGATCTCGCGTACCAGAAAGCCGATCCACGGGTGCGGGCGTAGGACGGGTGCACCGGTGCGTTGCTGACGGTGTCGTGTGTTCGGAGAGCCTGGAGGTTCACGCGAAGGGCGCGAAGGGCCGCGAAGGTTCGCGAAGAACAGCAAAGCAAAAAAGAATAATGAATCTTGAACAGCGGTAACACTGAGGGGCCCGTGAAATCTCACGAGCCCCTTTGCTGTGCTTCGCGTGCCTTCGCGTGCTTCGCGCCCTTCGCGTGAACCGCAGAGCCGTCAACGAACCGGCAGTCTCCCCGCAAGCACTCCCCCCAGCACTAGTCGTCCTTCTGCCCGAACACCGCCAGGTTCGACGAATGCCCCGGCGAGACCTTCTTGTCGGGATAGATCCAGTGCACCGCCTGATTCACCGCGATCGCCGCTTCCGAGAAGCCGGATGCGATCAGCTTGAGCTTGCCCGGATACGTGGTGATGTCGCCGGCGGCGTACACACCGGGGCGCCCCGTTTCCATGGCGGTCGAGACCTTGATCTCGTCCTTCTCGATATCGAGGCCCCACTCCAGCAGCGTACCGAGGTCGGAGACGTAGCCGAGCATCGGCAGCACCGCGTCGCAGCGGAGTTCGCGCGTTTCCTTGGTCTTCACGTCCTTGAGACGCACGCCGGTGATGCGATCCTCGCCCATGATCGCGTCGATCTCGTGGAACGTGTGCACCGCCACCGTGCCATCGTTGGCGGCGGCGGCCGCCTGCACTTCCGACACCGTGGCGGCGTGCGCGCGGAACCGGTCGCTCCGGTGCACCAGCGTGACCGACCGGGCCTTGTCACGGAGCTGTGCACACCAATCGAACGCCGAGTCGCCGCCGCCGATGATCAGGACATCGCGGTCGCGGTACGCCTCTGGGGTGGACACCAGGGCATCGACGCCTCGGCCGTACCATTCGGCGGCGAACGCCTGCGGCAGCTTGCGCGGGCTGAAGGCGCCGATGCCCGCGGCGATCACCACCGCGCGCGTCGGAAACCGGTCCGTGTCTGTGACCAGGACGAAGTGTCCGTCCTCTTCCTCGAGCCCGACCACGCGCTGCCCGAGGTGCGCCGGAATGCCCGTGTCCGGATGGAACTGCCGCGCCTGCTCCGTGAGATTCCGGACGAGATCCTTCGCGAGCACCCGCGGGTAGCCGGCCACGTCGAAGATGAATTTCTCGGGGTACAGCGCCGTGAGCTGGCCGCCGAGTTCCGGGAGCGCATCGACGATCTGGGCCGTCGCGCCACGCATGCCGGCATAGAAGAGGGCAAAGAGGCCCGTGGGGCCACCGCCGATGATCGTGAGGTCGCGAATCGGATGGGTCGTCATGCTCGAAAAACTAACCAAAGTGCGTCTCGGGTAGTGAGTCAGAGTTCCGAGTCGGGAGTACGTACCCACGACGCGAAACTCTCACCCAAAACTCGACACCCACCGTTAGCTTTTCCGTATGAAGATTTACACCCGAGCAGGTGACGAGGGCGCGACCGCCCTCTTTGGTGGTGGCAAGGTCGGCAAGGACCACCCGCGTGTCGAAGCCTACGGCGACGTGGACGAACTCAACGCATCGCTCGGTCTGGCGCGATCGATCGACATGATGCCGCGGATCGATGAGGTGCTCGTGCCCGTGCAGCGCGACCTCTTCGCCATCGGGGCGCTGTTGGCGACGCCCGATCACGAGAAGATGCGGGAGCAGCTCACCAAGGCGCGCATCGACGAGCAGCGGATCGATGAACTCGAGCGGGCCATCGACGCGTGCGAGGCCGAGCTGGACCCGCTCACCAGCTTCATCATTCCGGGCGGCACACCGAAGGCGGCCGCGTTGCATGTCGCGCGCACCGTGTGCCGCCGGGCCGAACGGCGCGTGGTCCACCTCAGCGCCGAGATCGAGCTGCCCGCCATGGTCGTGGTGTACCTGAATCGGCTGTCCGATCTCCTCTTCATGCTCGCCCGCGTCGCCAACAAGCGCGCGGGCGCGGGCGAGGTCACCTGGTAGTGACCAGCGCGCATCCCGAACCGTTGCAGTTGCCGCTGCCGTATCCGGTCTACTGCCGGGCCGGGGTGCGGCAGACCATCGGGGAGATTGCGCGTCTCGTGGCCCCGTCGCATCGCGTGGCGGTCATCAGCGACTCGGCCGTCGCCCCCCTGCACGCCGACGCGATCGTCGCCCAGTTCCCGGCCGACAGCACCCGCCTGTTCACCGTGCCCCCCGGTGAACAGGTGAAAACGCGGGCCACTTGGGCCGAACTCACCGACGCCCTGCTGGAGTGGGGCGCTGGACGCGATACCACCGTCATCGCCGTCGGCGGCGGCGTGGTCGGTGACCTCGCCGGCTTCGTGGCCTCCACGTTCATGCGCGGACTCCCCGTCGTGCAGGTACCCACCACGCTGTTGGCGATGGTCGATGCCTCGGTGGGCGGCAAGACCGCCGTCGACACCCCCTTCGGCAAGAACCTCGTCGGCGCCTTCCATAATCCGGCGGCCGTGGTGATCGACCCCGAGGTGCTCAACACGCTCCCCGAGGACGTGCTGCGCAGCGGGTTCGCCGAAATGATCAAGCACGGCGTCATCGCCGACGCGCCCTACTTCGACGCCGTCCTCCGGTACGCCCACGCCGTCCGCGACCACGGCGCCTCGGCCCCTGACTTCGCCGCGACGATCACCACCCTCGTGATTGGCAGTGTCCGCATCAAAGCCGAGGTCGTCGCCGAAGACACCCGCGAGGGCGGTCTCCGGCAGATCCTCAACTTCGGCCACACCATTGCCCATGCGGTGGAGCGCGTGCTGAACTTCACGCTGCTCCACGGCGACGCCGTCGCCATCGGCATGGTCGCCGAAGCCCGCATCGCCGAGTCCATCGGCCTCGCCCGCGAAGGGCTGTCGCTCGCCATCGCCGATGCCGTGGAGCGGGCCGGCCTCCCCTCGCGCCTCCCCGCCACCATCCCCCTCGACGACATCATCGCCGCCACTCACGGCGACAAAAAGGCACGGGAGGGCTCCGCCCGGTATGCCTTGCCCCGCAGCATCGGCGAGATGGAAGCCGCCGAAGGAAAATGGTCTGTCGCCGTCAGCAACGCCGTGGTGAAGACAGCACTGTCCTAACCAGCCCAAGGCCCAAGGCCCACGGCCCAAAGCCCCAAGCCCAAAGCCCAAAGCCCAAAGCCCCTCCACTCCCCGCACGCGAACTGTGGCGTCACCACCACGCCCCAAACAGCTCAGCTCCCTTCCAAACTGTGTCATCCCCGCGTCACATTGTGGCACCATCACCCGGCACTGTCGCGATACCGTCGCCACTCTGACCCATAAATGACCGATTTACACCACGTGGAAAGATTTTCATTGACCGCTCACGATCCCGCCGTTAACGTGGCGGTCCCACCTCCTGACAGGGCCGAGTTCGGACCCCGTCGTTAAGGCACATGTTCGGCGAGGGCGTATGCAGGCAGCTGCCGCGACCAGAACCACCGAAGCCCGCTCCAAGGGCTTTTTCCGTTCATCCCCTTCCACCGCCTTCGATCAATACCTTCACGATATCCAGAAGCTCCCCCTGATCACGGATGCAGCCGAAGAGCGTCGTCTCGCTCGGCTCGCCCAAAAGGGAGATGCGGCCGCCGCTGAGCGCCTCGTCACCGCGAACCTCCGGTTCGTGATCAGCTACGTGAAGAAGTATCAAGGGCACGGCCTCGACCTGTCCGAACTCGTCGCCATCGGCAACGAGGGCCTCCTCAAGGCCGTCCGCAAGTTCGATCCCGACCAGGGCGTCAAGTTCATCTCGTACGCGGTGTGGTGGGTCCGGCAGGCCGTCCTCAAGGCCCTCGCCGAACAGACGCGCAGCGTCCGGATCCCGCTCAACCAGAACTCCCAGCTCATCCGCATGGCCCGCGGAGAGATGGCCCTCAATCAGGTGCTCAATCGCGAGCCCACTGATGCGGAGATGGCCAAGCTCCTGCAGGAGCCCATCGAGCAGATCCGCAACGCCCGCCAGATCACCAGCACCGAAGTCTCGCTCGACGCCCCCATCGATCGGCAGGACCGCGAGGCGTCCACCCTCGGCGAACGCTTCGCCGGTGAGACGCACACCGACATCGAAGAAGGCACCGACTTCCGGCTCATGCGGGAGTTCATCGATCGCGTCTTCCGGAAGTACCTCACCCCGCGCGAGCGCAAGATCCTCTATCTGTACTACGGGCTCGACGAAGGGGCCGAAGCCATGACCCTCGAGCGCATCGGGGCCCTCATGGGCGTCACCCGCGAACGGATCCGCCAGATCCGTGAACGGGCCTTCGAAAAGTTGCGCGAGTCGCCCGACGGCCGTGCCCTCGCCGGATTCTGGGGAGCCGCCTGACGCCGTCCGCCTGGTGACGGGGAACCACACGGTTCCATGCCTCGGGATTCTGATCGAGGCACGGTTCGTTACGTGAAGCACGGGCGTTCGTTTGTTAACGAGCGCCCGTTCTCATTGCCCCCAGTTCACCCGGAGTCGCCGTTGCCGCACGTGCTGCTTGTGGACGACGAACCCGGTATCCGCTTCGTACTGAGGCGCTGGTTCGAACGCCAGCAATGGGCCGTCTCTGAAGCCGGAGATGGCGAGAGCGCGATGACCGAGTTGCTGGCCAGCGACGAGGCGAACGAGAGCCGCGTCGACCTCGTCGTCTGCGACCTGCACTTGCCGGTGATCTCGGGTGAGGATCTCGTGCGCACCCTCGAGGCCAGCCGACCGGCCCTCGCCGCGCGCGTCATTTTGTCCACCGGCGACGCGGTCGCCGACGCGCCCCACGGTACCCTGCTGGCGCACCACCCGCATGTGCTGCAGAAGCCGTTCGAATTTGTCGTGCTCAAGTCGCTGGTGGCCTCCATCGTGAGCGCCTAACCCGCTCACCCACGTGTCGCGCCGCTATCTTTCGGCATGCGCGATACGCTCCTCGCCACACTCTCCGCGATCGTCGGCCCTCGCTGGGTGAAGTCCCGCGTGCCCGAACTCGTCGCGTATGAAGCCGACGGACTCCCCGGGTATCGCGCGATGCCCACCCTTGCCGTCTTCCCCGGCACCCGCGACGAAGTCGTGGCCGTGGTGCGAGCCCTTGCTGCCGCGGGCGTGCCGTTCGTGCCCCGCGGTGCCGGCACGGGTCTCTCCGGCGGTGCGTTGGCCAATGACGTCGTGCTGCTCGGCCTCAATCGCCTCACCCAGATTCTCCGCGTCGATCCGGTGAATCG
>NZ_JBILKJ010000012.1:0-59361 GCF_044376735.1 Gemmatimonas sp.
CTTGGCCGGTCCCGACGCCGGCTTCGAGATCGCCCGCGCCGATCTGCAGTTGCGCGGGATGGGAGACCTGTTCGGCGCCAAGCAACACGGACTGCCGGCGTTCCGGATCGCCGACCCGCTGCGTGACGAGGCGCTGAACGAAACGGCGCGCGTAGTGGCCGAGCGCGTGCTCCGCGAGGACCCGGAGCTCGTGACCCCGCCGTATCTGGGCCTTCGGCGACTGCTCACCGTGGGCTACTCCCGCGCGCTTGAGCTCTTTCGCGTGGGATGAGCGCGCGCCACGTCGTCCCGTGACTCTTGGAGCGTGAGTGCCTTTTGGTGTAGCTTGACCGCTCTCCTTCAACTCGCCGTCCGATGAACCAATCCAGCACCCGCATCGCCGACCTCAAGCACCACGCCGGCGCCGTCGTCACCGTTCGCGCGTGGGTCACCCACCTGCGCTCCAAGGGCAAGGTGGCCTTTGTCGTGGCCCGCGATGGCACGGGGATCCTGCAAGCGGTGCTGGTAAAGTCCGAGGTGCCCGAAGCCTCGTGGAATGCGTTCGCCGAACTGACCCAGGAAGCGTCGGTGGCGCTCACCGGGGAAGTCCGTGCCGACGCGCGCGCGCCGGGTGGCTTCGAGATGGGAGTGCAGACGCTCGAGGTGATCGGCACCAGTCCCAACGACTATCCGATCCAGCCCAAGGAGCACGGCATCGATTTTCTGCTCGACCACCGCGCCTTCTGGCTGCGTAGTCAGCGGCAGGTCGCCATCATGCGCGTGCGGCACGAGCTCGAACAGGCGGTGCACGACTTCTTCTACGCGCGTGATTTCATCCGCTGCGACACGCCCATTCTCACCGCCGCCATCGGCGAGCGGGCCGGCTTGTTCAGCACCGATTACTTCGACGAAGGCACAGCCTATCTCGCGCAGACGGGACAGCTGTACGGCGAAGCCCTCGCCGCCGCGATGGGGCGTATCTACACCTTCGGCCCTACTTTCCGCGCCGAAAAGTCGAAGACGCGTCGTCACCTCACCGAGTTCTGGATGATCGAACCGGAAATGGCGTGGTACGATCAGGACGACAACATGGATCTGCAGGAAGCGTTCGTGCGCTACCTGGTGGAGCGCGTGTTGGAACGTCGTCAGGAGGAGCTCAAGGTGCTCGAGCGCGACACGAGCAAACTCGATTGCGTGTCGCAGCCGTTCGTGCGTCTCGATTACGGCGACGCCGTGAAGCTGGCGCAGGGCAAGGGGAGCGACATCGTGTGGGGCGATGACCTGGGCGCCCCCGACGAAGCGCTCATCGTCGACGAGTATCAGCGCCCGGTGTTCGTGGTGAACTATCCGAAGGAAGCGAAGGCGTTCTACATGAAGGAGAACCCCCTCGATCCGCGCACCGTGCGCTGCGCCGACCTGCTCGCGCCCGAAGGGCGCGGTGAAATCATTGGCGGCTCACAGCGCGAAGACGACTACGACAAGATCCTTGCGCGGCTCACGCACGAAGGGCTCCCGGTTGAGGCGTACGGATGGTATCTCGACCTCCGCAAGTACGGCACGTTCACCCACTCGGGCTTCGGACTCGGCCTCGAGCGCACGATCGCCTGGATCTGCGGCATCGAGCACATTCGCGAAGTGATCCCGTTCCCGCGCATGATGGGAAGGCTCTCACCCTGAGCGCTCCGATCGCTTGACCGCGTCCCAGTACCGGTCCTGGTCTTCCAGCGAGAGCGCCGTCAGCTCCACGCCGTCCGCCGTCGCCAGCGCCTCCATGGCGGCGTAGCGCCGCACGAACTTCGCGTTGGTCCGGTCCAGTGCCAGCGCGCCGTGCACGCCGGTCTTGCGCGCCAGATTGACCACCGCAAACAACAGGTCGCCCAGCTCGGCCTCGAACTGGTCCTGATCGGCCACCGTGCCGTCGGGACTCACGTGGGCCGCCAGCTCCTCGATCTCCTCACGCACTTTCTCCAGCGGGCCGAGGGCGTTGGGCCAATCGAAGCCCACCCCGGCGGCGCGGTCCTGCAGCCGGTGGGCCCGGTGCAGGGAGGGCAGCCCCGCCGGGAGCCCCTCCTCCAACGTTGACCGCTTGGCCTTGGCCGCCTTCATCGACTCCCAGCTGCGCTTGATCCCGTCGCCGTACAGGTGCGGATGCCGCGCCTGCATCTTCGCCACCAGCGCGCCGGCGATGTCCTGCATCGTGAACGCGCCGCGCTCCTCGGCCACCACCGAGTGGAACAGGACCTGAAGGAACAGATCGCCCAGCTCGTCGCGCAGCGTCGCGTCGTTACCTTGGCCGATCGCCTCGTCGACCTCGTGCGCCTCCTCGATCAGATACGGGCGGAGCGAGCGGTGCGTCTGCACCCGGTCCCATTCGCAGCGTGCCCGCAGATCCCGCATCAGGGCCAGCGCGTCGTCCATCGTCCGTTGCATCGCTTCTCCGTACGTCGTTGGCTGCTTAGGATGTGCGAGTGACCGCGTCAATATATCCCGCCACCGATCGCGCCTGGCTCGACGTTGATCTCGAGGCGGTGCGCCATAACGTGCGCCAGCTGCGCACGCGTGCCGGCGTCCCGCTGATCGTCATGGTGAAGGCGAACGCCTACGGCGTTGGCGCAGTCCTGGTGAGCCGGGCGCTGGGCGTGCCCTTCGATCGCACGCCGGCGACCCCTGAGGCCCCGTGGGGGCTTGGCATCGCCTCCCTCGACGAGGCGGCCGAACTGCGCGAGGCTGGCTGTCGTGGGCGGATCGTCTGCCTCACGCCGCTGCTGGCGTCGGAACTGCCGCGGGCGCACACGCTCGGGGTGCGCCCGGCTCTGCATCGCGCGTCCGATATCCGCGCCTGGGCCAGCGCTGGGCCGGGGGGCGAGCTGCGCCCGTACCATCTGTCGATCGATACCGGCATGGCGCGCGCCGGGGTGCGCTGGGATCAGGTCGAGTCCCTGCGGGACGTCCTCCGCGCGCATCCGCCGGAGGGCGTGTTTACGCACTTCCACTCGGCCGACGAGGACATCGACTCCCGCGATGAGCAGGATGCGCGGTTCGTGGACGCCATGCTGGCCCTCGGCGACGCCCTCCCGGCGGCGGTGCTCCGGCACAGCGACAACAGCGCCGGCATCGCCAGTCGCGCGCGACTCTCCCCCGGTTCGCTGGCCCGTCCCGGCATCGCCGTGTATGGCGGCATGTTCAGTGCGCTGCTCGGGCTGCGACAGGTCGTGCACCTGCGGGCACGGGTGGTCGATATCCGCGACGTCACGCCCGGCGAGACGGTGAGCTACGGCGCCACCTGGACGGCGGCGCGGCCGTCCCGCATCGCCACGATTTCGGCGGGGTACGCCGATGGATACCGACGCCACCTGACCAATCGCGGCGAGGTCCTCCTCGGTGGAGTGCGGTGTCCCGTCGCAGGTCGGGTTACCATGGACATGATCATGGTCGACGTCACCGACGTTCCGTGCGCCGTCGGCGATGTGGCCACACTCATCGGCACCGATGGTGCGGCCACGGTGAGCACCGAGCAGGTGGCCGAGATGGCCGACCTGTCGCCGTACGAACTCCTGGTCGGACTCGCCCTGCGCGTGCCGGCCCGGCCCCTCTCATCGAGCCCCTGATGTCGGAAACCACGAGTCGCCGCGCGGTGCTGCTGGTGCTCGACGGCGTGGGATGCGGCGAGGCCCCCGACACGGCGGCCTACGGCGACACCGGGAGCAATACGATCGGCAATGTGGCGCGGGCGGTGGGCGGTCTCGATCTGCCGAACCTCGCCCGCCTCGGCCTCGGTCACGTGGCCCCGATCCAGGGCGTCGAGCCGGTAGCCCATCCCATCGGGGCGTGGGGAACGCTCATCCCTCGGTCGTCGGGCAAGGACTCCACCACGGGACACTGGGAGCTTGCCGGACTCCATCTGGCGCAGCCGTTCCCTACATATCCGCAGGGGTTCCCGCCGAGCGTCATCGCCGCGTTCGAGCGGGCGACTGGTCGCCCCGTGGTGGCAAACTGTGTCGCGAGCGGGACGGCGGTGATCGCCGATTTTGCCGAACAGGCCCGCGACGCCGGCGCGTGGATCGTGTATACATCGGCCGACTCCGTCTTCCAGATTGCGGCCCACGAGGCGTGGATCCCGCTTGAGGAGCTGTACCGCGCCTGCGAAATTGCCCGCGAGCAGCTCGTGGCGCCGCACGACGTGTCGCGGGTCATTGCCCGTCCGTTCGTGGGAACTCCAGGCGCGTGGCAGCGTACAGCCAATCGGCGCGACTACTCCCTCCAACCGCCCGGGGTCACGCTGCTCGACGCGCTCGGCGAGGCGGGAATTCCGCGGAGCGGGGTCGGGAAGGTGGACGATCTGTTTGCCGGTCGCGGCATCACGTCGCGGCACACCGTCGACAACGCCGAGGGGGTGTCCGCGATCCTCGACTGGCTGAATTCGGCGCCGCGTGGGTTCTGCTTCGCCAATCTGGTAGATTTCGACCAGTTGTTCGGACATCGAAACGATGTCCGCGGCTTTCAGGGGGCGCTCGAAGCGTTCGACCGCGCCCTGCCAAGCCTGTTGGCTGCACTTCGGGAGGACGACCTGCTCTTCATCACCGCCGACCACGGCAACGATCCCACCACGCCATCAACCGACCACGCGCGCGAGCGCGTGCCGCTGCTGGTGGTCGGCGCGCGCGTGCGCGGGGGGAATCTGGGTGAGCGGGAGACGTTCGCTGATCTTGGCGCGACGGTGGCCGACTGGTTCGGTCTGTCGTGGCGCGGCCGCGGTACATCATTTCTGCCCGGCCTGTTGCACGCATGAGTATCGCCCATCTGCGCTCCGCGGCCGACGCGGCGCGCGCCAATGCGTGGTGCCCGTATTCGCACTATCCCGTCGGCGCCGCGCTGGAAACGGACGACGGGCAGGTGTACGCGGGTTGCAACGTGGAGAACGCGTCGTATCCGGCCGGGACCTGTGCGGAGCGCGTTGCGCTCGGCGCGGCGATTGCCGCGGGGGCGCGTCGGTTTGTGCGCATCGTGATCACGTCGGCGGCGGCGGCACCGACGCCACCGTGCGGGATCTGTCGACAGGCGCTGGTGGAGTTCGCCCCAGCGCTTGAAATCTTCGCCGTGACGCCCGATGGGCTCACGGCGCGCTGGTCGCTGGCGGAACTGTTGCCTGCGCCATTCACGCCTGCTTCGCTCGAGAATGCCTGAGCGCGTCCGATTTACCTTCTGGCCGCGTCGTCGCGGCCCCCTTCTGCTCTGCGGACTCGTGCTCGCGGCCGTTTCGGCCGCCGCCTGCACCGAGTCGCTCGATGGGGGCGCTGCCTGCCCGTCGTTGTGTCCGGCGAAGGCGGAGTCCTTCCGCGACACCATTGTCGATGCGGTCGTCCTCGACAGCTCGCTCAGCGGCTTTCCCACGCTCGGGCTTGCGCCGTACATCCTGATCGCCAATCGCCCGGACACGGTCGTCACCAGCGCCGTTCTGCGGTTCGATGCGTTGCCGACGGTGTTCAGTCCGAACAAGGGGGCCACGGTCGATTCCATTACGGCCGTCGACTCGGTGTACCTGCGCTTCCCGCTCGACAGCACGGGACGCCGCGGCACCACCCCGGTCACGCTCGAAGTGTACGACGTCGATACCACGGCGTCCGATTCGGTCGCGTCGGTGGTGCGGTCGCTGTTCCGGCCGGATCGACGAATCGGTTCGTTGGTGGTGACGCCGTCCGCGCTCGGCGACTCGCTCCGGATTCCGTTCTCGCGAACGGTGATGGCCGCCAAGATTGCCGCGAAGGGGCGGCTGCGACTCGGGGTGCGCATGCGCGGCGGGTCCGGACAGCTGCGTGCGGTCGCCTTCGTGGCCGGCGCTGGCGCGCCCACGGTCGTGTTCGATCCAAGCACCGACACCACCTACGCCCCGCAGCAGATTTCGCCCAGCACGATCGTGCCTAACTCCACCGCCGACGTCGAACTGGCGTACGCGGTGTACATGCTCAGCGATCTCGCGTCACCGCCGCCCGGCGCCAATACGCTCCTCGTGGGCGGGTTCCCGGCGTATCGGTCGTATCTGCGCTTCAACGTGCCATCGCGCATTACGGATTCCAGCACCATCGTGCGCGCCGAGGTGTTGCTCACCCAGCAGGCGTCGAGTTTCGGAAATGCCGCGGATCCCGTCGGCCTCTTCGCCCTCGTTCCCACGACCACAAGTGTCGTGACGGACCTGCGTCGCATTCTCGATCTGGCGGCGGCCGGTTCGTTTGCCGGCGTCGACTCCACGCTGCTGGTGCCGTCGTCGGCCGGCGTGCGGGCGGTAAATGTGCTCGCCCTCGCCCGGACGTGGCGCACGTTGCCCACGAATGTCCCGCGGGCCATCGCCTTCAAGATCGGCCTCGAAGGCGCGCAACCGGCGGAACTGCGCTTTTTCTCCAGCGAAGCGCCGGTCACTCTGCGCCCACGCCTGCGAATCACTTATCTCCCGCGTTCGGAGTTCGTCCTCCCGTGATCCGCACTCGACTCCGACCTATCGTACCCCGCGCCGCACTCGCGCTGCTCGCCGCGGTGCTGGTGGCGCCGACGGCCGGCGCCCAGGCTTCTATCGGCATGCAGGGCTTCGGGTACCCCGTGGGCGGCGGCAGCGTGCGCACCAACGGCACCGGCGGCGCCTTCGCGGAATTCGACGCCCTCACGCCCACCAACCCGGCGGCGATCGGTGGCGTCAGCCGCACCGTCATCACGGCACAGACCGAGCCGGAACTCCGCACGCTCACCGTGAACGGCGTGAGCGAGAAGAGCACCTTGCAGCGTATTCCGCTCATCATGCTCATCTTGCCGGCGCGCCGCGGCGTGGCCATCAGCCTCAGTGCGACCAGTTTCCTCGATCGCACCTTCGCGACGACCACGATCGGGAGTGCGCGGATCGACGGGAGGAGCGTGCCCACCAACGATCAGACCCAGGTGCGGGGGGCCATCAATGATCTCCGCGCCGGTGCCGGCTGGCAGCTGTCGTCGCGCTTCCGCGTGGGCGTCGCGGGCCATCTGTATACAGGCGAGCACCGCGCTACCCGCGAGCGCACGTTCGCCGATACGCTCGCCTTCGGCAGTGTGCTCGACTCCTCCCGCGTCACCTACTTCGGCACCGCGCTGTCAGTCGGTGGCGAAGCAACGCTGGGCAAGGGGTTCACGGCCCTCGCTTCCTATCGTCGGGGGAACGAACTCAACGCGCGCATTCGCGACACGATCGTCTCGAAAGCCAGCGTGCCCACCCGCACCGGCATCGCGTTGCGCTACGACGGAATCGTCGGCTCGGTGTTCGCCGTCGGCATGGAGCAGATCGCCTGGTCCGCCATGACCTCGCTCGGATCGGCGACCACCATCGCCTCGGACGCCACGAACTGGCACGCCGGTGCGGAAGTCGCCGGTCCGAAGTTTCGCGGTTTGCCGCTGCTTGTTCGCGCCGGGTACGCCCGCAACGCACTGCCTTTTGGCATCGTGGGGCAGACCGCGCGGGAAAACCGTTTCTCGGCCGGACTCGGCGTACCGGTTGCCGGCGAAGATGCAACGCTCGACCTGTCGGTGCAGCGTGCCAGCCGCACGATGTCCGGCAGCGCGTTCAAGGAATCGGCGTGGCTCCTTGGCATCGGTATTCAGATCCGTCCGCGGAACTGACCCATGCGTGAGACGCCCGCGAGCCCGACGCCGGTGAAGGGGAACCCCATCAGCGCCCCGCGCCCCACCGTCTACATCGAGACCTACGGCTGCCAGATGAACGTGGCGGATTCAGAGCTCATGTACGGCAAGCTCGTGGCCAGCGGCTACGACGCGGTGGACGTGCCAGACGGTGCCGACGTGATTCTCGTGAACACCTGTGCGATTCGCGAGAACGCCGAGACGCGGGTGATCGGCCGGCTCGGCGAACTCAAGAAGTTTATGCGCGCCGGGAGTGTCATGGGCGTCACCGGCTGCATGGCGCAGCGACTTGGGCCCCGTGTGCTCGAGCAGGCGAAGCACGTCTCGATCGTCGTCGGCCCCGACGGCTATCGCGCGCTCCCCGAACTCCTCGACGGGGCGCGCCGCGGCGAGAAGTTCACCGCCACCGACTTCGATCTCGAAGAACACTACGAAGACGTCGTCGCCCGTCGCTTCGAAGGGGTGAAGGCGTGGATCCCGGTGCAGCGCGGTTGCGACTATCGCTGCACCTACTGCATTGTGCCGACCACGCGCGGTCCCGAACGGAGCCGCAAGCTCCACGAGGTCGTGCGCGAAGTGCATGAGGTGGTGAGTCAGGGGCTCACCGAAGTGGTGCTGCTGGGCCAGACGGTCAACTCGTACAACGACGGCACGCACGACTTCGCCGACTTGCTGCGCGCGGTCGGCGCGGTGGACGGCATCCGCCGCGTGCGCTACACGAGTCCGCACCCCAATGACTTCTCCGATCGCGTGATCGCGGCCATGGCGGAGGTGCCCACCGTGTGTGAGCACATCCATTTGCCGATGCAGAGTGGGTCCACGTCGATGCTCAAGAAAATGCTGCGGCGCTACTCGCGTGAGGACTATCTCGCCTGCGTAGAACGGATGCGCGCGGCGATTCCCGGGCTGGCGCTCACCACCGATATCATCGTCGGCTTTCCTAGTGAGACCGACGACGAGTTCGCTGACACGCTGTCGCTGTGTCAGGAAGTGCGCTTCGACGACGCGTTCATGTTCAAGTTCTCGCCGCGCGAAGGCACCCCGGCCACGCGCATGCCCGCCGAGTGGACGATCCCCGACGAGCTGGTGGCCACCCGGTTTGAGTTGCTGCTGAAAACGGTGCGCGGTATTTCGCGCGAGAACAACATGCGCCGCCTCGGCGACACGGTCGAAGTGCTCATCGAGAAAGTCGCTCGCGACGGCGAACTGCTGCAGGCGCGCTCGCGCGACTTCAAAACCATCATGGTACCCGCCGATGCCGGCTCGATCGGTGAGTACCTCACCGTCAAGCTCAGTGGTACCACCGGCGCCACGTTCATGGGTACGCCCATAGGCGGGCAGGCGGAGCGCCAGCCGCTGCCGATGATGGCCGGCTAGGCCCTCGCGGTTTCGTTGGGCGCGCGTTCCGGTGAACGCGCGCGCCGCATTCCGATGCGGCATACCCCACGGGTGAGCGACATCGTGTGTGATGCCGCTTCTCATTCATGCCGCCGGATGGTGGCTGACGGGCCTGTTCGTGGGGGCCCTGGTCGGCGATTCCGGCGCGCAGCCGCCGTGGATGGGGCCGGTGCTTGCGGCCCCACCCGGGGTGCTCGTACTCGCCGCGGGCAGTGTCCCGCTCGTGGTCATGTGGTCGCCTCGTCTGAGGTCGACCACGTGGCTGGCATTCAGTGCGATCGGGCTCGCCGGGGTGCTGGCGAGTGCGTCCGCGGCCGACCGGGCTCGGCTCTGCCGAACGGTCGCCGTCGCACGGTTGGCTCGAGATGAGCCCCTGTCGCTCGTGTTCGACGGGGCGATCACCGGGCGCGGCGCGGTCGAACAGCGTGCGCGCCGTCGCCGCAGCGGTACCACGGTGCCGACGCCGACCCCGCGCGGACGCGGACTCGTGCGCTTCTCACTGGGCACCGGTCGCTGCGCGGTCGCGGCATCGGTTCGGCTGCCTGCCGGGATGCCGCGCCCGCTTCGGGCGGGGGACATCGCGGCCGTGCAGGGCCGTGCGATGGTGACCGATCGCGGGATACGGCTCCTGGTTGATTCCGCGCAGGCACCGGTCGGCCGCGACTGGCTGCGCGCCGCCCGCGGCCGGGCGGGCGACACGATCGATCGGCTGTTCGGCGAGCGGGCACCGCTGGTACGCGCTCTGGTGATCGCCGATCAGGACGGGATCCTCCCATCGGTGCGCGACCGGTTCGCCGACGCGGGACTGGTCCACATGCTATCGGTGTCGGGGATGCATGTGGCGATCATCGCGTCGGCCCTACTCACGATCACGGCCGCCCTGCGACTCTCCGCGACCGTCGGGGCCAGTGCCTCGCTGACGCTCATTCTTGTCTACGTCGCCATGCTGGGAGCGCCGGCGCCCGCCGTGCGTAGCGCCGTCATGCTGCTCACGGTGATGCTCTCCACGGTCTGGCAGCGTCCGTTGCATGAATGGACGGCCCTCGCTCTGGGGGCCGTGATCCCCACGGTGCAGCCGTTGGTCGTACTCGATCTGGGCTGGCAGTTGAGCGTCAGCGGCATGGCCGCCTTGGTGGCCGCGCGAGCGATCCTGCGGCGCTGGCAGCCCTACGCCCTCTCGCTGCCGGTGTCGTCGCGCGACGGCCGCTCCGGGAGCTGGCGCGGGGCGCTGTACCGCACGCTGGTCCGTACGCAGCGCTGGCTCGTCACGCGAAGGGGCGTCGCGCGGTGGCTCGTGCGCGAAACCATCACGGGCGTGGTCGCCACCGTCGTCACCGCACCGCTCATCGCGTGGACCTTCGGCCGCGTGAGCCTGTTGGCGCCGGTCACGAACATCTTGGCGGGGCCCATCGTGGCGTTTCTGCAACCGGCGCTGTTTCTCGCGCTCCTGACCAGTCCGCTCGACGTCGTGGCGAACACGATTGCGGACGCCAGCGGTCCCCCCATGGCGCTGCTCGACTGGATTGCCGGCATCGCCGCGGCGATCCCGCTCGCCGTGGTGCACGTCGCGCCGACGTTGGCCACCGCAGTCGCCGCCGGACTCGCCTCACTGGCAATCGTTCGGGCCACGGCGGCGCGCCGCACCGGCCCATGGCTGCTGATCGCGGGGATGGCGTTGACGGCGGCGGTCTGGCTTCCGACGCTGCATGCGGGGCCGGGGGTGCTCGAACTCCACATGATCGACGTGGGACAGGGCGACGCCTTTGCGCTCAGAACGCCGCGTGGTCGGTGGGTACTCATCGACGCGGGGCCGTCGTGGGATGGCGGTGATGCCGGCCGCCGCGCCGTCGTGCCCTACGTGCAGCGCCGTGGGGGCGCCGTCGCGCTCATGGTCCTGTCGCACGCGCACGAGGATCATGTCGGCGGGGCGGCCAGCGTGATCGCCGCGCTCACGCCACGGCAATGGTGGGAGCCGGCATTCGTCACGTCGAGTACCGGCTACCGCCGCGCGCTGGTGGCGCTCCGCGAGAGCGGAAAACCGTGGCGCCGGGTGCACCCTGGTCAACGCTGGCAGCTCGACGGTGTCACCATCGACGTGCTCGCCCCCGACTCGAGCTGGACGGCGGCACAGCACGATGCGAACGAAACGTCCGTGGTGCTCCGCGTCTCGTACGGCCGCCGACGCTTCCTGTTCATGGGCGACGCCGAAGGGCAGGAAGAATCCTGGCTGTTGGAGCGGCTTCCGCCGGACGCGCTGCAGGCCGACGTGCTGAAGCTTGGTCATCACGGTAGCCGGACCAGCTCGTCGGCGGACTTCGTGCGCGCCGTCGACCCGCTCGTGGGGTTGGTGTCGGTTGGTGCCGGCAACCGCTATCGGCACCCGTCTCCGGAGGTACTCGCGCGTTTCGCGGGGTGGAACGTGCCGTTGCTCCGTTCCGACCTCGAAGGGTCGGTCGTCATCACCACGAACGGCCTCTGGCTCGACGCGGTGGCGCACGGCGACCGCTGGCGAATCGCCGAACGATCCGCCGCACGACGCTGATCGACCGTGCCGGCGCGCGTGTGGCTCTTGCCCGACGATCCCCACGTACGCCAGTTTGCACGATGGACGACGTGCGCTCCGCGTTCGCCGCCAGGGTACCAACCGTCCTTCCATGCGTCTCTCGCCGATCCGCCGGGTCGGGGTCAAACGCTGCTGCGCTCCTGCGCGCCCGTCTCCCCCCAGGAGTAGAACCGTGGTCAGGCATACTGCGACCTCCGTCGTCACGATCGAACGTTTCATCATCGAGCAGGAACGCATGTTCCCCGAGGCCACCGGCGAATTGTCCGGCATCCTCTACGACATGGCGCTCGCCGGCAAGATGATCGCGAACAAAGTGCGAAGTGCCGGACTCGCGGACATTCTCGGCGCGACCAGCGACGTGAACGTCCAGGGGGAGGTGCAGCAGAAGCTCGACGTGATTTCCAACGAAATCATCGTCAAGGCATTCGATCATGGTGGCCGGTTGTGTGCCATGGCGTCCGAAGAGGAGCCGGACATCATCCACATTCCCGAAGGCTTCCGCGCCGGCAAGTATGTGCTGCTGTTCGATCCCCTCGATGGATCGTCCAACATCGACGTCAACGTGCCCGTTGGCACCATCTTCTCGGTGTACCAGAAGATCACCCGCGGCGCACGCGGCGAGATGGAGGACATGCTCCAGCCGGGGCGCCGTCAGGTGGCCGCCGGCTACGTGATCTACGGCTCGAGCACGATGCTGGTGTACACCACGGGGCAGGGTGCCCACGGCTTTACGCTCGACCCGTCCATCGGCGAGTTCCTGCTGTCGCATCCCAACATTCAGATCCCGGCGCGGGCGCGGTATCTCTCCGTGAACGATGCCTACGAGCAGGATTGGCCGGAGCCCACGCGCGCGCTCATGCGTCGCTATCGCGGGTTGGACGGTCAGCGGGCGCCGTTGAACGTGCGCTACGTGGGATCGCTCGTGGCCGACTTCCATCGCAACCTCCTCGGCGGCGGCGTGTTCTGCTATCCCGCCAACGAGAAGTCGCCCAAGGGCAAGTTGCGGCTGCTGTACGAGGCGAATCCGTTGGCCTTTATCGCCGAGCAGGCGGGCGGCTTGGCCACGAACGGGTACGGCCGCATCCTCGATGTGCAGCCCACCGAGCTGCACGAGCGCACGCCGCTCTACCTTGGCAGCAAGGCGGAAGTGGAAACCGTGTCCGAGTTCCCGCTCCCGCAGTACGTCGCGCCCGGCATTCCTGAGCGGCGTGGCAGCCGACCCGCGACGCCGGCTCCGACGCCAGCGTCCTGATCGCTAGATTGGAGGGATGAGCGAGCGAATCTCCCCCTCCGGCATTCCGATTCCCGGCGTCGTCCGTCCGGACGACGCCCGTGTTGACTACGCGCGTGATCTGGCCGATCCCGGTCAGTTTCCCTTCACGCGCGGTGTGCAGCCCACGATGTACCGCGGTCGTCTCTGGACGATGCGCCAGTACGCGGGCTTCGGCACGGCGCGTGCCACCAACGAGCGCTTTCGCCTGCTGCTGGAGGCGGGGCAGACCGGGCTCTCGGTCGCCTTCGACCTGCCCACGCAGATGGGCATCGACTCCGACTCGCCGCGGGCGAGTGGTGAAGTGGGGCGCGTCGGCGTGGCTATCGATACGGTCGACGACATGCACGTGCTGCTCGACGGCATTCCGCTCGACAAAGTCTCGTCGTCGATGACCATCAACTCGACGGCGTCCACGTTGCTGGCGATGTACATCGTGGTGGCGGAAGAACGCGGCATTGCACGCGCAGCGCTCTCGGGTACGGTGCAGAACGACATTCTCAAGGAATACATCGCGCGCGGCACGTATATCTATCCGCCCGATCCCTCGCTCGCGCTCACGGCCGAGATGTTCCGCTTCTGTGCGGCCGAAGTGCCGCAGTGGAATCCGATTTCCATCTCGGGCTACCACATCCGCGAAGCGGGCGCCACCGCCGTGCAGGAAGTGGCGTTCACCTTCGCCGATGCCATCGCCTACGTGCAACAGGCCGTCGACACCGGACTCGCCGTCGATGCCTTTGCGCCGCGCCTGTCGTTCTTCTTCGCGGCGCACAGCGACCTCTTCGAGGAGGTCGCCAAGTTCCGCGCCGCGCGTCGGTTGTGGGCCCGCCTCATGCGTGAGCGCTTCGGTGCCAACGACGCCAGCTGCAAGCTACGCTTTCACACGCAGACCGGCGGCGTTACGCTCACCGCGCAGCAGCCCCTCAACAACGTGGTGCGCGTGACCGTGCAGGCGTTGGCCGCCACACTCGGGGGCACGCAGTCGCTGCACACCAACGGCTACGACGAAGCGCTCGCGCTGCCCACCGCCGAAGCGGCCACGCTCGCGCTACGCACGCAGCAGATCGTCGGGTACGAGTCGGGCGTCGCGCAAACCGCCGATCCGCTCGCCGGCAGCTGGTATGTGGAACAGCTGACCGATGCCGTGGAAGCGCGGGCGCTCGCACTGCTCGAGAAGGTCGACGCGCTCGGTGGCGCCGCGGCCGCGATTCGCGCCGGTTTCTTTCAGGAGGAAATCGGCCGCAGCGCCTACGAATATCAGTTGCGTGTAGAGGCCGGTGAGACCGTCGTTGTCGGCGTCAACAAGTTCGGCGACGGACAGGATCCGCCGATCATTCCGGCGCCCGACTTCAGCGCACTCGAAGTCGGTCAAGTCGCCGCACTGACGCGGGTGAAGGCGACGCGCGATAACGCGGCGGTACAGGTAGCACTGCAGGCCATCGCCGACATCGCCCCCGAATACCTGCCCGCCCATGTCGGGGCCCGCGCCCCGCTCATGCCGCGCATCATCGATGCCGTGCGCGTGCGCGCATCGGTCGGCGAGATTGCGGATACCTTGGAGAAGGTGTGGGGGCGGTACCAGCCAAGCCTGTGAGCGCCAACGGCACAAGCCAGAACACGGATGTCACAGATTACACAGATTACACAGATTACACAGAACCAACACGGATAAGCGAAAGAATCGCCGTTTGCTTATCCGTGTTGTTGTCCGCGTAATCAGTGCAATCCGTGTTCAGGCCGTTGCTCTTCTCTGTTGCTGTTCGCTGTTGCTGTTCGCCGTTGCTGCTCGCCGTTGCCGGTGCCGGTGCTGTATTCGTGACGACGTACTCACCGTCGGCACCGGCTCGAGCTTGATCGTGACGAACCACCGGGAGCACGCTACGTTCATACGGATGACTTCAATGAGACGGATCCTGTTGAGTCCCGCGATCATGACGCTCGTTTCGAGCTTCCGCGGGATACGGAGTGCCGGCGTGACGCGTTGCTGTCGGCGTGCGCATGGCTGACACCCCGCGGCCGCTCCCCGTCGTGCGCGCCATGATCGACGCGCTCGATCGTGACCTGTTGCAGATCATGGCCAAGCGCATGGCGCTGGTGGCGGAAGTCGCCGCCTACAAGCGTCAGTACGGCCTCAAGATTCGCGACGCGAGCCGCGAGCGTGAACTGCTGCGAGATCGCCATGAGCATGCGCGCGAACTGGGTCTCCCCAGTGATGAGACCGAGTCGATCTTCCGGTTGCTGATGCGCTCGAGTCGTGATCATCAGGCCGCGCTGCGGGCCGAAGTCCCCATGGATGCCGCCTCGTACACCATCGCGATCATCGGCGGACACGGACGCATCGGTCGCGTCCTGTCGCGCCTCTTCGGCGACCTCGGCCACCGCCTGCTCCTCGTCGACACGGACACCGACCTACGCGCCGAGGAGGCAGCGGCGGTGGCCGACGTCGTCGTGGTGAGTGTGCCGATCGACGTCACCGAGGCGGTCATTCGCGCCGTCGGCCCTCACGTGCGTGACGACGCGCTGCTGATGGATGTGACCAGCGTGAAGGAGGCGCCCATGCAAGCCATGCTCGCGGTGACGGGTGCCAGCGTGGTCGGCACCCATCCCATGTTCGGACCCAGCGTGCACACGCTGCAGGGGCAGCGCGTGGTCGTCTGTCGCGCTCGCGGCGATACCTGGGCGGATTGGGTCGCGCAGTCGTTCGCCGCCCGAGGTCTTGTCGTCACCGAAGCGACGGCGGCGCAGCACGATCGGGCGATGTCGGTCGTGCAGGTGCTCACGCACTTTCAGACGCAGGTGCAGGGGCTCACGCTCAGTCGCCTCGGGGTGCCGCTGGCGGAGACGTTGCCCTTTACCTCTCCGGCCTACCTGTTGGAGTTGTACGTCGCGGCACGGCATTTCGCGCAGGATCCCGCCCTCTACGGCTCCATCGAGATGCGGAATCCGGGCACTGCCGAGATCACCGCGGCCTTCGGTCAGTCGGTGCAGGATGTCGCCGACATCCTCGCCCGCGGTGACCAAGCGGCATTCTCGCGCCTCTTCGATGACGTGCGTACGTTCTTCGGCGACTTCACTGCCGAAGCGCTTGAGCAGTCCAGCTTTCTCATCGATCGCATCGTGGAGCGCACCTGATGTCCACTCCGCTCCTGCCGTCTGGCATCATCGAACAGATCTGGCTCAAGCGCGCCAAGCGAGGCCCCATGGATCCCGTGGCATCGGCGAGCCTGCGTACGCAGCGTGGACTCGTGGGCAACGCGAATCAGCGCGGCCGGCGGCAGATCACCTTCCTCGAGGCCGAGCGTTGGGCCGAACATCTGGCGGCCCTCGGGCGCGACGACGATCCGGCCCTGGGCCCCATACGTCGACGCGCCAACGTACTGGTGCGCGGGATCCCGCTCGTGAATTCGCGCGGGCGCGTGCTCCGCCTTGGTGGGGTGCGCGTGCAGATCGCCGGCGAGACGAAGCCATGTCACCAAATGGATGAGGTGTATCCGGGGCTGCAGGCCGTCATGCGGCCCGCATGGGGCGGCGGGGCGTTCGCGGTGATCCTCGACGACGGCGACATTGCCGTGGGGGACCCGATTGGCTGGGATGACACGTCGGATCCGCCATCGCTCTTCGATCGCGTACCGGCATGAAGGCGACGCTTCGGGCACGGATCACCCGCGTAGCGCCCGTGCGCTGGTTCCTGGCGATCGAGGACGGCGTGTTCCGCCTCGCCGGCGAAGCCGAGTATCGACTCGGGATCACGCCGCGCACCACCAAGATCGTACCGGGTCCGTTTGATCGCCTCGTGATGCGCGTGGTGCTGCTCTTCGTGCCGGTGCTGGTCGGGACCTTCGTCATCACCACTGGCGCCACTCGAACACGCGCGCTCTTGGCCATCATCGGCGTCGCGGTGCTGCTCTTCACCGCGATGTTCGTCATCGAGGGTGTGCGAGCGGACCGCGGTACCACTCGGCGACCGCCAAGGCCACGTCCAAGCGCTCGGCCTCCCGCTCGCCGTCCGTAGTTTGTCTCTCGTCCTCACACCGGAGTGTCTGATGCCCCGCCGTACGACTTCTCGCTGGATGGCGCTCAGCGCCGCCCTCGTCGGCCAGAGCGCCGTCCTCTTTGCCATCGCCAGACCCCTCACCGATTACGCCGCGACGCTGGTCGGCAAGGATGGGCGCAAGGCACATGGCACGGCAACCGTGACGCCAACCAAGGACGGCACTGGGACCGAGATCGCCGTCACGCTGACCGACGACACCCCTGGGGCCACGCGGCCGTGGCACATCCATACCGGGACCTGTGAGAAGAGCGGTGGGGTAGTGGGCGGTGGGCGCGCGTATGTGCCCATCGCCATCAACGACAAGGGGCAGGGCACGGGCAAGGCTACTTTGGCCGTCGCCTTGGCCGACACGACGACGTACTACGTCAACATCCACGACGCGTCCGCCGCCATGGGCATCATCGTGGCGTGCGGTGACCTCAAGAAGAAGTAGGCGCCTCAACCCGGCGCCGCCTGTCCAGTACACTAAGCGGAGAGCGTGTCTCGCTATGATTCAGCCATGAGCAAAACGTCCGTATCCTCGTCGCGTGTCCGACACTACCTCGCCGTGGCCACGCTCTGTGGCGTACCGTTCCTCGCAACGGAGTTGCGCGCCCAGCAGCGAACGACCGTGCTCGATCGCGCGGCACAGGAACGCGATCGCGCCGACGCCGCCGCCCGTCGGCTGGCCGGTGCGCAATCCGTGATTGATGGCGTCGTCACCGACACGCTGCTCCGTCCCCTCGTGAGCGCCGATATCTCCGTGGTGGGTACGGCGGCGCGCGTGGTGACCGGCGAGAATGGCCGCTTCCGGATGCTGCAGGTGCCGCCTGGCCAGTACTTGATTGTGGTACGGCGCATTGGTTTCGCACCAACCTCGGGTATCATCGACGTCCCGGACAAAGACACGTTGCGCCTCTCCTACACGCTTCTGCGCTCCAACAACCTGCTCGATACCGTGCGGGTGCGCGGCAGCCGCGTCACCATGCGCATGCTCGACTTCGAGAAGCGCCGACAGCAGGGGCAGGGGCAGTTCATCACACAGGAGGAGATCGAGCGGCGCGGGTCGATCCAGAGCTCCGACTTCCTGCGCTACATGCGCGGGGTGGAGGTGTCGCAGGTGACGACCCAGGCGTTCGCCGGCACCCAGGTCTACTCGCGACGTGAGGCCGGTGGCTTCACCGACTCCCAGCAGCAGCAAGCCTGCGCCATGCAGGTCATCCTCGACGGCATCATTTTACCGCGCAACTTCAACCTGGACCTGCTGCCACCACCCAAGCAAATCGCGGGCATCGAGGTGTATTCGGGCGCGGCCACGGTACCACCGCAGTTTGGCGGAGTCGACCGGCGGTGTGGGGTGGTGGCGTTCTGGACGCGCGACGGATACTGATCGATAGCCTGCGCCGTAGCAAAACGCCCCCGTGAGAAAATTCTCACGGGGGCGTTTCGTCGTACTCCCTACTCCCTACTCAACTAGCAGCCCGGTCCGGCCAGCGCACCGGTCTTACCCGCACGCACCAGGCACTCACCCTGCGGCAACGGTTGCACCCGCGCTACAAAGTGCGCGTTCACCCCCGAGGTGAGGTCCAGCGGCAGCTGGTTGAGTCGGCCATAGCGGCGCATGTCAACCCACCGGTGTCCTTCGAGCAGCAGCGAGTAGCGCTTCTGCACGAGGATCTCGGTCACGATATCCGCGTCCGGCGATGACGCGGTGAGCGTGCTGGGCGCAAGGCCACCCGAGTTCACGCGGATGTTGTTGATCATCGCGAGGGCCCCGGCCTTATCACCGGTCGCCAACAGGATCTCAGCGCGGAGGAGCATGAGCTCTTCGTTGCGGATGATCGGGATGGACGTGGTGATGGCCGGATAGATCTGGAAGCCCAGCGACGACGGGGCACCCAGCCCCTGCGGCGCATTCCGCACTGGCCGCGTTCCGATCTTGGCCAGGAAGCGGTTGTCCTTGGTGCCGTCGGCCTTGAGGGGCGCGTCGGCGTCGATGGACATGTGAGCGTACAGGTCCGTGTTGGTGGCCGTCGCCAAGGGGTTGGTGACGTCGGGAGCCGCCGCGTACGGGTGGTACACGCCCACATTGTAGGCCGTCGCCGAGGTCGCGTTCACGTTAATGAACGAGGCATCGAGCGCCGTACGGGCCCGCGTCCACGCCGCGGCGCCGCCGCCAGCCGTGGCATGATACGCCGCTGCCCGTGCCGCCATCGCGCGATTGAACTGGCGGAATGTGGCCGGCGTGTTAAAGCCGGTGAATCCCGAGTTCAGGCTGAACGGGAACGCCGCTCCACCCGCCGCCAGATCGGCCGCCGCTTCATCCAGCACGTTCTGGAGGAACCGGTAGACGGAGTCACGCGACACAAACGGCGCGAGGTCCGTTGCGTCCTTGTTGATCTGCACCACCGCACCGATGGTGTCGCGGGTGGCGATCACCGTGAGCAGCTCGATGCCTTCAATGGTTTTGGCGAAACCCAGAGCGGCGCGCTTCTGCTCCGCCGTGAGCGTCGACGTCGCCACCGTGTTCTTGAAGTTGAACGCGTCGCGCAGGTTGCCGTACGGGCCGCCCCAGCTGCCCACGGCAAAGCCGGCCGGATCGAGCCGGTTCTGTCCGGAAATCCCGATGAGGTACGCCGACGTGTTGCGCCCTTCCGACGGCGTATACACGTAGGCTTCACGCCCGAACCGGCCAGTCTCGGTGATGAAGCCGCCGCGGCTGTTCCGGTTCTGCCGGAGCAGGCCGGTAGCCAGCAGCTGCAGCGCCTGCGGGTCGGCGCTGGCAGCGGCAACCGTGGGCGTGTTGGGGTTGGTGATGTTGAGCGTGTCCTTGCTGCACGCAGCAAGCGACAGCGACGCGAGGGACAGCGCACCCAGGGTGCGCGTGGTCTGCTTGGTCATCCGCGAAGCGCCGGAATTATGAGTGGTCGTCATGGATCAGAACCCCACGTCGACGCTGAAGAAGAACTGACGGCTCGGCGGGAACGGCGCGAGGTCGATGAACCGGTTGAAGTTCGTGTTGCCGAAGTTGTTGAACTCCGGATCGAAGCCCCAGTAATCGGAGAAGAGTGCGAGGTTACGGCCGCTGAGGTTGAAGCGCAGCGACTTGCCACCAGGGATCTTCTGGGCCCACGAATCCGGCGCCTGATAGTTGATCGTGATTTCACGCAGCTTCACGTACGACGCGTTCTGCATGTAGACGCGCGTGTCACCGGCGTTGAAGGTGTTGAAGCGGCACAATCCCAACGTCTCCGTGGCGCCGCACGGGCGAGAGCCCGGGAGCATGGAGGTCGGCGCCGCTTCATCGTAGTCGCGCGACTGCTTGCCTTCGTCCCACAGGTTGTTCGTCATGTTCGACACGAAACCGCCCGCCCGCCAGTCCAGCAACGCCGAGAACGTGAAGCGCTTCCACGTGAAGTCGTTGTTGAAGGTGGTGGTGTGAATAGGGTTCGCGTCCCCCGTGATCGTGTCACGCACCGCGCCATTCGCACCCAGCGGCGCATTCGACCAGATGTACGTGGAGCGGAGGTTTGGCGTGATGCGATTCCGGCCATACGCCGCACCGAACGAGCCGGGCACCGGGAAGGCCGGAACCGGGATGTCGTTGGTGTACTGGACGTTGGCGTTGTAGATGATGCGGCTGGTCCACTCGAAGTTGCCACGGCGGATCGGCACCAGCGAGAGCACGCCTTCAGTACCCAGCACCGACAGCTGACCACCATTAATGATCTGGTTACCCAACCCCGACGACGGCGGCAGCGGGAAGGTGAGCAGCAGGTCGGTGATCTTCCGCTGGTAGCGCGTGACTTCAACACCAACGCGCGAACCGAAGAGCTGGGCGTCCATACCGAACTCCAACTCGTTCATGACTTCCGGCTTGATGCCCGTGTTGCCGAGCAACCCGTTGGAGACGAGCGAATTCTGGCCACCGATCAGACCACCGTCGGCGTACAGGATGTCGCGATCACCGTAGCGCGGGCGATTGCCCGACTGTCCCCATGCGCCGCGGAACTTGACTTCGTCGATCTTGTCCGTGAGCGGCTTCACGAAGCGGTACGAGCCGGAGTACTTCGGAAACAGGTAGAACATTCCCCGGTCGCCATTGGCGCTCGAGCGGTCGGCACGGAAGCCCACGTTGAGGGCCAGCTTCTCGTCCAACAACAGCACCTGCTCGTTCACGTAGTACGACTGGTCGCGGAACTCGGTGCGCGTGTCTTCCGTTGCGATGTCCTGCGCGTTGGCGGCAATCCGGCGCGTGGGGAGCAGACCACGGCCACGGATGCGGTAGATCTCCTGCTTCTGCCGCTCATAGGTACCACCCACCGAGGTGGTGAACGACGTCACCAGCTTGTTGGCGGGGGTCCAGGTCCACACCGCATTCAAGCCGGCGTTGGTCTGGAGGCTTGAGACGTTGTTCTGGCCGGCCGTGCCCAGGAAGCCGTCGGCCGGTTCAAACTGCAGATAGTTGGGCGAGTACTGCACGCCTTCCTGCTGGAAGCGGTCCACGCCGGTGAGACTCGAGATCTGGACGCTGTGACGGGCCGTGCTCAGCGCCGTGTAGTTGAGGCGGATGTTACCGGCCTGACGGAACACCGATTCATCGCTCTGAATGTCACGGATCACTTCAAACGGATTCGCGATCCCCACGCCGCCGCCGTAGAAGGGCATGTTGGGGTAGCGGCCGTTCGCAAGCTTGGTGTTCAGGTCGATGATCGCCGGCGTGTAGCCGAACACGTACGTGGGGCTGACACCGGCGTTGTTGTTGTTGCCGATACCGCGCTGCAGGAAGTTGCGCGTAACGTCGAGGCCCATGCTGGCGGTGAGCTTGCTGCCGAGCGTCTGGTCGAGGTTGATACGGCCACCGGTGCGCCGGGCGCCGGTGTTGATCATGATGCCCGACTCCTGCCGGTCATTGAGCGAGGCGAAGTAACGGGTGTTCCCCGAACCGCCCGACGACGAAATGAGCGTCTCGTACGACGGATCGGTGCGGCCGTACAGCTGTCCCTGCCAGTCGTAGTTGGTGCAGTTGGGCGTGCACGCTGCACGCGCCGCTGCCTCGCCCACCGGGCCACCGACAAACGGCAGCACGTCGGTGAGCGTGGCGTACTGGCGATGGCCCAGCGAGCGCATGAGCTGCTGAGTGCCAACGCGCTGCGTCACGTTCCACTTGGGCTGACCGGCGGAGCCCTTCTTCGTGGTGATCACCACCACGCCGTTGGTGGCGCGCGACCCGTAAATGGCCGTCGCCGCGGCCGACTTCAGCACTTCAACGCTCTCAATGTCGTTCGGATTGAGATCGGCCAAGCGGTTTACCACCTGGTCTTGGTTCGAACCCACCGTACCACCGGCGCGCGTGATCGCCGAGGCACCCGACGAGACACCCGCGTTGGAGACGATCACACCGTCCACCACGTACAGCGGGTCACCCTGACCCAGCACGGAGGTGGCGCCGCGGATCTGCACCTGAGCACCACCGCCCGGCGCACCGCTGTTTTCGAAAATGCGCGCGCCCGCCACCTTACCGGCCAGGTTGCTCTCGATGGAGCGGGCCGGGACGCGATTGAGTTCCAGCGAGCTCACGGAGGCCACGGCCGTGGCCGCCACGCGGCGATCCACCGTGGTGGCAGCACCGGTCACCGTCACGCCTTCCAGCTGCAGCACGTCCTTTTCCAGGACGAAGTTGGCCGTGTTTTCGGTCGGACCAAGCCGGATCGTCTGGCGCTTGAAGCCCAGCTGGCGCGCGAGCAAGACCACCTCGCCCGAGGGTACGCGCATGCGGAATTCGCCGCGTTCGTTGGTGCGGACACCAACCTGCTGTCCGACGATGCTGACGGTGACGTCGGCGATGGGGGTGCCGACGACAGCCTGCGTCACCTTACCCGAGACATCTCGGGTTTGTGCATCCGCGTGAAGCGGCAGCACGGCAACCGCAAACGCAGCGGCGGCGAGTGAGAAAAACCTACCCATAGAGGGTCTCCGATGGAGGGAAAGGCGGAGCGGGAGGGGGCGCCGGCCGCACGACGAACCTGTCTCGTCATGCGGTCGGCTCTTTTGGTGCCAGATCGGGACACAACAGTCACGCAATCCAGACACCGCAACTGGACCCAAAGCTATCAACAGCGCCACCCCCCCAGCTAGGTCACACCTTCAAATCGTGTGGTCTCCGTCGGCTGGAGCCCGATACGATCAGCCCCTCGTCGCAGCGGCGCTCAGCTCGCGATCAGGGACGAGCCGCGCCCGCTGCGAACACCTGCCGGATCCGCACCGTACGCTCGAGCTCGTCACGGCTTTGCCGGATCTTCTGCTGGAGGTCGGGCGGCAGCGCTCCATGCGCGGCCAGCCAGCGGTCAATCCGCAGCAGCGCCTCGGCGTCGCCTTGCCCCCCGATCGTGGCCCCCAGCCAGCTCCCCAAGAAAAAGATGCGGCGATTCTGCTGAATCCACGGCAGGGTATCGAGCGCGGGCACCAGATACGCCGACGTCAGTGCCGACTGATCCAGATCGTGGAAGCTGCGCAGGCTCGACGTCACCCACTCCTCATTCAATGACGCGTCCGCGAACCAGCGCGTGAACAGCGCCCGCTTATGCGCCGAATCCGGGCGCGCGGCGTCCGCCACAAACGCCTGACGTTGCCCCTCGCTCGTGGAATCGCGGCGCGCTTCGGCCGCGAGACGCGCCGCCGCCGTGGGAGCGGTGCGCGCCACCAGGCGTGTCACGATCGACCACCGCGTGGGCGGTCGGAGCGCCAGACCGGCGGCCGTATCGCCATCGAGCCAGCGATCCAGCCGCTGCAGCGAGGCCGACGACCGCGCGAGTCCGATCACCGCATCCAACTGCGTCTTGCGCTGGCCATAACTCCGCGCGCTGTCGGCGGCGCCCGCCAGCAGCAGCGGCTCGGCGCGCGCCAGCAGCGCTTCACGTGTCGCGTCATCGCTGTAGCGCCCGATGACGGTCACCAAGCGCCCCACCAGTGTGCCGGAGATCTGCTCGTCCCGTTCGGTGGGCAACGCGCGCAGCACCATCTCCGCATAGCGCGTCGGCGACAGCCGCGCCTCACGCACCAGGTCCCACAGCGCGCCCCACACCATCGCGCGCAGGAAATCATCGTCCACGTCGGTGATGTGCTGCTCGAGCCACTGCACGCTCATCGAATCGGGGAGCACGATCGCGTAGCCATAGTCACCGTCGTTCGCGAACACGAAGTCGGGCGCTGGTCGCCCGGCCGCTGCCGCCACAATAGTGGTATCGCCGCGCAGCTCCACCGGCAGCCGCACCGGCTGCTGGTTGGCGTAATACAGCAAGACCTGCACCTTGAGCGGCCACGCACCGCGTCCCGACAGCGCCGGCTGCGCTGCGCGTTGCACCAGCGCCAAGCGCTGTACGACGCCGTTGCGTACGGTGAGGCGCTGCTCCACCAGCGGCATGCCGGGGCGCAGCATCCACGCCTGTCCCCACGCCGTCAGGTCGCGATGCGCCGCCTGGCCCACGCTGGCCAGCAATTCGCGCCACGTGCCGTTGCCATAGGCGTGGCCGCGCAGGAAGTCCTGCACACCGCGCTGAAACGCCGCTGCCCCCACGAGATACTCGAGCTGCTTCAGCACGCCCGGCGCCTTGTTGTACACGATCGGTCCGTAGTTGCTCTTCGCCTGATCGAGGTTACCCAGCTGCTGCCAGATCGGCGTCGTTCCCGCCGTCGCGTCGGTCGCGTACGCCACCGGCTTGTTGCGCAGGTAGAACGTCTTCCACGCATTCGACGCGGGCTCGAGATCGGCTTGCATGCGGGCCGCCATGTAGGTGGCGAAGCCCTCCTTCAGCCACAGGTCGTCGAACCAGCGCATCGTGAGGTAGTCGCCGAACCACTGGTGCGCGACTTCATGAAACGTCGTCGCCTGTCGGCCAAGCAACTGCGACACGGTGGCGCGCTCGCGGTAGATGAAACTCTCTTCATTGTAGAACACGGCGCCGGGATGCTCCATGCCGCCGAACGGAAACGCCGGGGCGAGCAATGCATCGAACTTGTGGAAGGCGTAGGGAATGCCGAACCAATCGCCCAGCCACCGCAACGCCCGCGCGTTCATCTCGATCAACGTGTCGCTCTCCGCTTCGGCGCGGCGCGACTGTCGCATCCAGAGCGACACGGGCACCGGCGCCGCCGACGTGCTCGTGGCCACGGTGCGCGTCACGCTGGCCCACGGACCGGCCGCGAAGGCAATCAGATACGTGCTGAGTCGCTCCGTCTCGCGGAAGCGATGCCTGACCGATGGTCCCACGGTGTCGGTGCCGATCTCGGCGCCGTTCGCCAGCGCTCGCCACGTCGATGGCGTCGTCAGCGTCAGGCTGACCTTGGCCTTGAGATCGGGCTGGTCGAAGCAGGGGAAGAGCAGGTTGGCATCGGACGGCACGAGCAGCGTGTACAAATACACGTTGCCGTCGGTGACATCACGGTTGCGGATGATACTGGCGCCGGCCTGTGCGACCGGCGTCTCGAACGCCACCTCGACCGCGTTGCGGCCGCGGCGCAGACGCGCCGCCGGAATGACGAGGTGGTGCCGATTCCACGCCGTCACGATCTCCGGCCAGGCGGTGCCGTTGATCCGGCCGTCGCTCACCGACAGCCCGCGGAAGTCGAGCACGACATCCCCCGGCGAGCGCTGGGTGAACGACACCGTCACCCGTCCGGTCGCGGTATCCCCCGCGCTCACCGCGAGCGCGAGATCGTAGGCCACGTCGGTCAACTGTGCCGCACGGAGGCGCGCCAGCGCGGCCGACACGCCGGGACCGGTCATGGCTCCCGTCAGTGGAGCAGTCCCAGCCGCCTTCGTGGAACCTGGCGTGGGACGGGAGGACGGCGACGGCTGCGCGGCGCCTTCCATGCTCGACGCAACGAAACAGCCAACGGCGGCGAGGAGGTGGGTAAGCGGGCGGCTCAAGGAGCCTCGGAGAGCTGAAAAACGCATCCGGTCAACCTGCCGGTTGTGGCGCGGACTGTCTAGCCGCCCCCGTGCGCCCCCGTAGGAATGCCTCCGCGCCGCCCCCGCGATGCGCAAACTCGACATTGCGCGGTCCCGCGTTAAAATCTATGTATGCGCTCCGATCCGACCTCCCCGCCGTCGCCCGTCCCATCCTCCGAGCCGTCGCCGTGTGGTGGATGTCATCGCCTCGACCGGCGTCAGTTTCTGGCCTCCGCCTCCGTGCTGTCGCTCGGTGCCCTCGTGTCGGGGTGTGGAGACGGCATCATTGGCGCGCCGGAGCAGGTCCTCGATGCCGTCCCGGCGCCCTTCCGCTTGGATCCCGCCGCCATCCCGGAGTTAGCGCAGATCGGTGGCCGCACCGTGGTGGCGTCCGGCACCTCGGCACCGGTGCTGGTGGAACGCGTCGGCAGCGCGCAGTTCCGTGCGCTGTCGCTCGTGTGTCCGCACCGCGGCACCATCGTGGAGGTCGCGTCGGACCGCCTGCGATGCCCCAACCACGAAGCCGTGTTCGCAACTGACGGGACGTGGCTCAGCGGACAGCCCACGGCGGGGCTCACGGCGCTCGACGTGCGACGCAACAGCGACGGATCGCTCCAGATTGGCGGGGCGATCACGCCGCCCGTCCTCGCGCTCGATCGCAACACCGTGGTGTTCGTCACCTCGCTCACCGGCGCGGCGCCGGCCGCGCAGACAGTCGCGATTGCGAACGACGGCGGCGGTATTCTCAGTGGACTGGCCGTCACGCTCACGTATGGGTCGGGGCAGCGAACCGGTTGGCTCTCGCTCTCGCTCAGCCAGGCCTCGGCGCCGTCGGTGCTCACGCTCTCCGCGCAGCGCGGCACGCTGCCGGTCGGCACCTACACGGCAACCGTATCCGTCACGGGCGCCGGCATCAGCAACGGCGCACAGACCCTCACCGTGTCGTTGTTGGTCCAGGATCTGTCCACCCCCGCCTCCTTGCAGCTCTCCACCGCGGCGTTGTCGTTCAGCGGCCCCCTCGGCAGCGCGCCGGCGCCTCAGGTGGTGCAGTGCATCAACAGCGGCGGCGGCACGCTCATTGGGCTGGCGACCACGGTGGCGTACGGCACCGGTGGGACCGGATGGCTTTCCGCGACGCTCAGCCAAACCACCGCCCCCGCCGCGCTCACTGTGCGGGCCACCGCCGGAGCGCTGGCCATCGGCAGCTACACGGCCACCCTCACCGTCAGCGCCACTGGCGTCGCGTCGCGCTCGATCACGGTCACGCTCACGGTCACCACGACGGGCCTCCAAGTCACCATTTCGGCGTGGCCTGCGCTGGCCAATGTCGGCGGTGTCGCCGGCAGCGTGGGGAACGTCAATGGTGGCCCGGTTGCCGTGGTGCGCGTTAGTGCCACCAGCTTCGCCGCGTTTTCCATGCGGTGCCCGCATGCCGGCACCACCATCAACGTGGTGAACGGCGCCAGCTTCCGGTGCCCGAATCATGGGGCGCTGTTCAACGGCGCTGGCGTCTGGCAATCGTCGCCGCAACGGGCCGAGAACCTCACCCCGCTCACAGTGATCTACACGCCGGGTGCGGCAACGCTGACGGTGACCTGAGCCGCACCGGTTGAACCTTGGGGCCAACCGGGCTACGTTTCATGGCTGTCTGACCCTAGCCAAGTAACGTAGCCATGCCGACTTACGAGTTCCGCTGCCCCGACGGGTCCATCATCGAGGCGCGGTTCAAGATCTCTGAGGTCCCGGAAAGCATTCCCACGCCCGATGGCACGGGCGTGGCCACCCGTATCATCTCGGGTGGCGCCAGTCTCCTGTTCAAGGGATCCGGGTTCTACATCACCGACTACGGCAAAGACGGCAAGAAAGACCAACGCGCCGGTGGCGCATCGTCGTCCACCGAGAGTGCCCCCAAAAGCGACGGCAAGAGCGACACCAAGAGCGAGTCGAAGCCGTCGACCAGCACGCCGTCGTCGTCGTCCGCCGACTGATGCGACTCCGCGTCGCGTTTTCCTTCCTGACATCCCGGATTCTGTGACTCACGCCGACGCCCTGCGCGCCGAGCTCTCGCGCGCAGCGCGCACCCTCGGTGCGCCCGACGACGTTTCGCCCATCCTCGAACGCCCGCGTGATCCGTCGTTCGGCGACTGGGCCACCAATCTCGCCATGACGCTCGCAAAGCCGCTCGGCAAGAAGCCGCGCGACATCGCCGAAGCGCTCATCGCCGCGATGGACAAGGCCAGCGTCGGTGTGACCGCCGCCGAAATCGCCGGCCCGGGCTTTCTCAACTTTCGGCTCGATCCCGGGTTTCAGGCGCGGGGGTTGCTCACCATTCTCGAGTCGCCCGACACCTTCGGACGCCTCGACATCGGGCACGGTGCGCGCGTGGTGGTGGAGTTCGTCTCGGCCAATCCCACCGGCCCGCTGCACGTCGGTCACGGCCGCCAGGCCGCCCTCGGCGATGCCATCAGTACGCTGCTCGAGTACACCGGCTGGAACGTCGATCGCGAGTTCTATTACAACGACGCCGGTGCGCAGATCGCCAATCTCGCCAAGAGCACACAGGCACAGGTGCGCGCCATCGGTGGTGCGCCACTTGAGATTCCCGAAGGTGGCTACCACGGCGACTACATCCGCGAGATCGCGGAACGGTATGTGGTCGAGCATCCGGACGATGCGGCCGGCAACGACCTCGACGCGATGCAGGCGTTTGCGGTCGCCGCGCTCCGTCATGAGCAGGATCTCGATATGCAGGCGTTCGGCGTCAAGTTCGATACGTACTACCTCGAGAGCTCGCTCTACACCGACGGCTCGGTCAACAAAACGGTCGAGGGGCTGAAGCAGTCGGGGCACACCTACGAGGAAGAGGGTGCGTTGTTCCTCCGCACCACCGATTTCGGAGACGACAAGGACCGCGTGATGAAGAAGAGCGCGGCGAAGGGCGGCGACTACACGTACTTCGTGCCCGACGTCGCGTATCACGTCACCAAGTGGGAGCGCGGCTATCGTCGCGCGATCAATGTGCAGGGCGCGGACCACCACAGCACCATTACGCGCGTGCGTGCCGGCCTGCAGGCGCTCAATATCGGGATCCCCAAGGGGTACCCCGATTACGTGTTGCACCAGATGGTGACGGTCATGAAGGGCGGCGAGGAGGTGAAGATCTCCAAGCGTGCCGGATCGTACGTCACGGTGCGCGATCTCATCGACGAAGTCGGTCGGGACGCCGTGCGCTATTTCTACCTCATGCGCAAAGGCGACTCCCAGCTCGTCTTCGATGTCGACCTCGCGCGCAGCCAGTCGGAAGAGAACCCCGTGTACTACGTGCAGATGGCGCATGCGCGCATGTGCGGCATCTTCCGCGTCGGCGAGATCGATGCGACCACGGTCACCGGCGACGGTGTCGATCTCGGCGTACTGTCCGAGCCGGCCGAGCAGGAGCTGGTCAAGCAGTTGCTCGATTTTCCGGCCACGGTGAAGGGAGCCGCGGACAATCTCGAGCCGCATCGGATCGCGGCCTGGTTGCTCGAAACGGCCCGCGCCGGCCATACGTGGTACCACAAGCATCACGTCCTCGGCGAGCCCGAGGCGATCACGCGCGCGCGCCTCGTGCTTGCGCGTGCGACGCAGCTCGGCATCGCCGCCGGCCTGCGCATTCTCGGACTGTCCGCGCCGGAGCGCATGTGAGTCGTTTCCCCAGTACCGCCAGCCCGGTGCTCGTCGTCGGGTCCGTCGCGCTCGACTCCGTCGAGACACCGTTCGGCAAGGCCGAGGACGTGCTCGGCGGATCGGGCACCTACTTCTCCTCGTCGGCGTCGCACTTTGCGCCCGTACAGCTCGTCGGTGTGGTCGGCGACGACTACCCCGTTGACCTGCTGAAGCCGCTGGCCGATCGCGGAGTGGATCTGGCCGGCCTCGAACAGGTGAGCGGCTCCAGCTTCCGCTGGCGTGGGCGCTACCGCCACGATCTCAACTCCGCCGAAACACTCGAGACGCATCTCGGCGTGTTCTCGAATTTCCGCCCGATCATTCCCGAGCAGTTCCGCAAGGCGCCCTTCGTGTTCCTCGCGAACATCGACCCGCGCTTGCAGCTCCAAGTGCTCGAGCAGGTGGAGACGCCGCGCCTCGTCGCGTGCGACACGATGAACTTCTGGATCGAGTCGCGTCGCCCGGAGCTCATCGAATTGCTCGGCCACGTGGATCTCATCACGCTGAACGACGGGGAAGCACGCCAGCTCACTGAGCACACCAATCTCGTGCAGGCCGCGCGCTGGATTCTCGACAAGGGGCCCAAGCACGTCCTCATCAAGAAGGGTGAGCACGGCGCGTTCATGTTTACGCGCGAGAGCGTGTTCTTCGCGCCGGCGTATCCGCTCGAGTCGGTATTCGATCCCACCGGGGCCGGCGATTCCTTCGCCGGTGGCTTTATCGGGTCGCTCGCCGCCAGCGGAGACTTGAGCGACGCGTCCATGCGTCGCGCCGTCGTGGTCGGATCGGCGATGGGGTCGTTCGCCGTCGAGAAGTTCTCGAACGGCCGTCTGCTCGAGATCACGCGCGCCGATATCGACGCGCGCGTGCAGGAGTTCCGCCAGCTCGTGGCCTTCGACGAGGACCTTGGCGCGTGAGCACGTCCGGCGACACCCCGCTTACCTACCGGTCTGCCGGCGTCGATATCGACGCCGCCGAAGACTCGAAGCATCGTCTCGCCAAGCTCGTGCAGTCCACCATGACGGCGGGCGCGCGCGGCGCGTTCGGTGGCTTCGGTGGCATGTTCCGCGTTCCCGAGGGCTATCGCGCGCCGTTGCTCGTGTCGAGCGCCGACGGCGTGGGGACGAAGATCAAGATCGCCATCGAAGCCGATCGCCACGACACGATCGGACACTGCCTCGTCAATCACTGTACGAACGACATCCTGGTGCAGGGCGCCGTTCCGATGTTCTTCCTCGACTACGTCGCGTTCGGGAAGCTGTTGCCGCACGTCGTCGAAGGCGTCGTCGCCGGCGTAGCGGCGGGATGTCGCGAGAATCACTGCGCGCTCATTGGCGGCGAAACGGCGGAAATGCCGGGCGTCTACACGCCCCCCGATTACGATCTCGCCGGCTTCATCGTCGGCATCGTCGAAGAGTCGCAGGTCATCACCAGCGCGAAGGTGCGCCAAGGCGATGCGCTGGTCGCGCTCGCCAGCGATGGGCTGCACACCAACGGGTATTCGCTGGCGCGTCGCATCATCAGCGATCGGCTCCAGCTCGGCGTGCATGACGCGTTCCCCGATGCCGATGGGGCCACGGTCGCCGACGTCATGCTCAAGGTGCACCGCTCCTACCTGCAGTGCCTCACGCCGGTGCTCGGCCAGGTACACGCGATGGCGCACATCACCGGCGGCGGCCTGCCGGGCAACTTGAATCGTGCGCTCCCCGACACACTGGATGCCGACGTCGATACGGGCACGTGGACCATCCCGTCGACCTTCCGGGTATTGGCCGAGGCCGGGGCGGTTGCGCCGCTCGAGATGTTCCGGGCGTTCAACATGGGAGTGGGCATGGTCGTCATCACGGCGCAGGACAACGTGCGCGACATCACGTCGCGCGCCGCCGCATGCGGCATCGACGCGTGGCAATGCGGGACGGTCGTCCCGGGCACCGGTCGTGTTCGCCTCGATGGGGTCGCCACGTGAATGCACGCCGGCAGCGCACGGTCGGTTTCGCCGCCGCTGCTCTCGCGGCCGTGACCACGCTGCACGCCTCGCGCCTAAACGCGCAGACCACCTCGGGGCCGTGCTCGGTCGTGCCGGGCGCGCTCTCCGGAGCGGACGTCTGCCAGAAGGCGCGTGACCTGTTCGGCTTCATCGTCCCACAGGTGGGCGTTGCGGTGTCCTCCGGTAATCCCCTGCTCGGAGAAGGGGGCACGCTCGGCGGCTGGCCCAAGCGCGCCTTCTCATTGCGCGTCAGTGCCGTCGATGGGCAACTGCCCCGAAACGCCGTCCCGCTCAGCGTCATCGGTGCTGCCGTCGGCTCCGATTTCGGGGCCGCCCGCACGCCCATTCCGTTGCCGTCGGCCGACGCGGCCATCGGACTTTTGCCGGGCATTCCGCTGGGACTCACCAATACGCTCGGGGTGGATGTCCTTCTCGGCGCCTCGTACCTCCCCACGGTAACGCAGTCGAGCTTCGACGTGGCACCGAAGGACGGAGGGGTAGCTTTCCAGTATGGCGTACGCGTCGGTGCACTGCAGGAATCGTCGTTCATTCCCGGGCTCAGCGTCAGCTACATGCGGCGCAAAATGCCGACGGTCGATTTCGGCTACTCCTCCCAAAACGACACGCTCACCGTCTCCGGCACCTCGGTCACGTCGAACGCGATCCGCATCGTGGCCAGTAAGCGCTTCCTCCTCTTCGGTGTCGCCGCCGGCGTCGGCCGTGATGCCATCGAAGGGTCCGCGTCCATGCGCGCCTCGGTCAACGAGACCGTAGTCGGTACCAGCCAACGCTTTCTCGTGCAGTTGCCCGATCTCCGGTACAAGACCACACGCAACACCGCGTTCGTGAACGCCTCGCTTGGCCTCGGCATCGCCCGATTGGTCGGCGAGTATGGCTGGTCCAGCGCTGGCACTGTCGTGCAAACCGTCAATCAGTTCGGCGGCCGCAAGGCCGATGAAGGGTATCGCTACGGATCGCTCGGGATCGCCTTCCGCCTGTAGCGGGTCGCCCGCCTCGCCTGAAGCGCACGTTGTGGCTCCTGCAGCCGACGACGTGCGCTTCATGCGTCGCGCCCTCGAACTCGCCGAGCGCGGAGCCGGGCGTGTTTCGCCCAACCCTATGGTCGGTGCCGTGCTCGTGCGTGATGGCGTGGTGGTCGGGGAAGGGTGGCACGCTGAGTACGGACACGCCCACGCGGAAGTCAGCGCGCTCCGCGACGCGGGTGAGCTGGCGCGCGGGGCCACGGCCTACGTCTCCCTCGAGCCGTGCGACCACACGGGGAAAACCGGTCCATGCTCCGAGGCGTTGGTCGCCGCTGGGGTGGCCCGGGTGGTCTTTGCGGCGCACGACCCCAACCCGACGGCGGCCGGTGGGGCGGCACGCGTGGCCGCGGCGGGGATCGAGGTGGTCGGTGGCGTGCTCGAACGGGAGGCTCAGGATCAGAACGCGCCGTTCTTCTTCGCCGTGCGCGGCGCTGATCGTCCGTTCGTGACCCTGAAGCTGGCGGTCTCGATCGATGGCGCGATCGCTGATGCTTCGCGGCAGCCGGGTTGGCTCACCGGCGAGGAGGCCCGCGCGGCTGTGCACCGCCTCCGCGCGGACAGCGACGCGATTGCCGTTGGGATTGGCACCGCCATCGCCGACGACCCCGCGCTGACGGTCCGTCAAGCGCCCATGCCGCGCCGCCCACCCCTGCGCGTCGTGTTCGACCGGACGGCTCGACTCCCGCTGCACGGTCAACTGGCCCGGACGGCGCCTGCACTTCCGGTCCTCGATTTCACCGACGGCTCCTCCCCAAGCGCTGAGGCCACGCTGCGCGCTGCCGGCGTCGAGGTGTACGCCGCCGGATCGCTCGCCGAGGCGCTGCGCCTCTTGGGCACCCGCGGTGTCCGCCATCTGTTGGTGGAGGGGGGCGCGACCCTCGCGTCTTCGCTCTTGGCCGCCGGACTCGTCGACCGACTGGTTACCTTTCAGGCTCCGGTCATCCTCGGCGCGGGCGCGCTCTCGGCCTTTGCGGCGTTTCCGTCGCAGCGGGCCGAGCAAGCGCCGCGGTTTCGCGTCGTGGAGCGGAAGGCACTGGGTGCCGACCTGATGACCGTCTACGCTGTTTCTGGAGACTGACGAGAGGATGTTCACGGGGCTCGTGGACGACGTGGGACGTATCACCCACGTCGCCGACACGCCGGCCGGACGCGAACTGCGCATCCGATGCCGATATACCGACCTGGTCGACGGCGAAAGCATCGCCGTCAACGGCGCGTGCTTGACCGTGCGCGAGCACGGCGTGGACGACGACGGGGCCGGGTGGTTCACGGTGGCCGCCGTGATCACCACGCTGGGGCGTACCACCATCGACGCGTGGCGCGCTGGCTTCCACGTCAACCTCGAACGCGCCATGCGCCTCGGTGATCGACTGGGCGGCCATATGGTGCTCGGACACGTCGACGCCCTCGGCGTCGTCGCCCGCACCGAGCAGGTAGGTGACGCCTGGCTCGTCGACGTCGCGCTCCCGGCCACCCTGTGGCCACTCATGGTCGCCCACGGCTCGATCACGGTGAACGGGGTGAGCCTCACCGTGAACGCGTTGCACGACGACGGCGTCCAGTTGTCCATTATCGAATACACGAAACGGCATACCACGCTCGGCGAACTCGTCGCCGGCGACCGGGTGCATGTCGAAGCCGATGTGCTCGCGAAGCATGTCGAACGGTTGCTGACGCCTTGGCGCAGCGCAGGGGTTGAAGTCGCATGACGGCAGCGGACGCGGCAGCGGGCGAAGAGGCGCAGGACATGACCTTCGGCACGGTCGAGCAGGCCTTGATCGACATCGCCGGAGGAAAGTTCGTCGTCGTCGCCGATGACGAAGATCGCGAGAACGAAGGAGACCTCGTCTGCGGCGCCGAAATGGTGACGCCCGAGATGGTCAACTTCATGCTCGATGCCAAGGGGATGATCTGCCTCGCCATGGAGAATGCGATGGCCGACCATCTCGGACTCGAGATGCAGGTCGACGTCAACACTGAGGCGATGCACACCGCCTTCACCGTGAGCATCGATGCGGCGGCGAAGTACGGCGTGAGCACCGGGATCAGCGCCAGCGATCGCGCGACCACGATTCGTGTGGCCGTCGATCCCAACAGCACGCGGGCCGACCTTCGCGTCCCGGGGCATATCCACCCGTTACGGGCGCGCGATGGTGGCGTGCTCCAGCGCGTGGGACACACCGAAGCGGCCGTCGATCTCGCTCGGCTCGCCGGGCTGCGTTCCGCGGGCGTGATTTGTGAAATCCTGAACAAGGACGGCACCACCGCGCGTCGTCCGCAGCTCGAAGTCTTCGCCAAGGAACACGGCCTCACGTTCATCACGATCGCGCAACTCGTGGCGTATCGCCTGAAGCACGAGCGTCTCGTGCATCGCGTGGCCGAGGCGCGGCTCCCCACCGAGTACGGCGAGTGGCGCATCGTCGGCTACAAGAACGATGTCGATACGCGTGAGCATATCGCGATCGCGTTCGGCGACGTCGAGCAGGGCGAGGGCGTGCTGGTGCGTATGCACTCCAAGTGCCTCACCGGCGACGTGTTTCACTCCCGTCGCTGCGACTGCGGCTGGCAGCTCGATACCGCCATGCAGATGATTCAGGTCGAGGGGAAGGGAGTGATCGTGTACCTCGATCAGGAAGGCCGTGGCATCGGCTTGCTCAACAAGCTCAAGGCGTACGAACTGCAAGACAAAGGCGCCGATACCGTCGAGGCCAATGAGCAGCTCGGCTTCAAGGACGATCTGCGCAACTACGGCATCGGTGCGCAGATTCTCCTCGACATGGGCGTGAAGTCCATTCGGGTGCTCACCAACAATCCCCGCAAGCTCGTGGGCCTCGACGGCTACGGTCTGATCCTCAAGGATCGGGTCCGCATCGAGGCCCCTTCCACCGACGAAAACGCTTCGTATCTCGAAACGAAGCGCACGAAGCTCGGTCACCTGTTCGCAATCTGAGACGTATCCGAGATGGCCGAGTTCAACGGTAGTCCGCGCGGTGAAGGTCGCCGCCTTGTCGTCGTCGTGAGTCGCTTCAATGAGGGGGTCACGATGCCCCTCGCCGAGGGGGCGGTGGGGGCGTTGGTAGGGCAGGGCGTCAGGTTCGAGGATATCGACGTGCTCTGGGTTCCGGGCGCGTGGGAGATCCCGGTCGCGGTGCGCCGTGCCCTCGCCACCGAGCGCTACGACGCGGCGGTGGCCGTTGGTGCCGTCGTGCGCGGCGATACGCCGCACTTCGACATCGTCGCCGGAGAAACCTCGCGCGGGCTGATGGACGCCATGCGTGACTTCGACGTGCCGGTGACGATGGGCGTGCTCACCACCGACACCATGGAGCAGGCCGAAGCACGCGCCGGTGGCGTGCATGGCAACAAGGGGGCGGACGCCGCCATGGCGGCGCTCGAAATGCTCGACCTCTTCGATCAGGTCACCCCGCCTGAAGAGTTCGAAGGGGACGCGTAGTGACCAACATGCGAGATGACACGTTCTGGGACACGCCGGTGCAGGAGCCGCTGGTCCCCCGCGCCGGACGCCGAACGCGTGGCACGCGTGCCGCGACGAAGGTGGAGCGACTCGAAACCCGCGGGCGCGCCCGGGCGCTGCAGGCGCTGTACGCCGCCGATCTCCGCGACCTCACGCAGCTGCGGAAGATCGCCACGCAAGTGTTCGACGATCTCGCGGTGGATGCAGAGGAGCGGCTGTTCGCCTCGCGATTGGTCGCGACCGTGGCCGACAAGTACGCCATCCTCGATACCGATCTCGCGCGGGTCACCAACAATTGGCGGCTCGAGCGCCTCGGCGCCATCGAACGCAGCGTGCTTCGACTCGCGGCTGCCGAGCTCGATCGCAACGAGACACCGGTCAAGGTGGTGCTGCAGGAAGCGGTGCACTTGGCAGAACGCTACGGCACGACGCGGAGCGCGCGCTTTGTGAACGGCGTCCTCGATGCGTACGCCCGTCTGCTCGGGCGCTTGTGACCGTAACCGCCGCACGCCCGGGCGACCGGCTGCGGATCGCCGTCGTCAATTGGCAATGCCGGGAGAATCCACTCGCCGGCGGAGCCGAGATTCACCTGCACGAAATCTTCGGCCGACTCGCGGCCCGCGGCCATCACGTCATGTTGCTGTGTGGCGGCTGGCCCGGCTGCCCGCCGCGCGCCACGCTCGACGGGATCGAGGTCCATCGCGTCGGAACTCGCGCCACGTTCCCGATGCTCGTGCGCGCGCACTGGCAGGCACACTTCGTCGACCAGCACTTCGATGTCCTGGTCGAGGACATCAACAAGGTGCCGGTGTTTACGCCGTGGTGGCAGGCGCCGCCGATCGTGGCGTTGGTTCCGCACCTGTTCGGCGGAACCGCGTTTCAGGAGCTCGCCGCGCCGCTGGCCACCGCCGTCTGGTTGGCCGAGCGACCGCTGCCGATCGTGTATCGCCACTGTGCCTTCGAGGCGATCAGCGAGAGCACCCGGGACGATCTGGTCTCCCGCGGGGTGCAACGCGACCGGATTCGCGTCATCTTCCCAGGAATCGACACCAACGCGTATACGCCTGACCCCTCCCAGCGTGCGGATCGGCCCGTGTTTGCCTACCTTGGTCGACTCAAGAAGTACAAAGGGGTCGATCTGGTGCTACGGTCGTTCGCGCAATGCGGCGCTCCCGAGGCTACACTGGAGATCGCAGGGGCTGGCGAATTCCGCGCCGAACTGGAGACGTTGGCGGGAACCCTTGGAGTGGCCTCGCGGGTACGGTTTCTAGGACGTGTTGACGAAACTCAAAAGTGCGCCCTGCTGCGACGGGCCTGGGCGTTTGTGTTTGCATCACCTAAGGAGGGATGGGGGATCACGAATCTGGAGGCGGCGGCAAGCGGGACTCCGGTGATTGCGTCGAATTCTCCGGGAATCCGCGAGTCCGTGCGGCATGGCGAGACTGGGTTTCTCGTTCCGCACGGCGACGTCGCTGCCATGGCTGAGTCGATGCGGTACCTCAGCGGCGAGCGAGCGCTCGTCGAACGCCTGGGGATCGCTGCGCGGCGTTTCGCCGAGGGGTTCACCTGGGACAACGCCGCCACAGAGACTGAAGCTCACCTCCGCGAGGTGGTGGGAAAGGAGGTAGGTCGCTAATGGAGATCATCCTGCACGCGCACCATGCCGAAGTGTCGGAATCGCTCCGCGCACAGGCCGAAGCCGCGATCACGCGCATTGCTCGGCGCGTCAACCACGTCGCGAACGCCATCGTTCGCTTTGTGGGGGACGGCGAGACGCGCCGCGTTGAGATCGTGCTGCATCGCGCCCGAAAGCGAGAGCTCTTCGTCCATGCCGATGCGCGTGCGTTCGCGCCGGCGCTCAGTGCCGCGGTGCACCGCCTGGAAAGTCAGGTGGCGCGCACGCGCCGCTCGCGCCGAGTGCCGATCGACGGAGATCGCGCTTGGTGAGTCGACGCCTGACCGTGGGTACGCTGTTCGAGCGGATGCGGGATCCGCTCGAACTCGAGCTCCTTGGTTCGGCATCCGGTCTCGATCGTGAGATCACGAGCCCCGAGGCGTCCAGCCCGGGGCTCGTCCTTGCCGGCTATCTCAACCGCTTTCCGTATCAGCGCATTCAGGTGCTCGGCGAAACCGAGATCACCTACCTCCAATCGCTTACCGACGAACTGCGCGTCAGGAATCTCGAGCAGTTTTTCGGGTTCCCGCTCCCCTGCGCCTTCATCACGAAGCAGCTCGAGCCGCCTGAGCCTTTGTTGCGGCTGGCCGAGGCGGCGGGGGTCGCAATCCTTCGCTCGCGCCTGAAGACGGCGGAGTTCTATCGGCTCATCAAGCCGTACCTCGCCGAGCAGTTCGCGCCTACGACCACACTGCACGGCTCGCTCGCCGACGTGTACGGCGTGGGGCTCTTCTTCACCGGCAAGAGTGGGATCGGCAAGTCCGAGTGCGTGCTCGACCTCGTCGAACGCGGCCATCGACTGGTGGCGGACGACCTCGTGTTCGTCTCGCGTCGCGGGAATGACGTGCTCATCGGCAAAGGCCATGAGCTGCAGCGGCACTTCATGGAGATCCGCGGCGTCGGCCTGCTCGACGTACCGGCCATTTTCGGAATCCACGCCGTGCGCCAGCAGAAGCGCCTCGAAGTGGTGGTCGTGCTCGCGGAGTGGGACGCCGACGCCACCGTCGATCGCACTGGCCTCGACGTCCAGACGCAAAATATTCTCGGCGTCGAGGTGCCCAAGATCACCGTGCACCTCAATCCCGGGAAGAACATTACCGTGATCGCCGAAGTCATCGCGATGAACCACCTCTTGCGGTATTATCGCGGGTATGATTCGGCGACGGCGTTCAACGAACGGTTGATTGGCCAGATGCGCCGAACGTCCGATGTGCAGCGCTATCTGCAGGAGGATGATGAGTGATGGGGAGGCACGCGTGAACGGCGCGACCGACACCGCCGGAGCGACGGCGACGGTCCGTGCCATCGTGGCCGGTCATGGATCGTTCGCCGGCGGCATCATCTCCGCCGTGGAGCAGATTACCGGTAAGGGCGCGTCGTTTCTGGCGATGTCCAACACCGGACTGTGCCTCGATGACATTCAGGACACGATCGCGCGTGCGCTCGACGATTCCGGCGCGCGCGTCATCTTCACCGACTTGCCCGCCGGCAGTTGCACCATGGCCGTACGACGGATGATCCGGGCGCGTCCCGGGGTGCTGTTGGTCACCGGGATCAACCTCTCGACGCTGCTCGACTTCGCCATGCAGGAGTCCGGCGATCCCGTCGAGGCCGTGAACGCCGCCCTCGAGCGCGGTCGCGCGTCGATGGCTGTCTACGGCGCCTGAACCCATGCCCATCGCGCTGTATCGCATCGACGATCGACTGATTCACGGTCAGGTCGTGGTCGGATGGGGACAACCGCTCGAGCTCGGCTTCATTGTGTTGGTGGACGACGAGGTCGCCTCGAGCGAATGGGAGCAGGAGCTCTATCGCATGGGCGTGCCGCCCGAAATGTCCGTCCAGTTCTACACCGTCATCGACGCCGCCGCCCAGCTGGCCGAACTGCAGCAGCGTCCCGAGCCGGGCATCGTGCTCGTCGGCGACATCGGGACGATGCGGCGGCTGGTGGACCACGCTGATGGACGCATTCGCGCGGTAAACGTCGGGGGCGTGCACTACTCCCCCGGTCGCGTGCAGCGTCTTCGCTTCGTCTTTCTCACGCCGGCCGAAGAGCAGGGGCTGCGTGACATCGCCGATCTGGGGGTCGAGGTCTCGGCCCAGGACGTTCCCAGTGCCCGCCCGGTGCCGCTCGGCGAGTTGCTGGCGTCGACCACGGGTGCCTGATGGTCGGGTCCTCGTGGTGGCTTGACGTGCTGCCGCTGTCGCTCCTGGCCGGCGTCATCGGGCTCGACGTGGTCAGCTTTCCACAGGCAATGTTCTCGCGACCGATCGTCGGCGCGACGTTGGGTGGCGCCATGGTTGGTGCCCCCGTCGCCGGTCTCGTCTGCGGCGCCGCCCTCGAGTGTTTGGCGCTCGAAGCGCTCCCGGTCGGCGCGTCACGCTACCCGGAGTGGGGGAGCGCCTCGGTCGTCGCCGGAGCTGTGGCCGCGACCGGGACGACCGCGAACGCCATGCCCTTGGCCGGAGCCTTCGCTGTGGCCGTCGCCCTCGGGATCGCGACCGCGTGGATCGGTGGGCTGTCCATGATCGCGCAGCGCCAGGTCATCGCCCGTTTCGCGCGCCCTCGCCTGGGCCAGCTCGCTGCGGGCAATCGCAATACCGTCGTCGGGCTGCAGGTCGTCGGGATGACACTCGATCTGGTCCGGGCCGCCGTGCTGGGCGCGGTGTGCTTCATCCCCGGTCATCTGCTGGCCGAACAGGTCAACGGCCGTTGGAGCGTCCCGGAGGACTTGGCGCGGGCCATTGTCGTGACCAGTGTGGCCGCGGTCGCCGCCGCCGCCGTGTGGAAGGACTTTCACGCGATCAGCGGCACCCGCCGGCTGTTCCTCCTCTCGCTGGCCGCCGGCACGCTGATGGTGGTGCTCGGTGCCTGAGGAATTCGTGAGGCCGGCCCGCCATCCGGATCCGCTGCGCACGGACACGGTCAGCATGCCCGTGCCCGTGATCGCGTCAGCGCCGAAGATGCCGGCCAGCCTCCGCGTCTCGATGTATCTGCGCTGTCTCGCGATTCAGGGCTCCTGGAACTACGAGATCCTCGTCGGGAACGGCGTCGGGTTCTGCGTCGAGCCCGCCTTGCGGCAGCTGCCCGGTGGCATCGGGGGGCAACCGTACCGGGACGCGCTGGCGCGCCAATCGGTGTATTTCAATGCGCACCCGTACCTCGCGGCGCTGGCCATCGGCGCGCTCGCCCGAGCCGAGGTTGAGCAGGTCGCGCCCGAGCGCATCGAACGCTTCCGGACCGCACTGTGCGGTCCGCTGGGGAGCGTCGGGGATCGCTTGGTGTGGGCGGCCTGGTTGCCGGCCTGCTCGCTCGTCGCGTTGCTCCTGTTCGGCGCCGGTGCGTCGGCGCTCGCCGTCGTGCTCGGTTTCCTCATCGTGTACAATGTGGGGCACCTCGGGCTGCGTGACTGGGCTCTTCGCGCCGGCTGGCGGCACGGACTTCGGGTGGCAATCGCCCTCGGGCATCCCGTGCTTCAGCATGGTCCGCGCTACATTGGTTTGGTATCGGCCGTGCTGGGCGGATTGGCCCTCCCCCTCGCGGTGCATCGTGCCATCGGCGGTCCGGCACCGCTGGCCCCCATTCCGGTCGGCGTCGCGGTCGTGACGCCGCTTCTGGCCGTGCTCCTTGTGCGACTGCAGGGACGCGCCGAGGGATGGCGCGTCGTCCTGTTGCTGCTCGCGGCCTTCGTCCTCTACTCGGTGGTCCGTTGATGGCTGAACGATCGGTTCAAATCGTGAACAAGCACGGCCTCCACGCCCGGCCGGCCGCCGAGATGGTCAAGGCCGCGTCGCGCTTCACGTGCGACATCACGATCTCGCGCGACGACCTCGAGGTGAATGGCAAGAGCATCATGGGTGTCATGATGCTCGCCGCGGAGCATGGGGCCATGATCACGCTGCGCGCCTCCGGCCCCGACGCCGATGCAGCACTGGACTCCCTCGCCGCGCTCGTCGCGTCGCGGTTCGGGGAGAGCTGATGCAGTCGGTGCTCCGCGGCATTCCCGCCTCGCCGGGCATCGTCGTCGGACCCGTGCATCTCCTGCGGTGGGAGGTGCCGGAGGTCAAGCATCGCCTCATTGATGATGACGCGATCGGGGCGGAGATCGTGCGGTTGCACGACGCCTTCGAACGCGCCCGCGATCGCCTGCGCCATCTGCGCGCGAGGGCGGAGCACCAGGCTGGGCCCGAGGAAGCCGCGATCTTCGATGTGCAGATCTCCATCCTCGACGATGGCGAACTCACGCGCAGCACCGAAGCGCTCATCCGCCAGAACCTCGGGGCCGAGAAGGCCTTCGATCTCATCCTGCTCCAATGGCGGCAGCACTTCGCGCGGCACACCGCGCCGATGCTGCGCGAAAAGGTCAGCGACCTCATGGACGTGCACATTCGCGTGCTGTCCATTCTGCTCGACCTCCCCGATCACGACCCGGTCGATGTGCCGCCCGGCGCACACGCCATTCTGGTCACGCACGACCTCACGCCGTCGCTCACCATGCAGCTCGATCGCAACTGCATCTCGGCGATCGCCACCGAGGCCGGCACGGCCACCGCGCACGTGGCCATTCTGGCGCGCTCGCTGGGGCTGCCGGCCGTGGTGGGTCTGCGCAACGCGCTGTCCTTCCTCGTGCCGGGGCAGATCGCGATCCTCGACGGCAACGACGGCACGCTGCTCATCGCGCCGTCCGATCACGAACTCGAAGACGCGCGGCTTCGCGGCGAACAGGAAGCCGGTCGCGTCGATGAGATGCGGGAAATCGCCCACAGCGACGCGATCACCGCCGATGGCGTCCGGATGGTCATTCGCGCCAACGTCGACATCCCGGACGAAGCAGAGATGGGCGCGACCAGCGGCGCCGATGGCGTCGGTCTGATGCGCACCGAGTTCCTCGTCGTGGGCCGCGCCACCATGCCCGACGAAGAAGAGCAGTACCGGGCGTACCGGAAGGTGATTCAGGCGTTCGGTACGCGCCCGGTCATCATCCGCACCTTCGACGTCGGCGGTGACAAGCTGCCGGTCGGCGGGTTCCCCACCGAGGCAAATCCATTCCTCGGTTGGCGCGCGATCCGCATGTGCCTCGACGAGAGCGACCTGTTCAAGGTGCAGCTGCGCGCACTGCTGCGGGCCGGCGTTCACGGCGATCTGCGCATCATGTTGCCGCTCGTCGTCACGGTCGATGAAGTCCGCGAAACGCGGCAGCTGATCGACGAGGCTGTGGCCGAACTCGCCGAACGCCGCGTCCCGTTCCGCGCCGATGTGCCACTGGGCGTCATGGTCGAAACACCGGCGGCGGCCATCGCCTGCGACACCCTCGTGCGCGACGTCGACTTCTTCAGCATCGGCTCGAACGACCTGGTCCAGTACACGCTCGCCGTCGACCGTGGCAATGCGAATCTGGCCTCCCGATTCACCCCATTCCATCCGGCCGTGCTGCGCCTCATTGCGCAAGTGCAGTCCACCGGGGCCGCTCATGGCATCGATGTATGCGTCTGTGGTGAAATGGGTTCGCAACCGCTGGCTGTCTTCGCCCTCATGGGTCTCGGGATTCGTCAGCTCAGCGTCGCGCCGCGGGCGGTCGGCGAGGTGAAGCGGGTCATTCGCAACGTGCGGATGGCCGCGGCGCAGGACGCGGCCCAAGCCGCGCTGGCGGCCGGCACAGCTCGCGAAGCGGAAACACTGCTGCGTCGTCGCCTGCGCACGGAACTCGATGGGGCGGCCCGGGCGGGCGGGTTGCCCGCGCTTTCGTAGCGGACTAGTCTACGCGGCATCCTGTTACACGAACCTTCTACCCAGAGTGCTGCGTGGCCGATCGTCACTTGTTTACGTCGGAGTCCGTGACCGAGGGGCATCCGGACAAGATCGCGGATCAGATTTCTGACGCCGTGCTCGATGCCATTCTGGCCAAGGATCCTGCGGCGCGCGTGGCCTGCGAGACGCTGGTGACGACGGGCCTCGTGGTGATCGCGGGAGAGATCACGACCACGGCCTACGTGCCGCTGCCGGACATCGTGCGCAAGACGATCGAAGGGATCGGCTACACCGATGCCAACTTCGGCTTCGACAACAAGACGTGCGCCGTCATGAGCACCATCGACGCGCAGTCGCCCGACATTTCGCAGGGCGTCGACACCGGTGGCGCCGGCGACCAGGGGATGATGTTCGGCTACGCGACCGACGAGACGCCGGAACTCATGCCGTTGCCGATTCAGCTCGCGCATGCCCTCACGCATCGCCTCTCGGCGCTGCGTAAGGACGGCTCATTGCCGTGGCTGCGCCCGGATGGCAAGGCGCAGGTGTCGGTGATCTACGAAGGCGATCGCCCCATCGCCGTCGACACGGTCGTCATTTCCACCCAGCACGACGAAAAGGTCTCGAACACCAAACTCCGGCGTGCCATCCTCGACGACGTCATCATGGCGACGATCCCCGAGGAGTATCTGCCCAAGCGCCTCAAGACCCACATCAACCCCACCGGCCGCTTTGTCATCGGCGGTCCGCAAGGGGATGCCGGGCTGACCGGACGCAAGATCATCGTCGACACCTACGGTGGTATGGGGCGTCACGGTGGCGGCGCCTTCAGTGGCAAGGATCCATCCAAGGTCGATCGCTCGGCCTGCTACGCCGCGCGCTGGGTGGCCAAGAACATCGTGGCCGCCAAGCTCGCTACCCGGTGTGAAGTGCAGGTGGCGTACGCCATCGGTGTCGTCCAGCCGGTGTCGGTGTATGTGCAAACGTTCGGCACTGGTGTGGTGTCCGATCGCGCCATCGAAGCGGCGGTGAACGAGGTGTTCGACCTCACGCCGCGCGGCATCACGCGCGATCTGGATCTGCGCAAGCCGATCTATCAGGCGACCGCCGCCTACGGGCACTTCGGTCGCCGTCCCGAGACCATCGGCCGGGGCCGCTCCGCCAGAACCACGTTCACGTGGGAACGCACCGACCGCGTCGCCGCGCTCAAGCGCGCGATTCGGTGAACCGCGAGGGCGCACCGACCGCACCGCGCGTGCGGAGCGGTGCGCCACTCCGGCGGCGCGTCGTCCTCACGGTCGCCTGCACCAGGAGCACCGATGATGGTCGAAGTCACAGTGGCCCGGCTCGGGCTCGATAGCGCGACCAATTCGTACGTCGTCATTCTCCGGGAGCAGGGTGGGCGTCGCGTGCTGCCCATCTGGATCGGACAGCCGGAAGCGGAATCGATCGTGATGCAGATGAATCAGGTGAAGCGCGAGCGGCCGATCACCCACGACCTCTGCAAGGCCATCATCGTCGGGCTCGGCGGGACCCTGCGCCGCGTCTCCATCACCCGCATGCAGAAGAGCACCTACTACGCGGAGATGCAGATCGAAGGACCGGATGGCCTGGTCGCCGTCGATGCCCGTCCATCCGACAGTATCGCTATTGCGCTCCGGCTCGACGCACCGATCTTCGTGCCGTCCGCGCTGATGACGGCGCTCGACGACGAGACGGAGGCCAACGTGGACGGTTCTCCCGTCGACGCATCCGCCAGCGTGCTGACGCCCGAACAGCTTCAGGCATACCTCGAGAATCTGCGGCCGGAAGATTTCGGAAAGTTCTCCCCCTGACGTTTCTGCTCTTCAACCCGATTGGCCTTCGCGTGTCCCGACTTTCGTCGTTTCTCCGATCCCGTGCGCTGACGCTTGCCGTCGTCGCCACCGCGGCCGCGTCGTTCGCCCTCTCCACATCGGCCGTTCAGGCGCAATCGCGGTCGGTGGAGGGTCGCGTGCGGCGCCCCGTCAGCGTCAACGCGGATTCGACCGGCATGGGACCCGCCACCGGCCTTTGGGTCACGTTGCATCGCGTCGGCAAGGACACGGCCGGACCGATCGACTCCATCCGCACCGACGCGCAGGGACGCTATCGCTTCCGGTGGACGCCCTTTGGGAGTACCGACGGGGTGTATTTCGCCTCGACGACGTGGGGCGGTATTGCGTATTTCACGTCGCCGCTCAAGAACGTCGAGTCGCGCGGTGATGACGCCGAAATCACCGTCTTCGACACGACGTCCGTGCGATTTCAACTCACCGTGAAGGGCCGGCATCTGATTGTCGGCAAGGCCGACACGACGCAGTTCCGCACCGTCATCGAAGTGTTCGAGCTCTCCAACGACAGCCTGCGCACGCTGGTGGCCACGGACACGACATCGCCGATGCCCACATGGAGCATCGCCATTCCGGCCTCGGCGCTCGACGTGCGGGCGAACGAAGGGGACATCTCACCCGAGGCATTTGTCTCGGGCCCTGGTCGCGTGTCGGTGTACGCCCCGATCGCGCCTGGCATCAAGCAGGTGGCGTTCTCATACAAGGTGCCCAACAGCAGCTTCCCGCTCTCCATGCGGTCCGAGGGCGGTGCGGTCGTGTTCGAGGTGCTGCTCGAGGAGCCGCAGGGGTTCGTCACCGGCAAGGGGTTCGCCACCGTCGATCCCGTCACCCTCGAGGGGCGCAATTTCCGTCGCTTCCTGTCGCAGGATGTGCAGCCCAACGCGGAGCTCATCATCGAGCTCCCGTCGTCCGGTGCGCCGGCGCGCAATCTGTATATCGCCGGGTTGCTGGTGGCGATCGGCATGCTCATGATGGTCGTGCTCATGCGATCCATGCAGCGGCGTGCCGCCGGCCGCGTGGCCGTGGAGCCCACGCTGCGGCCGCGTGAGTCGGACGCGCCGATGCACGAGCGTCTGGCTCAGGAGATAGCCGCCCTCGACGAGACGTATGCCCGCATCGAGGCGCCATCGGAGATCGTCAAGAAGGCGTACGAGACCCGCCGCAGCGAGCTGAAGGGCGCGCTCGGTGCGGCGCTTGCCGAGGCGGGAAGCCGCACGTAGCTTGCCGGTGTGGCGCATTCGGCGCGACGGACAACTGATTTCAGAGCGCAGGACACGGAAACCGGTGCAACGCCGGTGCGGCCCCGCCACTGTAACGGGATCTGCGACGCGAGGTCTACCTCGCGATGCAGCAGCGACACTCACGACGCCACTGACCCTCGGGTCGGGAAGGCGAGTGGCGCAACCCGGAGCCAGGAGACGACCCGCGCTCATTCTCGGACGAAGACCCTCGAGGGGGGGCTCGCGCCACGTGTCGTCGGTGCTTGCCATCCGACCTGCACGCGTGCTCGGGCGTCTTCTCGTGGGAGAGGACGCCTTTTTTGTATCCTCACCCACGATTGGCACACCGCGCGCTGGTGGTGCTGGTGCCGTTCATCGGCGCCGCCGCCTGCTCGCGTGCGGATACACGTGCGGCGGACATGCGTGACACCGGGTCGGTTGTCGCCGTGGCGGACACCGATGATTTCGGTGCGCCGCTGCCGACCGACGCGCGATTCGCCGCACGCGTTGTCTCCCTCAATCCCGCCGCCACCGAAGCCATCTTTACCTTTGGTGCCGACTCGCTGCTCGTTGGTCGCTCGCGCTGGGATGAGTTTCCGAAGGCGGTAAGCCGCATCGCGGCGCTCGGCGATGGAATTCGCCCCAACATCGAAGCCGTGCTGGCGGCGCGACCCACCCTGGTGGTGCTCTACGCAACCGCAGAGAATCGCGCCGCTGCCGAAGCCTTGGCGCGCGCCGGTGTGCGCACGATCGCCCTGCGCGTCGATCACATCGCGCAGTTCCACCGACTGCTCGCGGTCCTCGGGCGCGCCCTCGGCGCTGAGGCCAACGCGCGAGTCGTCAGTGACTCCGTGCAGGCCACCCTCGATCGGGTGCGTGCTCTCACCGCGTCGCGGCCGCGACCGCGCGTCGTGTGGCCAGCGTGGGAATCGCCACTGCTGGTGATCGGTGGTGGGAGCTATATCGACGAACTCCTCACGATTGCCGGTGCGGAGAATGTCTTTCATGACATGGACGCGCCATCGCCGCCCGTCTCGATCGAGGAAATCGCGAAGCGTGATCCCGACCACGTGATCACCGGGGCAGCACGTGGGGCCAAGCTGTCCGCCAATCTGTCGTGGCACGCAATCCGCGCGGTGCGAGAACAGCGGTTCATCGTGCAGGATCCGTCCGTCACCGGTCGGCCATCGGTGGTGCTGGGCATGGCCGCCGTGCAGCTCGCCCGCGCGCTGCATCCCGAGCTCGGTGATGCGCTCGTGGCTGCTGCGCTCGTGCGCGATTCCCTGCCGTGAACGACGTGTCGCGCCACGACCCTCGACGCGCGATGGCCTCGCCAGGAGTGGCGTGGGGCATCGGTGCGTTCTTGTTGGTGCTCGTGGTGGTGCTCGGCCTCACCATCGGCGCCGTGCCGATCGCCGCGCGTGACATCCTCGACGCTCTCCGCGGCCTCGGGGATCCCTCCACGATCGCCATCGTGCGTGACCTGCGGGCACCTCGCGTACTGCTCGCGGCGCTGGTCGGCGCGGGCCTCGCGAGTAGCGGTGGCGCGCTGCAAGGCACGCTGCGCAATCCCCTGGCGGAACCATATCTGCTCGGCGTGTCCGGCGGCGCCGCCGTCGGCGCCGTGACCGCGATGGCCTTCGGCGTGGTGCAGCCGGCGCTCGTCACGGCGTGCGCCTTTGTCGGAGCGGCCATTGCAACGGTCGTGGTCACCGCGATCGCGCGCGTGGTGGGGGGCAGTGCGGATACCAAGCTGCTGCTCATGGCCGGCGTCGTCGTCGGGGCCTTCGCCAACGCCGCGATTCTGGTGGCACTCGCCGACGCGCCCCCCGAGCGACTACGCGGTGCGCTGTTCTGGATGATGGGCTCGGCGGCCGACGCCACATGGCCAGCCGTCGCGCGCTGCGCCGCGGCGCTCCTGCTCCTCGGCGGCATCCTCGTGTGGCGCGCACGTGACCTCGATGTCCTCTCGCTTGGTGATGAACCTGCGGCGGCACTCGGCGTAGACGTCGACCGGGTGTCGCGTCAGCTGTTTCTGGTGGCGTCCTGGCTTGCCGCCGCCACGGTGGCCGCCGCCGGATTGATCGGCTTCGTGGGGCTGGTCGTGCCGAACATCGCGCGCGCCCTCGGCGCCCGACAGCATCGGCCGATGCTGCTGCTCTCGGCCCTGTACGGCGCCGTGCTGCTGGTCGCCGCCGATCTGCTGGCACGCACGCTGCGCGCGCCAGCCGACCTACCGCTGGGAGCCGTGACCGCGCTGGTCGGCGTCCCGTTCTTCTTGCTGCGTCTCCGCCGGTTGGCCGCATGAGCGGCGTGACGCGGGCGCGAGAGCAGGGAACACCCCTCGCATTTGATCAGGTCAGCGTGCGCTACGCTGGCCGCGCACAACAGGCGCTTGATCACGTGTCTGTCGTGGCCGAACCGGGAAAGATGACGGCCGTGGTCGGACCGAATGGCAGCGGCAAGAGCACGCTCGTGCGCACGTTGTTGCGGCGCGTCCCGATGGAGTCTGGCCGCGTGACGGTGGGTGGCGTGGATGTGGCCTCGCTCGATGCGCGCGAACTCGCGCGCCGGATCGCCATCGTACCGCAGCGCGAAGAGCCGGTACTGCCGCTGCGCGTCGAGGAATTCGTCGCGCTTGGCCGACACGCCCGTCGTAGCGCGTTCGGCGGCATGAGCGCCGACGATCTGGCCGCGGTCGAGAGCGCCGTGGCTCGAGCGGGTATCGCCGACGCCATCGGTCGGCGCACCGACACGCTCTCCGGCGGCGAGTGGCAGCGCGTCCGTATCGCCCGCGCGCTGGCTCAGGCCGCGCCGGTGCTCGTGCTCGACGAGCCCACCACGTTCCTCGACATCGCCCACGAGATGGCCGTGTTCGAACTGCTCGATGGCCTCGCCCAGCAGGGGCAGACCGTGTTGCTCGTCAGCCATCAGCTCAACCTCGTGGCCCGCTTCGCCTCGCATATCGTGCTGCTGCATCGCGGAGTCGTTGCGGCGGCCGGTGACGCGGCGGCCGTCATGCGTGGCGAGATTCTCGAGCGCGTATACGAGTGGCCACTCGTGGTCACGCGCGATCCCGCCGTCGGGGCGCCGGCGTTGCTTCCGCTGCGTGGCCGCGGTCGCCAGCGAGAGCGTCCAACGTCGTGAGCATCGCGGCGCTCCTGTTGGTCAATCTGATTGCGCAACTGAACCATCCACTCCGCGATTCCACGACGGTATGCGTGTCCGATGCGCGGACGCGCGCGCCCGTAGTCGGCGCCGTGCTCACCGTGCGGCCCACCGCATCGATGGGTCGGCCATCGTCGGTCGCACCACGTCAGCTCGAGGGCGCGTGCGCCGTCCTGCGGATCGGCCGCACGGATAGCGTATCCGTCGCCCGCGCGGGGTATCTGGCGCGCGTCGTCGCGAGTGCGCAGGGCCCGAGTGGCGTGCGCCTCAACGCGGATACCGTCTGGGTGTCGCTGCTTCCGCGCGATGCCACCAACACGGAGCGTGCGGCCCAACAGCTGGTCGCCATGCACGTCACGGCGGTTCGTGCCGCTGAAGGATCGGGCATAGCGCGCGCCGCCGGTCGCACGAGCGCTACGTTGACAGCAGCCGACGCGCGCATCGCGGGGGCGTCCTCGGTGAACGCGCTGCTCGCGCTCATCCCGTACACGAACCTGCGCACGGCCCGTGGCGAGACCGGGCTGTCGCTTCGCGGCGCGCGTCGCGAACAGGTCGCCATCACGCTCGACGGCATGCCGCTCAACGATCCGGCCACGGGTATGGCCGACGTGTCGGATCTTCCACTGGCGGGGCTGCAGTCGGCCACCGTCGCCCTCGGTGCCGATCCCGTCGGGACCGGATCCAGCGCCACGGGCGGGGTGTTGGCGCTCACGTCGTCCGCCCAACGCGTGGCGTCCGTTCGGCTGGGTGCCTTCGGGCAGCGGACAGTGGAAGGCGCATGGCACGCGCAAGCCGCCGGCGCGCTCTGGCAGGCCAGCGGTGCGCGGCGCCACGCGACCAACGATTTCACGTTTGTGAACGACGCGGGCGTGGCAGCACAGCGTGAAGCGCGTATCAACAACGACGAACAACGATCCACCGCGTCGCTCGGCGTGATCGGGCACCGGGCGCAACTCTCCTTGCTCGCCTCCCGCAGCGAGCGTGGTATGGTTGGTCCCGCCAACGTCCGCAGCTACGATGCCGATCGCGCGCGCACCGATCGACTGCTGGTGCGGGCCCAAGCCGGCCTGCGCGGCACCGTGCTGGTCGCCGGGGGGCGTCAGCTCGCCCTGCACTATGTTGACCCCACCCGTCCAGCGCTCGATACCCGGGCGGTGGCGTGGGCCGCCGATGCCGAATGGCGAGGGGCGTTCCACGATATCGCGTGGCGTCTCGGGGGCGGTGCCGATCGGCTCGTGGCCACTGGTGGCATCGCCCAGCAACGCCGTCGCGGCTTCGCCGCCGTCCAGCGTGCGTGGCGGGCCGCGGGCGACGATCGGTGGAACATCGATATTGGCGCGCGCGCCGATCTCATCGAAGGCAGCGGCGTACGCCCCACCGCGTCCGTTGGCGCTGAACGGCGGCTCGTACGGCTTGGCGAACAGGCGCACGTGATGGCGTTCGGTCGGGCGGCGCAGGCGGTGCGTGTCCCCACGCTGTACGACCTGTACTTCTCTTCGCCGCAACGGTTGTTCGTGCGTGCGCTCTTGCCGGAGCGCGTCGATTTCGATGGCAGCGGCGGCCTGCGTCTGCTTGCCGGCACCGTGCGCCGCCGCGCCAGCATCGAAGGCGCACTCGTCGCGCGTAACACGCGTGATGCGATCGTGTGGTTCCCGGGCAACTTTGGCTGGAGCCCCGCCAACGTAGGGAGTGAACGCCTGCGCGGCGTCGAGTCGCGCGCTGAGCTCGCGCTGGGCGTCGCCTTGGCCTCGGCGTGGATCACCGCGTACGACGCGGTCCTCAGCACCGGCGGCCTTCGCATTCCCACCCCGTACGTGCCGCGCCTCGCCGGCGGAGCGCAGCTGCAGCTGAACACCACTGCGCAGCACGCCACGGTCGTGTGGCGAGGCACGGGCGCCCGGCCATACACCGCCGGCCCGCGCAATCCCGACTTCGAGCTGGCCGCGCTGTCGCTCGTCGATGTCACCGTCGCGCAGCAGCTGCGCGCGCTGCCGCACTGGCCGTGGCCCCGTCTCGACGCCTTGGTCGCGTTCTCCGTGGAGAATGCGACCGATGTCTCGTGGCAGTCGGTTCGCGGTTTCCCGTCACCCGGGCGCTCCTGGGCGATGTCGTTCACCCTGCAACACGTCCTTCGATGATCCCCCAGGTCCGCTCTCGCTTTTCTGTTGGCCGCAACGTCCTCGCCGCTTCCGCCGCCGTCCTGCTCACAGTGCTCGCCGCCTGCGGGGATGACGGGATCAACAACAGCACGCCGCAACCGCCACGCGGCATCATCGTGCTCGACGGCTTTATCCAGCCCGGCCTCACCTTTCTTGGGGACACCGGCAGTGCGAGTACCAAGCTCACGCTCGCGCCCACCTCTGAGTTCGATGCCGGCGGCTTTACGCTCCTGCGCGATACGGTGCTCACGGTCTCGAGCCGCGGCGCTGGTGATCTGTTGTACGTCACCGACGTGCGCACGTCGACCACGCGTCGCATCCAGCTCCCTACCCGCAGCAATCCAGCGCGCGCCCGACTCCTCACCGGAACCGGCGGGCAAACGCTTATCGGTGCGGCCCTTCGAGACTCTTCGAGTGTGGCGCTGCTGTCCTTCGCCGGCGCCGGGACCGCGACCAGCACGCGGATCACGAACGCGGGCACGTGCCCGACCGATCTCTTTCAGTTCGACAACGCGATCTGGATCGTCGACGCGAATGCAAACTGCAAAGTGAACTACGCGGTGCAGGGCGATGTACGGCTCATCCGCGTGCCGAACTCGGGCACCACACGCGATACGATCGTCATGCCCGGGCTGCGTGGGTCGGGCGCGTCCGCGCTGGTCGACGGCGACGTGGCGTTCATCAGCGCCGGTGGTGATGCCAGCTTCGCATCCTTCCCGTACACGCTGATCGCCACGGGCGGCATTGCCAAAGTCGACCTGCGCGGCAAGCGCGTCCTGCTGGGCAAGAAGATGCCGACCAATAGCTACGGCGCCGGCGTGAAAATGGGCCTCGACGGCTTCCTCTACGTCTCGCTCTATCAGGATCTTGCCTCCTTCACCAACCGGATCATCAAGGTGCGGACGGCCGATCTCAGCTTTGTCACATCGGCGTCGGCCGACTGGCTGGTGCTCACAGGCGCCTCCGGCACGGCCGTCACCTGCGGAAGCGGACAGGCCGATGCGCTCGGCCGGCTGCACTGCATCCAGAACGGCACCGCGTCCGTGACCTCGTTGCTCGTGTTCAGCCCAGCCGGGACCGAGGTCCGTCGTGTGGCCGCGAATCAGGGCGGCGTGGACCTGGCGATCCGTCCGTAAGCGATGCCAACGCCGTCGACGCAGTACGCGCGTCGTCGGGGCAGTCGCTAAGCTCCACATATGTCCCTGATCACCACCGATGCGATCGTGCTCCACGCGGTGCCGTATCTCGAGTCGTCGCGCATCCTGCGGTTGGCGACCCGCGAGGCCGGCGTGCTGTCGGTGGTGGCCCGTGGTGCCCGCTCGTCGAAGAAACGATTCGGGAGTGGCGTGGATCTCTTCGCCGAAGGGCAGGCGCAGATTCAGGTCAAACCCGGGCGTGACCTGCATACCCTCACCGCGTTCGACGTCACCCGCTCGCGCGCGGGGCTGGCCGCCGATCTGGGCCGGTTCACCGCGGCAAGTGCCCTCGTGGAGTGCGTCATGCGCGTGGTGCACGACGAGGCGGCGCCCCGGGTATATCACGGGGTCGCCGCGGGGCTGGACGCCATCGCCGAGGCCGCGGAGGCCGACACCGTGGCGCTGACCCTCGGCGTCGTTTGGCGGCTTGTGAGCGAGGTTGGCTTCATGCCAAGCATCGATCGGTGCGCCGAGTGCCACGCCGAGATCCCCGCTGAGGCAGATGCCCGCTTCAGTCACGCCGCCGGCGGCGTACTCTGTCCGCTGTGCGCCAAAATGGCGCCGTCCGGCCGTCGGCTTCCCGCCGCCGCCCGCGACGTCATTTCTGCCTGGCTCCGGGGGGATCAGCCCGACCTCGAGCCGGCCGCCGGCCGGGCGCACCAGCGGCTGCTTAGGGAATTCGTCACCCAGCACCTCCCCGACAACCGCGAACTGCGCGCCTTCGCGGTCTGGGAACAGGGGGGATGGTGACGCGCCCCCCCGGGTCCGGAGGATTGTTGCTTGACGGCCCCTGCCGCGCGTCCTACCTTCACGAAGGCCTGATTCTCAGGCCGGATGTCCACCTTTCACTTGGAGACTTCGACTCACAACCCTGATTCGTCAGTCGGAGAAGCAACATGAAACGTGTGTGGGGAGCACTGGGTCTGGTGCTCGCTCTCAGCGTAATCATGCCACGGGTCGCGGCCGCGCAGGACAGCAAGCAACGCCGCAATGGAGCAACGCTCGGACAAAACTACCCGAATCCGTTCAATCCTGAGACTCGCATCCCGTTCAGTGTGGGTGATGCACCCAACTGCACCGAGCCCGGTCGGCAGTACCGCGTCAGTTTGAAGATCTACAACATGATCATGCAAGTTGTAGCGACGCCGGTGTTGCAGGGCGGAACCGGAGGGGTGGCCGGAGGTCAACCGCTAGAAAAGGTGTCTTTCCAATGCGGCGATTACGTCGCGTATTGGGATGGCAAGGTCCAAGCAACCGGGCGGGAGGCCGCCTCGGGCGTGTATCTGTATCGTCTCGAGGTGGATGGCGTGCCGCTGGTGAAAAAGATGATCGTGGTGAAGTAAGCTGGGAGTAAACGAGCACCACGAGACCCGAACGAAAACTCACGATGGCGCGCCGGGTGGACGGACCCGGCGCGCCATTTTGTATTCGCGATCTGCTCAACTGGCCGCTGTAGGGGCTTCCCTCTCGAAACTCGGTGCTGGTGTCTGCAGTATTGGCAGCAGAAGTTCGGCACTGTGATTGCCCATCCGAGACACCATGATCAATCCTGACCGCCTGACCGTGAAGAGCGCCGAGGCGCTCAACGAAGCCGTGGCGCTTGCGCGCAAGGCCGGCAATCCGCTCGTGTACGATCTGCATCTGCTCCTGGCGCTCCTCTCCCAGGACGAAGGCATCGTGGTCCCGGTGCTGCAGCGCGTCGGCGCCAATGTCGCCAGCGTCCGTGCCGGTGCCGAACAGGAGGCGGCCCGTTACGCCAAACAGAGCGACGCCCAGCCCACCTTCAGCCGCGAACTCACGCAGGTCGTCGATGCCGCGGAGAAAGAAGCCAAGGCCCTGGGGGACGAGTACGTCTCCACCGAGCACCTGCTCCTCGCCCTCGCCGATGCCAAGGGCACCGACAGCACGCGCGTCCTCACCACCGTTGGGGCCCACCGCAAGGCGCTGCTCGAGGCGCTCAAGCTCGTGCGTGGCTCGCACAAGGTCACCGACCAATCGCCCGAAGGGCAGTATCAGGCGATTGAGAAGTTCACCCGCGATCTCACCGAAGCCGCGCGTAAGGGCAAGCTCGATCCGGTCATCGGGCGCGACGAAGAGATCCGTCGCGTCATCCAGGTCCTGTCGCGTCGCACGAAGAACAACCCCGTGCTCATCGGTGAGCCCGGCGTCGGCAAGACGGCCATCGCCGAAGGGCTTGCCCAGCGCATCATCAGTGGCGACGTGCCCGAGGGGCTGCGCAACAAGAAGCTCGTGTCGCTCGATCTCGGCGCACTCATCGCCGGCGCGAAGTTCCGTGGCGAATTTGAGGAGCGTCTCAAGGCGGTGATGAAGGAGATCACCAGCGCGGAAGGGCTCTACGTCGTGTTCATCGACGAACTGCACACCTTGGTCGGGGCCGGCAAGGCCGAAGGCAGCATGGACGCCGGCAACATGCTGAAGCCCATGCTGGCACGGGGCGAACTCCGCGTGGTCGGAGCGACCACGCTCGATGAGTATCGCCTGCACGTCGAAAAAGATGCCGCCCTCGAGCGTCGCTTCCAGCCCGTGTTCGTTGGTGAGCCCAGCGTCGAAAGCACCATCGCGATTCTCCGCGGCCTCAAAGAACGCTATGAAGCCCATCACGGCGTGCGCATTACCGATGGCGCGGTCGTGGCCGCCGCGACACTCTCGAATCGCTACATCGGTGATCGCTTCCTGCCCGACAAGGCCATCGATTTGATCGATGAAGCGGCCTCCCGGCTGCGCATCGAAATCGACTCAGTTCCGCAGGAGATCGACGAGGTGGAACGGCGTGTCGTGCAGCTCGAGATCGAACGCCAGGCGCTGCGCAAGGAGACCGATCCGGCATCGGTCGAGCGTCGCGGGCACATCGAGGGGGAGCTCGCCGACCTGAAGGAACAGACGACCGGCATGCGCGCCCAGTGGCAGCAGGAAAAGGAGACGCTCGGCGCCGTCGGCCGCATCAAGCAGGAAATCGAAACGGCGAAGTTCGAAGCAGAGCAGGCCACGCGTGCCGGTGACCTCAACAAGGCCGCCGAGATCACCTACGGCAAGATCCCGCAACTCGAACGCGACATGAAGGTCGCCGAGGGAAAACTCGGCAGCCACGACGGTCGGCCGCAGTTCCTCAAGGAGGAAGTCGGCGCCGACGACGTGGCCGATGTCGTGGCCCGCTGGACCGGTATCCCGGTCACGCGGATGCTCGAGAGCGAACGCGAACGACTCACCAAGCTCGAAGACGTCCTGGCCACGCGCGTGGTGGGACAGCGAGAAGCGGTGAAGGCGGTCTCGAATGCCGTGCGGCGGTCGCGCGCGGGACTACAGGATCCCAATCGTCCAATCGGTTCCTTCATCTTCCTCGGACCCACAGGCGTGGGAAAGACGGAGACCGCCAAGGCGCTCGCCGAATTCCTGTTCGACGATGAACACGCGATGGTGCGCATCGACATGTCGGAGTACATGGAGAAGCACGCGGTGGCGCGCCTCATTGGTGCACCGCCGGGCTACGTTGGCTACGAAGAAGGCGGGCAGCTCACCGAGGCCGTGCGTCGCCGCCCGTATTCCGTGATCCTGTTCGACGAAATCGAGAAGGCGCACCCGGATGTGTTTAACATTCTCCTGCAATTGCTCGATGATGGTCGCCTTACCGATTCGCAGGGACGCACCGTCGACTTCCGCAACGCCGTCATCATCATGACGTCCAATGTCGGCAGTCAGCTGATCCTCGAGCGCGGTCAGGCCGACGACACCGCGTGGGTCACGGTAGAGCAGGAGGTCTTGATGGCGTTGCGTGGCGTGTTCAAGCCCGAGTTCCTCAACCGCATCGACGACATCGTCGTCTTCCATCCGCTGGGTCGCGGCGAGATCGATCACATCGTTGACCTCCAGCTTGCCCATCTGCGCAAGTTGTTGGCCGACCGCAAGCTCACCATTCGACTCACCGACGCGGCACGCACGTTGCTCGCCGACGAAGGGTACGATCCGGTATTCGGCGCACGACCGCTCAAGCGCGCGGTGCAGCGCATGCTGCAGAATCCGTTGGCGCTCGCGGTACTCGACGGCACGTTCAAGGACGGCGATGTGATCGTGGCCGACGTGCAGGAGGGCACTGATGCGTTGTCGTTCAAGCACGGGGACGCCACCGATGCGGCGGCCCAGGCGGCGTTTGTCGCTCCGTCAGCGGCTCCGCCTATGGCCGGCGCGGCGGGTTGAGCCCGGCGCCTCCGTCCATCCCCGGGCCGCCGTTGGCGCCTGAGGTGGAGGCCGCAATGGATCTCGCGCTCGCCGAAGCACGCGCGGCCGCGCTGGCCGGGGAAGTCCCGGTTGGCGCTGTCGTGTTGTGTGGCAGCGAGGTCGTGGCCCGAAGCCAGAATCGGATGGGGCGTGATGGCGACGCCACCGCGCATGCGGAAGTCCTCGCGCTGCGCGAGGCCGCGCGAGTGCTGGGTGACGCGCGCCTCCTGGAGTGCACGCTCGTGGTCACCCTCGAGCCCTGCGCGATGTGCGCCGGCGCGATTGTCCTCGCGCGAGTCGGCACGCTGGTCTTCGGCGCATGGGACGACAAAGCCGGCATGTGTGGATCGGTCGGCGACGTCGTGCGGCATCCCAAGCTCAACCATCACCCGCAGGTGCGCGGGGGCGTGCAGGAGGCGGAATCGCGCGCGATATTACGGGCATTCTTCGCCGCCCGACGCGGGTAGGCCCCGTGCTCCTCTCGCTCTCTCCAGTCATGACAGCGCTTCGTACATCGACTCGCCGCACACCGCAGGCGATCACTTGGGTCATCGCCGGTGCCTGTGCGGCCGCACTGGCGTGCGCGGCACCCGCCGACGCGCCGCCAGCATCGGCGGCGCCCGTGGCGCCCGCCTTTCAAGCCGTCTCGCTGCTCGGCGACACACTGCGCGCCCTGCCACTTGCCGCCACTGTGCGCGAGAAGTACGCGGCTCAGCTTGCCGACGCACAACGCGCGTACGAGCACACGCCTACCAATGTCGACTCGATCATCTGGTACGCGCGTCGCTTAGGGTATCTCGGCCAGCTGCGCGAATCCATCGAGATTTATACGCGCGGGATCGCACTCTATCCCGACAACCCGTGGTTGTACCGCCACCGCGGACACCGCTACATCTCAGTGCGCGACTTTGCGGCCGCCGTGAGGGATCTCGAGCACGCCACCGCGCTCGTGCAGGGGAAGCCCGACGAAATCGAACCCGATGGACAGCCGAACGCGCAGAACTCACCCATCGGTACCCTGCACTCGAACATCGGCTATCACCTGGCGCTCGCGCATTATCTCATGGGCGACTTCACGGCCGCCGCGCGCGTCGCCAAGCTCGAGGTGGATTCCGCGACCAACGACGACCGTCGCGTGTCGATGGCGCATTGGCTCTACATGTCGCTTCGCCGGTCGGGTCGCGATGCCGAGGCCGCGCAGGTGCTGGTGCCGATCTCGCGCGACATGACGATCATTGAAAATCAGGCGTATCATCGCTTGATGTTGCTCTACAAGGGCGAATTGCCGGCCGATTCGGTGCTCACCGCCGCCCCGACCGGCGAGCTGTCGGTGAAGGACGCATCGGCGGCGTACGGTGTGGCCAACTGGCACTGGTACAACGGGCGGAAGGCGGAAGGCGAGGCGTTGTGGCGGCGCATCGTGGAAGGCGGCCAGTGGGGCGCCTTCGGCACCGTGGCGGCCGAAGCGGAGTTGGCACGGCTCAAGGCGGCGACGGCCCCGTAGCCGCGCCTCGAGCGCCATGGCATCGTCAGATACCCTTGAATCGGGTCCGCTCGCCGATTACTTATCCAGACTCTGCGGGAACAGGACGGTGGCTCGTGTGCTGTCCTGGTTCGAAGGCACAAAACTGGCAGCAGATTTGTGACATTCTCCCCGTGGGACAGGTGGCTGAGTGGTTGAAGGCACCGGTCTCGAAAACCGGCGTACCGGCAACGGTATCGTGAGTTCGAATCTCACCCTGTCCGCTGCGGCAACTGCTGCGGGTGCGACAAGTCGATGAGCAGCACGTGTGGATAAGGACGCGTCGTCGTGGATCCCCGCGCCGGCGCGTTCGTCTATGACAGGAAGACGCAGGCGTGGTCGCAGTCTCAGGATGGATGGCCGAGTGGTTTAAGGCGCACGCCTGGAAAGCGTGTGTACGTCAAAAGCGTACCGTGAGTTCGAATCTCACTCCATCCGTTGGTAATGCAAAATCCTGCCGTGGCTTACGAGCCTCGGCAGGATTTTGTGTTGGAGCGCTGGACACGGCA
>NZ_JBILKJ010000165.1:0-5573 GCF_044376735.1 Gemmatimonas sp.
GTCGTAGTCGCCGGTGATCTTGGCCAGCGAGGCGGCGCTCTTGAGCGCCATATCGAGTCCGCCGATGGAGTCCACGAGGCCGACGCGGATGGCATCCTCTCCCGACCACACGCGTCCTTCCGCGATCGTGCGGACCGAGTCCGGCGTCAATCGGCGCGCCGTCGCCACGCGCGCGATGAAGGCCTCGTATACCGCGTCGGTGCCGCGCTGCAGAACGGCCAGCTCGGCGTCCGTCCGCGGACGCGCAATCGAGAACAGATCGGCGTAGCGTCCCGTCTTCACGGTGTCGAACGTGACGCCGTTGCGATTGGCCAGCGTCTTGATGTTCGGCACCAGCGAGAACACGCCGATCGAGCCGGTGATCGTGTTCGGTTCGGCAAACACGCGCGCCGCTGCGGTGCTGATCCAGTAGCCGCCGCTCGCCGCCACCGTGCCCATCGAGACTACGATCGGCTTCTGCTTGCGGATCAGCGTGAGTTCACGCTGAATCTGCTCCGAGGCAATCGCGCTGCCACCGGGGCTGTTCACGCGCAGCACCACGGCCTTCACCTTGGCGTCGTTGCGCACGCGGCGCAGCTCGCGTGCCAGCGACGACCCGCCGATCGTCCCGTCGCCGCCTTCCCCATCCACGATGTCGCCTTCGGCGTACACGATGGCGATCGTCTGGCTCGCGGTAAAGCTGCGATCCTTGGCCACGGCGATCGGCGCGTAGTCGCCGAGCGTGACCTGAGGCAGGGTGGGGCGATCGAGCAGCGCGGCGAGCTCCGCGGCGCGAGTGCTGTCCTTGGCACTTGGCTTGCCGCCGTCTGCCGTGCGGGCCGCCGACGCGAGCCGCTGCAAGTCGTCGAGGACATCGTCGAAGTACGCCACGCGGTCCACGAGCTTCGCGGCCTTGGCGTCGGCGGGCAGAATGATCCCTTGCGCGTCCACGATGGTTTGCAACGCGATGGTGTCGATGCCACGACTCTCGGCCACCCCGCGCTTCACTTCGCTCCACAGATCGCCGAGGTACGATTCCGTCTGCAGGCGATTCTCCGGGCTCATGTCGCGACGGGTAAACGGCTCCACCGCTGCCTTGAAGCGGCCCACGCGACTCACCTGCATGCCGATGCCGAACTTCTCGAACATACCGGTGAAGAACACCTGCTCAGAGGCGAGTCCCGGCATCGCCAGCGAACCGAACGGATCGATCGTGATCACGCTGGCGGCCGACGCCAGGTAGTAGTCTTGCGTGCTCGGATTCACCAGATACGCGTGCACCGGCTTCTTCGACTGCCGGAAACGGGCGATCGACGCCCGCAGTTCGCGCAGCGCCGCGAAGCCCGACCGGTATCCGTCGGCGGAAATCGAGCCGTGCAGCAGTATTCCGCTGATGCGATCGTCGTCGGCCGCCGCCTTGAGGGCGATCGTCGCCGCGCGCAACGAGATGGCGTCCCCTTGTCCCGCCGAGAACGCGTCGTCGAGGAAGGTGCCCGGCGTCGTTTCTGACGGGCGATCGGAGAACGCGCGTTCCAGATCGATCACGAGCACCGAGCCATCGGCGACCTTGGTGGGTTCCTTCGACCCAGCCGAGGCGGCGATGCCGACGACCAGCAGGATTCCGCCCACCACGCAGATCGCGATCGTGAGCAGGTTGGCGGCGATGGCGGTCAGAAACTGCTTCATCATGGTCCGGACGTGAGGGAGATGGCGAGCGTTGTCGACAGGACCTACGCCGCCCGCGTCGAAAAAGCTTCAGAAGGGTACACGCGGAGCCCCGCGCCCTCAAAACATGACGGTCGCGTCGCAATTGGGGCTTGCCGGCATCCCGATTCCGTCACAGGTTGCACGGGAGCAGGTCACCCCCGCTGTTTTCCCGATCGGAGGACGCCCGTCCATGCCCGCCTACAAGGCTCCACTCGACGATATCCGCTTTCTGCTGCATGACGTCCACGATGTCGCGCAGCTGGCCGCGCTTCCCGGTTTCGAGGACGCGACGCCCGACATGATCGATGCGGTGCTCGTCGAAGGCGCCAAGATCTGTGAGGACGTGCTGTTCCCCATCAACCAGAGTGGGGACACGGAAGGGGTGACGTACGACAACGGCGAGGTGCGGACGCCCCGGGGTTTCAAGGAGGCGTACGCGCAGTACGCGGCCGGCGGATGGACCGGCGTGTCGGCCGATGCGACGTACGGCGGGCAAGGGCTGCCGGAGTCGGTGCGCTTCGTGATGGAGGAGATGCTCTGCTCCGCGAATCTGTCGTTCAGCATGTACCCCGGCCTGTCACACGGTGCGGTGAGTGCCCTGATGAGCCACGGATCCGACGAGCTCAAGGAGCGGTTCCTGCCCAAGCTCATCGACGGCACGTGGGGTGGCACCATGTGCCTCACCGAAGCGCACGCTGGCACCGACCTCGGCATGATCCACACGAAGGCGATGCCGACCGGCGACGGCGCCTACCGCATCACGGGCACGAAGATCTTCATCTCGGCCGGTGACCATGACCTCACCGAGAACATCGTCCACCTCGTGCTCGCCAAGTTGCCCGACGCGCCGGGCGGCACGAAGGGCATCTCGCTCTTTCTGGTGCCCAAGTATCTGCCCAACGCCGACGGCACGCCGGGCGCGCGCAACGGTGTCACCGTAGGGTCCATCGAACACAAGATGGGCATCAAGGCGTCGGCCACCTGCGTGCTCAACTTCGAGGACGCCACCGGCTGGTTGGTCGGCGAGCCGCACAAGGGCATGCGCGCGATGTTCGTCATGATGAACGGCGCGCGCCTCGCGGTGGGGCTGCAGGGATTGGGGCTGGCCGAAGTCGCGTACCAGAACGCGCTGTCGTACGCGAAGGACCGACTGCAGGGCCGGTCGCTCACGGGCCCGAAGAATCCCGCGGGACCGGCCGATTCCATTCTCGTGCACCCCGATGTGCGTAAAGGCCTGTTGCGCATCAAGGCGTTCAACGAAGGCATGCGGTCGCTGGCGTACTGGGTCGGGATTCGCATCGACCTCGAGCATCGTCATCCCGATCCCGCCGTGCGCGAAGCCGCCGAAGATCTCGTGGCGCTGATGACCCCCGTGATCAAGGCGTTCCTCACCGACAAGGGATTCGACAACACGAACATCGCGTTGCAGACGCTCGGCGGACACGGGTACATCAGGGAGTACGGCATCGAGCAGTACGTGCGCGATGCCCGGATCGCGCAGATCTACGAAGGCACGAACGCCGTGCAGGCACTCGATCTCGTCGGTCGCAAGTTGCCCATGGAAGGCGGACGGCTGGTGCGCCGCTTCTTCGAGCTGGTCAAGAGCGATGTAGACGCCGCCGCGTCGGTGGCGGGCCTCGAGGAGTTCGCCAAGGCGCTGGGCGGTGCGCTGTACCAGCTGCAGAAGGCCACGATGCTGCTGGCGGAAAAGGGGTTTGCCAATCCCGATGAAGTCGGCGCGGCGGCCACCGAGTATCTGCATCTGATGGGCTATGTCGCCGTGGGATGGCAGTGGCTCCGCATGGCCACCGTGGCGCAGCAGCAGCTTGCGGCGCAGCAGGGCGAGCCGCGGTTCCTCGAGGCCAAGCTCAAGACGGCGCGTTTCTTCTTCGGACGCCTGTTGCCCGAAGCCGCCACGCTGTTGGCGGCGATTCAGGCGGGCTCGGCGCCCATCATGGCCTTCGCCGAGGACGAGTTCTAGGCGCGCGCTGGGCGAGTTTTGGGGCGGTTTCTAGGCACGGACCGACGGGCCACGCACGGCATCCGTCGGGCCGGCTCCCGCCGCGCGCAGCGCGTTCAGGATGACCGCCACGTCGATCGCTTCCTGAATCAACGCGCCGGCGATCGGTGTCAGCAGGCCCGCGGCCGCGAAGCCCATCCCCACCAAACTCAGTCCCAGCCCCACAAAGATCGACTGCTTCGCGATCATCAAGGAACGCCGTCCGATCCGGACGGCTTCGGGGACGCGTCGTGGATCGTCGATCAGCAACACGATGTCGGCGGCTTCGGCCACGACGCCGCCGCCGTGTCCGGCCAACGCGATCCCCACGGTGGCCGTCGTCAGCGACGGCGCGTCGTTGGTGCCGTCGCCCACCATCACCACCCGGCGACCACGCGCTTCCAGCGCCGCCACCCGCGCCACCTTGGCCTCTGCGGTGAGATCACCCTCGTACTGCGTGATGCCCACCTCACGCGCGATCTTCGCCACGTTCTCGGACTTGTCCCCCGAAAACAGATAAGCGTCGCTGATGCCCAGCGCGGCCAGCTCGGCGAACATCGGGGCCAGCTCCTCGCGCAGTTCGTCAGCGAATTCGATGCGCGCCAGCGACGGCACCGCGCCGTGCTCCTCTCCCCCGAGGCTGCCGTCGGTGGCCACGTACGCCCGTAATCCCGATGCCTCCGTTTCCAAAGCGGAAAGACGCGCCGCGATGCCCGGCACCCGCTCGCGCACGAAGTCGGGTGACCCCACGGCGACGAAGCGCCCATTCACCACGCCCGTTACGCCGCGGCCGGCGGTTTCGATCAGCTCCGTGGCGATCGCCATTTTCGCCCCACGCGACTCGGCCTCGGCCACGATCACGCGCGCCAGCAGGTGACCCGATCCTTGTTCCACAGCCGCCGCGAACTCCAGCATCGCCTCGGCTGACACGCCGTCGTCGGTGACGACCTGATGCACGCGTGGCTTGCCCACCGTGAGCGTGCCGGTCTTGTCGAACACGGCCGAGTTGACCGAGGCGAGCGCTTCCAGTGCCCCGCCATTGCGCACGATGATGGAACGGCGCGCGGCGCGATTGATGCCGCCGATGATGGCGACCGGTGCCGCGAGGATGAGGGGGCAGGGGGTGGCCACGACGAGCACCGCCAGCACCCGACTCCAGTCGTGCGACACCAGCCACGCCATCAGGCAGGCGCCGAGCGTGAGCGGCGTGAACCAGACCGCCCACTTGTCGGCCGTGCGCTGCAACGGGCTCTTCGAGGCCTGGGCGGAGCGCACCAGATCCACGATGCGGGCGTACTGACTGTCCTGAGACGTGCGCAGCGCGCGCACCGTGAGCGCGCCTTCCTGATTCACGCTGCCCGAGAGCAGCGCCGTACCGGCCGCGGCGCGGACGGGAATGGGTTCCCCGGTGATGCGTGACGTATCGACGTGTGAGGCGCCGCTGACGACCGTGCCGTCGCACGGCACCAATTCACCAGGACGAACCAGCAGCTCGTCGCCCGGCGTGATCGCGCTCGCCTCGATGTCATGCACGTGTCCGCTGACCACCCGGTGCGCCGTACGAGGGGCATCGGCCTCGAGTGCCGCCACCGCGCTTGACGCCCGCGCGACGGCAAACGCATCGAGCGCTTCGCCGCCGGTCTGCATCAGGACCACCACCAGCCCGGCCAGCGGCTGCTGCAGGAGGATCGATCCGGCGATCGCGAGCATCGCCACCACGTCGGCCGCGAACGCGCCGCGCAGCAGTCCGGCCAAGGTGCGCCACGCCACGGGGATGCCTGTCAGCACGAGTCCAGCGAACCAGATGCGCTCGCGCCACGGATCGGCGGGGACGAGCAGTGGCACGATGGCGCCGGCGGCGAGGAAAGCGAGCGCGGCCGCAGGCAGT
>NZ_JBILKJ010000166.1:0-5523 GCF_044376735.1 Gemmatimonas sp.
CTGGATGTACCCGCGCGCGTCCACCTGCACGGTGCGCTTGCCGCGCCCCGACTGCCGCTCCACCGCCAGGACCTCGCCCTCGCCCACGATCACCGATACGCCGTCGTTCAGCAGTTCACGCAGCTCGTTGGGTGATCCCGTCCGTCCGGTGCGTGCCAAGACCCGCCAGAGAGTGGCGTCTTCACCGCCCAGCCGCCACAACGCGAGCCCCGCGGCACCCGTCGCCGACGCGACCGTGATCTGGTTCCACGCCGTCGCCGCATCGAGATACCACACCGTATGCGTGATCCCCTGTCCATCGCGCCACGTGGCGTAGGGGTTCCGCGTGCGCCCATCGAACCACGGCCCACTGCGCGTCACGCGGCCCAACGCCATCGCTTCACTCACGCTCACGGTGGCCGCCTGCGGCCGGTCGCTGCGCCAGTGATAACCGTACTGCCCGAGCCCCACCAACACCTTGTGCGCGGGGATGGAGTCGAGCACCGCGTCGAGGCGTTCGGCGAACCAGGGTGCGCTCGCCACCGGCCCGGGCTCGGTTTCGTCCGCATGCTCGTCGTACAGCATGGGGATGGCGTAGTCGAGCGCCGCCCCATACGCCGCCAGCGGATAGCCATCGCCGTCGCTGATCGGCAGGGCGGCCGACAGCACCGCCCCAAACGGCGCGAGCGCGCTGCGCAACTCGCGGATGAACGCGAGCACCTGCGGATGTTCGGCCGCCGGCACCAGCTCGAAGTCGAGCGTGATGCCCTTCAGGTCGTGTGCCCGCACTACGTCAACGAGCTGCTGCACCGCCCGCGTGCGCGTTGCCGGCGTGCCAACCACGGTGGACACCAGCGTGGAATCGAATCCGGAGGCGCCGAAGTTGGTGAGCATCAGATGCACGCCGAGGTCGCGTCGCCGTGCCTCGTCGAGCAGATCCTCATCGAGCGTGATCGTGATCTCCCCCGGCTTCCCACGCCCGAGGAACGCCCCCTCGATGATGACCCAATCGAGACGATCGCCGTAGCGCTTGAGGGCCGCGCGACTCCCCGCGTCCCACTGCACCACGAAGCCGGCCACGATCGGGTCGGTGACCGGCGTGCCGACATGGCGCGTCGTCGCCATCGGCGGGCAGCGCTTCCCGCACGGGCGGCCGGTCGAGTCCGCCGCCCCACCGATGCGCCGCGATGCCAGGCTGGCGGTGATCGGCAGCGGCTCCACCACGGGGGGTTGCAGTACGCCAATGGCGAGCGAGCCACCCAGCAAGGCCACGCTGGCCGCCACGGCGACCAGGAAATAACGCCACATGCGGCCACGACGGCCGGAGGGATCATGAAAGACGGGACGGATCAGCACACGAGGATCATCGGCCCGATCCGCGTCCAACTAAATACCGCCGCGGTAGATTTTCTTCGCGAATGTACCGGACGGTGCTTGTTCGCCTGCGACCGACCTCATACGTTCGCCGGATGACACCGCCCAGTCACCCCGACCGTCGTGCGTTCCTGCAGGGCACGCTGCGCACGGTCACCGCGATCGCGGTGGTGGGTGGCTGCTCCAGCGATCGGCCCTATTCCGACGCGGCGCTGGCGCAACCGGCACTGTTGCCGGTGCTCGGGGCCGCGCGGGTCCGCGAGATCGGCCACGCCTACCGGCGTATCACGCCGACCGAATCGGCGGCACCGGCGCTGCGCGCCGCGATTGCGCACGGTGCGCAGTCGCTCCGCGACCTGCCGTGGTCGCCGTACCCCTCGCTCGACGCGCTCATCGCGTCCGACTTCGCGGAGGATCGGGTCGTCTTCCCCGCCGGGTGGATGCTGTCCGTGACGGAAGCGCGACAGTGCGCCTTGTTCACCCTGCAGGGCTGAGCCGTACCACATGCACATCGATGCGTTGTCGCTGCCCGACGAAACGCAACTCGACGCCGACCTGTGCATCGTCGGTGCCGGTGCCGCCGGCATCGCGATGGCGATGGAGTTCATCGGGACTCCCACCCGCGTGGCGCTCCTCGAGGGCGGTGGCTTCGACCTCGAGGGTCCCGTGCAGGCACTGTATCGTGGCGAGGTCGTCGGACGCCCGTACTACCCACTCGAGTCCACGCGCCTCCATTACTTCGGGGGCACCACGGGGCATTGGGGCGGCTACTGCGCCCCGCTCGATCCGATCGATTTCACCACGCGCGCCTGGGTGCCGCACAGCGGATGGCCCATCACCCGCGCCCAGCTCGACCCGTTCTATGCCCGGGCCCATCCGCTGCTCGACCTGGGGCCGTTCGACTACCGCAGCAGCTACTGGGAACAGACGGACGCCCGCCGGGAGCCGCTGCCGCTCGATCGCACGGTGCTCGAGGAGAAGGTGTGGCAGTTCAGCGCGCCCACCCGCTTCGGGTCGAAATTCCGACGCGCCCTGATCGACGCCCCCAACGTGCACCTGTATACGCACGCCAACGTGGTCCAGGTAGTCGCCAACGAGAGTGCGCGCGCCATCGACGCGGTGCAGGTGCGCCAATTCGACGGACGGACGATGCTGGTACGCGCCCGGCAGTTCGTGCTGGCCTGCAGCACGATGCAGAACGTGCGCTTGCTGCTCGCCTCCAACGACCGGGCCACGACGGGGCTGGGTAACGCGCACGATCAGGTAGGACGCTACTTCGCCGAGCACCTCGAAATGCCGGCCGGTACCGTCGTGCTCACCCGCCCGCAGTCGCTGCAACACTACGCGTACGATTTCGGCGTCACCAAGGCGCGCGCCGAATTGCGGCTCACCGATGCCCAGCAAGAGGCGCGGCGTGTACTGAATGCCACGGTGGCGCTGGATCCGGCACCGGAATCGGGCAACGCCCTCAGTACCTTCGAAGCGGAATCGCCGGAGGACGTGGAGTTGTACCGGCGCGCCACGAAAGACAGCCTGACCGCCGACATGAAGTCCAGCGAGCAGGTGTACGACGCCGCGCGCGTGCGAGCCCAGCCCTTCTTCACGCTGACCACGCGCCAGGAGCAGGCGCCCAATCCGGATTCGCGCATCACGCTCTCCGCCGAACGCGATGCGCTTGGCGTGCCGCGGGTGCGCTTCGACTGGCGGCTCACGCCACTCGATAAACACAGCATGCGGACGCTGTATACCCGCGTAGGGCGCGAATTCGGGCGCCTCGGCATCGGGCGCGTGCAATTGCGCGACTGGCTGCTGGGCGACGACGACACGTGGCCACCACTCGTGAGCGGCGGATGGCATGACACGGGCGCCACCCGGATGCACGACGACCCCAAGCGGGGCGTGGTCGATGCCGACTGCCGCGTGCACGGACTGAGCAACCTGTATCTGGCCGGCGCCGGGGTGTTCCCCACGGCGGGATCGGCCAACCCGACCCTGACGCTGGTGGCGCTGGCGCTGCGGTTGGCGGATCGCCTCAAGGGGTAGGGCGAGAGCGGCGGCTCGTCGTGGTCAGGCGATGGTGACGAGAGAACGCCGGAGCCCCCCCACGCGCGTTGCCAGGGAATCGCTCGCGTCGGCGCGATGACGACGGTCCTCACCGCCGGCGGTATGTTGGCGGACCCGTTCCGATTGCCCGGGACCCTCTACACCATTACCGTAATACGTATTACCGTTCCTACGTATTGCGGAGGAGTGCCATGCCCGTGTCCACGCTCACGTCCAAGTACCAGGCGACCATTCCCCGCGCCGTGCGCGAGGCGCTTACCCTCGGCGCCGGTGACCGCATCGAGTTCATCATCGAACGCGACGGGGTGCGCGTGCGGCGCGCCCTGCCGGCCGACGCCGAATTGCAGGAGCTCGAGGCCACGCTCGCACCGGAATGGGATTCGGCACGCGACGACGCGGCCTATGCCGACCTATAGCCCGGGAGACGTGGTGGTCGTGCCGTTTCCGTTCTCCGATCGCGAGGCCTCGAAGCGGCGGCCGGCGCTGGTCTGTTCGGCGACCGCCTTCAACGACAGTTCCCACCATCTGGTGCTGGCCATGATCACCACGGCCTCGCACAAGAAGTGGCCCGGCGATGTCCCAATTCGCGACCTCACACCCACCGGACTGCCGGTGGCGTCGATCGTGCGCTGGAAGCTGTTCACGCTGGATGCGTCGCTGGTACTACGCCGCGCCGGTGCGCTCTCCGCGCGCGACCGCGCAACCTGCCGAAAGCGGCAGCCCATCGCGCTGTAACGCCGTTCAGCCCCGCCTCAGTACCCCACCGCCATCCCGTCCTTCCGCGGATCACTCCCGGCCGCGTACCCCTTCGGCAGTCGCACGATCGCCTGCGCTCCACCGAACGCGATCGTGGGCTGCTCGATGAGCACGTGCCCCATCGCCACCAGCGCGTTGCGTACGCCATCGCCAATGGGCGGCTCCAGCGCCACACGCTGTTTGTCGTAGTGACGGAACCGCGGCGCATCGATCGCCGCCTGTACGTCCATGCCGAACACGAAGTAGTTGAGCAGGAACTGCACGTGTCCCTGCGCCTGCACCCCGCCGCCCATGAGCCCGAAGCTCATGTACGCCTGCTCGCGTCCGTTCGCCGTCTGCGTGACAAAGCCGGGAATGAGCGTATGAAACGGCCGCTTGCCCGGCGCCACCGTGTTCGGCAGTCCCTCCGCGAGCGTGAAGCCCGCGCCGCGATTGTGCAGTGCAAAGCCGGTACCGGGCACCACGATTCCCGATCCGAAGTAGTCGTAGTTGGAGTTGATGAACGACACCATGTTGCCGTCGGCGTCGGCCACGGTGAGGTACACCGTTTCGCTCTTCGTGCGCAGCGGACCGGGGTCCACGCGCTCCTGTGCCCGCAGCGGATTCAGATGACTGCGCCGTTCCGCAATGAACTCGTCGCTGAGCATCTGCGACGCCGGCATGTCGAGATGATCGGCATCACCCACGAACCGATCGAGATCGGCGTAGGCCAGCTTCTTGGCCTCGATGAGATGATGCAGGTACGCGGGCGAGTTGTGCCCCATCGCCTTGAGATCGTACGGCTCGAGAATGCGCAGCATCTCCAGCGCGGCGATGCCCTGATTGTTCGGCGGCAACTCCCATACGCGATAGCCCTTGAACGGCACCGAGATCGGCGTCACCCAGTTCGGCGCGTTCTTGCGCAAGTCGTCGAGCGTGACGAAGCCGTCCAGCGCCTTGAGGCGCGACACCAGCCGCTTGCCGATGCTCCCGCCGTAGAACGTGCCGATCCCGCTGTCGGCAATCGTTCTCAGCGTGCGCGCGTAGTCGGCGTTGCGGAACCACTCGCCCGCCTTGGGTGCGCGCCCGCCGGGCAGGAAGGTGGCGGCGGCCGCCGAGTCACGTTGCAGGAACGCCGTCTCATCGGCCCACTGCGCCGCGATGATCGGCGACACCGGGAAGCCGTCGCGCGCATAGCCGATGGCCGGTTGCAGCACCTGCGCCAGCGTGCGTTTTCCGTAGCTGCGCACCAGCGTGTCCCACCCGGCCAACGCACCAGGTACCGTCACCGACATCACACCCTGCTGCGATCCCGCGCGAAAGCCGCGTGCCTGCAACGTGGCACGGGTCATCAGCGACCCCGCGCGGCCG
>NZ_JBILKJ010000167.1:0-5521 GCF_044376735.1 Gemmatimonas sp.
CCGCGGTTTCGTGCCCGATGATCACCGCGCCGGTCTTGTTCGAGATCACGCCGGCATCGAGGGCGTGATCGGGGTGACCGTGCGTGATCAGGATGTAATCGGCCTTGGTGACATGCGCGTTGATGAGTGCGGTGTCGGGCAGGTAGAGGTCGCTCTGCGCCGGTCCGTCGGTCTGCTTGCTGCCCGGTGCCCACCGCGCGAACTGGGTGAGGAACGGGTCCACCAACACCACTTTCGTGCCGTCGGTGATCTCCCAGCCGGCATTGCCGAGGTAGGTGAGGCGGATCTCGCCCTTCTTGAGCGAGGTGGTGCTGGTCGGCGTGGTTGGCTGGGCCATGACGCGATGGCTCGTGAGACAGGCCAGCAGACCGGCACACAACAGGGCGGGGCGAAGACGCACGGAATCTCCAGCGGGAAACGGACAGCGAGCGGAACGTCGGATACCGCCGCCGCCAAGCATACGGGGTGGGCATGGTCTCCGCGAGGCAGCGGGATGGCCGATCGGCCACCACCACGGCGTGAACGACGGCGTGTGCGCTAGCGCGCCACCGGCTTGGCGGCATGCTGCCACACGATCCGCGCGCCGGTTGCCGGATCGAGCCCCGAGACGAGGGCGCTGCGGATGGTGGTGGTGAACACGGTGACCTCGCGGCCGAGCTCAGCGTGATACCGCGCGGTGACCAGATCGGTGACCGCGGCGACCTCCCGCTCGGCGCTCGTGACGGTGAGCGGCCCGGTGGCGGCGAGCGGGAGCTGGGTCCAGGTGCCGGTGTGATCCACGATGCGACGGGCTGTGCCGTCAGCGTTGCGGGCGTAGGCCACATCACCGCCGGTCACGAACATGCGGGCCTTCGTGGCGCGCGGAATGGCCCACGCTTCCATGCCACCACCGGCGAGCGGAACAGGGACGACGGAGAAGGGACGGCCAAGCTTCGCCCATGCCGGGGTGATCACCCGGGTGACCTCACTGACGAGCTTTGCTTCCATGGCCACCCGTGCGGTGTCGATCGAACCGCTGTAGCGAGGGCGCGCGCCGTCGAGACGCACGGTGCTGAAGCGCTTCACCGTGCGAAAGGCGGGATCGATGTCGTACACGCCGCCGATGGGAATCCCGTCATCGGTGCGTTCGCAGTAGATGACGCGGGGCGCCGCCGCGGCCGGGCCGAAGGTGCCGCCGGCGCGCAAACGGGCGATGGTACCGACACACTGATACCAGTACGCGATGGTACGCGCGCGACGGTCGGCCTCGGCGAACGCCTCGCGGAACCCGGCTGGGAGTGCGTCGCGCGGGGAGGTCGGAGCGTCCGCCTCCGGGGGCGACATGCGAACCGCGGTGGCGGGTTCGGTGGTGGGTGTCACCGATCGGCCGGCGCAGGCCGCCAGCCCCAGGAGCGCGGTGGCGCCGAGAAGAATCGAGGGGAATCGCATGGGGTGCACGGTATCGGCTGCCGGTCGTGCGCGCGAGTCCAGCGGCCGGGGGAAACGAAAACGGGGGAGCGGCACCAGCCGCTCCCCCGTTCCGTCGTGATTCCCGCCCGACTCCGTCGTTATGGCGCGCCGGTGAGGTTGGGGTTGGCGCCACGCTCTTCGAGGCTGATCGGAACGCACGTGGTGCGACCCTGCAGCGTGGTGTTCCGTCCTTCGGCCAGCCAACGCTTGAGATCGAACAGCCGACGCCCTTCGAGCCAGAGCACGGCGCCACGCTCGCGCATGAGGTGCACATACGCCGCATCGACCGTGGTCGCGGTAAGCGGTGTGAGCGTGGCGGCGGTCCGCCCCTGATTGATGAAGAGCATAGCATTCGTGACGTCGTTGGCCCGGAGCGCGGCTTCGGCACGAATGAGCAGCATCTCGGTGCCCTTGGCGAGCGCGACCGGGTCGCCAAGGGTGATGTACTTCCGCTGACGGAAGAAGTTGGTCACGCCGTCCTGACCACGGGTGATCGTAGTGCCCGTTCGCACGGTGTCGTACGGCACCCGCGGATCGCGATCGGCCACCCACACGGTGTTCCACACCGTCACTTCACGACGCGAGATGGTCTGGACGGCCAGATCCATGTTCTCGCGCGTGGTGTTGAGCGAGAAGATGGCGTTGTGGCGGAAGGTGACCGGTACGAGCGCCGCGTCGGCCGCCGCTTCGGTCCACTTGCCTTGATCGGCGTACACCTGGGCGCGGCCGGCGAGCGCCGCATTGGTGAGGGCCGTGTTGTTCAGCGCGCGGGCGATCGTGAGGGCCCGCGTGAAGAGGCTTTCTGCGCGCACGAAATGATTACTGCCAGGCAGGGCCGGCCCGCCGCCGTACACAGCGTTGCAGACGTTCTCGCCAAGGAACCGATTGGCGAAGCCGGCATACAGATAGGCGCGTGGCGTGTTCGCGTTCGTTTCGAACCCGGTACCGAGCACCGTCTTCATGCGCTCGAGTCCCGCTTCGGCGACGTAGCGGGCCGTGTGCATGCGGGCCCAGTCTCCGTTCACGTCTTCGGGCCCAATATCACCGGCGGCGAACTTCCGCTCGGCGGCGAAGTTGCCGGAGTGGCGCAACTCGAGGGCCGCGAGCGAACCGCGGGTGAGGTAGTTGCCGATGGCGTTGGAGAGATCGCCACCCATGCCGTTGACGAGCGCCGGGATGGCACCGGGCGTGTTGAGATTTTCGTCGAGCAGCGGACCGGGGTTGGTGACCTTGAGGTCACAACCGCCGAGTGCCGCGGCGAGGGCGATGGAAGCCGCCGGCAGAGCGCGACGCGTCATCGCGGAGAATGCGGTCATAGTGGGCATCAGAAGCTCGTCCTCACGCTGAACAAGAACGTGCGATACGTCGAGGTGTTGTAGTAGTCGCGGCGCGAGAACGTACTCGTGCGCTGGTCGGCGGTTTCCGGGTCGGAACCGGTGTACTTGGTGTTCACAAACAGGTTTCGGCCCGCGAGCGAGACCGTCATGTTGCGCGCACCGGGGGTGAAGCGCTTGGGCACTTCGTACGAAGCCGAGAGGCTGCGCAGCTTGAAGAAATCGGCGCTTTCGACCCAGTAGCTGTAGTCACGCTCGGTCGCCGTGATCGAGCAGCGCATGCGGTCCTTGGCGTTCACGGTGGCCAGTGCGGAGGGATCGCCGGCGGCGGCAGCGCGGAGCGCCTTCTGAGCCGCAAAGCATGGCTGCCACAGGCCGAATCCGGCATTCTGGAACGCGGTGCCGTTCAGCAGGTGTCCACCACGCTGAAACTCACCAACGGCATCGATGGTGACGTTCTTGAACAGGGTGAGCGTGAACGACGGATTGATGATCTGATCGGGGAAGGTACCGCCGAGGAACTGGTTGGTATCCACGATGGCGGCGGCGAACTCGTTCGGGTTCCGCACCTTGAGCCCCACGTACGCGGGCAGCGGCAGCCCTTCCTGCACATAGCTACGCGAGAGCGCATCGAGCGTCAGCACGCGGCCACCGAGATCAACGGCCTTACCCCGCACGTTCGTGTACTGCACACGCGTTTCGAGACGGGCCCAACTAGTGGGTTCGAAGGTCGCGGTCAGCTGGGCTTCGATGCCGTTGTTGGAAATCGTCCCGACGTTCTCCGGCTGGTTGGCCGAGAAGCCCTGCGAGGGCGGATACGCGACGTTGATGATCGCGTCGTTGGTGCGCGCATTGAAGTACGTGAACACGGCACCGAGGCGACCGCCCCAGAAGCCAGCGTCGAAGCCGACTTCGGTTTCACGCGTGCGCTCGGGTCCGAGATTGGGATTGCCGAGCTGTCCCGGTGTGAAGGCGGAGAGTCCGCCTTCGGCGGCGATCGGATTCCAGGTGCGCGTGGCATCAAACGCGCCCGGTGCCTTGCCGGCTTCGCCGATCGCGCCCCGCAGCTTGAACGTTTCGATCAAGCGCGTCGGCCAAAACGATTCGTCGGAGATCACGTAGGACGCGCTCAGTTTCGGATACGTCTGGAGACCAAAGCCCGAACCAAACGCCGAGTTGCCATCGACGCGCGCACCGGCGGTGACGAACAGCACATCCCGCCAGCCGATCATTTGCTGCGCGAAGAAGCCGGCGTTGATCACGCGCTGTTGATTGACGTCGGTGATCTGGCGAATCGACGCGGACACCAGCGTGGGAACGCCGGGGCCGGCGAAGTTATCACCTTGCAGATCGGTGGAGTTGAGACGGCTGTCGAACATCTGTCCACCAATGGACGACGTGCCGGTGAAGCGCTTGCCGAAGGTCTGCTTCCAGCTGCTCGCGAGATCGACCGTGATCAGTTGACGGTTCCAGAGCGTCTGGAAGTACTGGCCGGTTGGCGTACGCGGATAGCCAAACGGATTGATGGTGCGCTGATCGTTGTTGTTGTAGTCGATGCCGACGGCGATCCGATTGCTGATGGTGGAAGTCGGATTCCACGTGGCCGTACCGCCGGTGATGAAGTGGTCACCGCCGATCGTGTTGGACTTCGAGAAAATCGTGTCGTTGACGACGCACGCGATGGTCGGTGTACTGCAGCCGGTTCCCCGGAAGTTCGACCCCGGGCCGCGCGAGACGTTGAGCAGGAATCCGTCGGCGCTGTTGCCTTCGGAGATCATGGCGGTATTGCGGCGCTGCCACGAGGTGTTGAGCGCCAGCGTCACGGTCTTGCTTGGCGCGAAGCCGATGTTGGCGCGAAGACCGCCAGTTTTGTTGCTGCCCACACGGAACACGCCCGACTCATTCTCGAGGTTGCCGGAGATGGAATAGTTGATCCCGCTGCCGGAGCCGCGCACGCCGAGCGAATAGCGACCGAGATAGCCGTTCTGCAACCACGAGCCACTGGCGGGGCAGGTGGCATCTTCGAAGGCGACGCCAAGGGCGTCGACCATGTTCGGACCGCGGCATTCGCGCAGGAACATGCGCGTGGGATCAGTTCGCGGGCCGAAGTCCCCCATGCTGTTGATGCCGCCGCTGGCCTCGAGTGTCCACACGGCGGGGCCTTCACGACCGCGCTTGGTGAAGATCTGAATCACACCGCCGGAGGCTTCGGTGCCGTACAGGGTGGTGGCGGCCGGGCCCTTCACGACTTCGATGCGATCGATGTCGGAGGCAGCGATATCGTTCAACGGTGAAACGGACTGACGCGACGAGACACCGGTCGGTGAGTTACCGTTAAAAATTCGGATGCCGTCGACGTAGATCAGTGGGCGGTTGCCCTGCGTGATCGAGTTGACGCCACGCAGACGGATGGTGCCACCCGCACCGGGGCCGCCGCCGTTGGCCTGAATGGTGACGCCGGTGGTGCGACCCTGCAGAATCTGTTGGGTGTTGGCGACGGCGCCGCGTTCGAAATCGGCGCTGCCGACCGTCGTGATCGCATTGCCGACTTCCTTCTTGCGCTCTTCACCCGTAGCGGTCACGACGACGCCGGTCAGCGACACGCTGCTCTTGACGAGGGTGACGTTGACGGTGACGGTGGCGCCAGCGGCGAGGGTTACGGCGCGCGACTGCTGCTGATAGCCGATGCGACGCACCGTGATGGTGAGCGCGCCCGCCGGGATGCTAGCCAGCGTGAA
>NZ_JBILKJ010000053.1:0-17990 GCF_044376735.1 Gemmatimonas sp.
AGTACGGGGAAGGGAATCGACGTGTACACGACGGCTCCCGGGCTGGTCACAAATCTCACCAACGTTTTATGTCCACATCCGCGATCGCGCGGTACCATGATGCGCTGCAGGATCGCGCCATCGCGCACGCCAGCGCCGAGGTGCTGGACCGGCAGCTGCGGCATGACGGGCTCTTCTTTGGCGAGCGCCCGTTGTGCGGCGTCTTGCGTCCACGCTTTCTCAGCCTCGGCCAATACCAGCAGCTGGCCACCGCCTGCGCCCTCGTCGGCTCGGCGTTCGAGAAGGTCCGGGTGGCCGCTATGGCGGACTCGGCGTTACGCGCCCAGTTCGGGCTGACGGCGTGGGAAGAGCAGCTGATCCACGCCGACCCCGGCTTCGATGTGGCCAGCCCCACCTCCCGCCTCGACGCGTTTTTCGCGGACGGGGAGGGCGGGCTCAAGTTCACCGAGTACAACGCGGAGACTCCGGCGGGAGCGGCGTATAACGATGCGCTGTCCCGCGCCTTCCTGTCGCTGCCGGTGATGCACGAGTTCAGCCGCACGCACATCGCCGTGCCGCTGCCGGCTGCACCGTCGGTCGTGCACGCGCTGCTCAACGCCTACTACAGGTGGCGCGGTGTGCGCGAGGCGCCCACGATCGTCATTCTCGATTGGAAGGAAGTGCCCACGTACAGCGAGTTCGTGCTCTTCGAACGCGAGTTCCGGGCGCTTGGCATTGACGCGTTCATCGGTGACCCGCGCGACGCCGAGTATACGAACGGCAGGCTGATGATCGGCGGCAAGCACGTCACGCTGATCTACAAGCGCGTACTGATCGACGAACTGGTCACCCGGGAGGGACTCGATTCGCCGGTGATCCAGGCTGTGAGGGATGGTGCGGTGTGTATGGTCAACCCATTCCGCTGTAAGATGTTACATAAGAAGGCCTCACTTGCGGTGTTAAGTGATGAACGGCAGGCGTCGTTGCTCACCACCGCCGAGTCGGCGGCTGTCGCGGCGCACGTGCCATGGACGCGGGTCGTCGAGGGGCGGCACACCCAGTACGGCGACCGTCGCGTTGACCTCCTCGAGTTCATCGCCGCCAACCGCGCCACGCTCGTGCTCAAGCCGAACGACGAGTACGGCGGCAAAGGGATCGTGCTGGGGTGGACGGTGAACGACGCCGAGTGGGAGGCCGCGATCGCGACCGCCCTTGCGGAGCCGTATATCGTGCAGGAGCGGGTGGAGGTGCCCAGCGAACTGTGGCCGGCGTGGGCCGACGGCGCGCTCCATCTTGGCGAACGCATGCTCGACACGGCGCCCTTTCTCGCCGACGGCATTACGATGTCTGGGTGCCTCACCCGCATCGCGACCGATCCGCTGCTCAACGTCACCGCCGGCGGTGGCTCGAACGTGCCAACCTTTCTCGTTGAACCCCGCTGATGTCGTCTCTGAAACGCCCGGTCATCGGGCTCACCACGCAAACGCTGCACTCGATCGATGGTATTCCACCGGGGTTACCCTCGTCGTGGGTGATGAATCAGCGCTACTTTCTGGCGGCCACCATGGTCGGCGCCGTACCGTGGATGATTCCGCTGCTCGACGACGATCTGCTCACGCTGCGCGAGATCTATGAGCGGCTGGACGGCCTGCTGATTCCGGGCGGCGTAGACATCAATCCTGCCGAGTACGGCGAGGCCGTGCGGAAGGAATGCGGCAATCTTGACCCCGCTCGCGACCGTGTTGAACTGCAATTGGTTCGCTGGGCGATCGAAGACGGCAAGCCGGTGTTCGGCCTCTGCCGCGGCCTCCAGGTGATCAACGTGGCGTCAGGGGGTACGCTCTGGCAGGACCTTGCATCACAAAATCCGGCTTTCCACAAGCACGACTTTTTTCCGACCGCCGGCTTCGAGCGCGACCACCTCGCGCACGAGGTCGACATCGTCGCGGACACAAAGTTGGCACGGTTGCTCGAATCCACACGGGCGCCGGTGAACAGCATGCACCATCAGGGGATCAAGCAGCTGGGGCGGAATCTCGTGGCCTCGGCGACCGCCGATGATGGACTGATCGAGGCGGTGGAAGGCGATGGTGACGCGTTCCTGATCGGGGTGCAATGGCACCCGGAAGTGCTCGAGATGGCGGATCCCCATACCCGACATCTGTTCGGCGGCTTCATTCGTGCCGCTATGGATTGGTCCACCGCGAACAGCACGTCCCGCACGGGCGTGGGGGCTTAAATGCGCGCACCGAGCCTGACCGTCGGCATCGAGGAAGAGTATCAGATCATCGACCCCGTCACGCGTGACCTCACGCCCGGGTTCGATACGCTGGTGTCGAGCACCGACGCCCAGCTGGCCGACGTCAAAGCGGAGCTCCACCAGTGTCAGGTGGAGATCGGCACGAAGGTGTGTTCCTCGATCGCGGAACTCCGTTCGGAGCTGGTGAATCTGCGTAGGCTCGTCATCACTGCCGCTGGACAGCACGGCCTGACCATCGCCTCGGCTGGCACGCACCCGTTCTCCAATTGGATGAATCAGGAGATGACGCCGAAGGAGCGATACCTCGGCGTGAAGGCGGAGCTGCAGGATCTGGCCCATCGCCTGCTCATCTTCGGGACGCATGTGCATGTGGGCATTGAAGATCCGGAGTTCCGGATCGACTGCCTGAACGCCGCGCGATATATCCTGCCTCACATTTTGTGTTTGTCCACATCATCCCCCTTCTGGTTCGGGCGGAACACCGGACTGCATTCCTATCGCAGCATCGTGTTCAAGAACTTCCCGCGCACCGGCGTGCCTCGCATCCTGAACGGCTGGGGCGACTATGCCGATCTGGTGGACACGCTGATCAAGACGCGCAGCATCCCGGACGGGTCGAAGCTCTGGTGGGATGTGCGTCCACACCACATCTACCCGACGCTCGAGTTCCGCGCCTGCGACGTGAACACCAAGGTGGACGAGGCGGTGTGCATCGCGGCCATCCTGCAGGCCGTGGTCGCCAAGATGTGGAAGCTCCGTCGCGACAACATGACGTTCCGCGTGTACGCACAGGACCTCATCGAGGAAAACAAGTGGCGTGCGGTGCGCTGGGGACTCGGCGGGAAGCTGATCGACTTCGGCAAGAAGGAGGAGTTGCCGGCGCCGGTCCTCATTCGCGAGTTGGTCGAGTGGTTCCTCGACGACGTGCTCGACGAGCTCGGTACCCGGAAGGAGGTCGAGTACGCGTTCCGTATTCTCGATGAGGGATCGAGCGCCCAGCGGCAATTGGCGACCTATGCCCGCACCGGCGATCTTCGCGCGGTGGTCGATCAGCTGATCCGCGAGACCGCCGAAGGGGTGTGCGAGCCATTCCTCGGTCCGCCGCTGGATTCGGTGGATTCCCGCGAAGCGGCGGTTCCCGGATCCATGCCGATGCCCACCGCGCCCTTGTCGCCGGTGCGGGGGCAGTCGGTCCCCTAGCCGCCGGCGAGCGGGCGTGGCCGATCACGGGTCTTCGCCGATCGACGCGTAGAGGCCGGCGATGCGCGCCGCCGATCCGGTGCGGGTGTAGACGTCCGGTCGGCGATCGATGAGGACGGCGGCGATAACGGCCGCTACCTCGTCGGCGCTTTGCGAGTCGGGGAGCTGCCGCGAGTCGATGCCGCCGTGGCGCGCATTGAGGCCGAAGTCCGTGCGCACCACCCCCGGGGAGATCAGGGAGACCTGAATCTCCGGATGCGTCGCCTGCACCTCGGTGCGGACATTCGCCGTGAGCGCGTTCAGGAAATGCTTGGCTGCGCTGTACGCCGAGCGCTGCAGGGCGAAGGGGGCACGCCCGAGCATCGACGACACGTTGACTATGTGTCCGCGTCCGGCGGCCTTGAAGTGCGGCAGGACTTCCTGCATGCCGTACAGCGCCGACTTCACATTGATGCGCATCATGTCGTCGATGTCGTCATCGGTGAGTTCGGAAGGCATGCGGCTGATGCCCTGACCGACGTTGTTCACCCACGCATCGATCCGACCGAAGCGCGCGAGCGTCTCGCGCACAATGCGCTGGACCTCACTGCGATTCGTGACATCAGCCGTGATGGTCAGGACCGGCGTTCCACCGGCTGCAGTCAGCTCGTCGCTTACCCGCGTGAGTTCAGCGGTCCGTCGCGCGACGAGGGACAAGCCGTGCGTGGGCGCGACGTGACGCGCCAACGCGGCTCCAATGCCGCCACTGGCCCCCGTGATCACGATCACGGGGCGATCGGAGAGAATCGGTGTGCTCATGTGATCAAGAGTAACGCAGGGATTCCCCCACGCTCACCTCGTTAGAAATACGAATGCAGCTTCGGTGCACTGCGGGATAGTGTGCATCCTCGCGCACGGGCGGACGATCTCCGTCGGTGCTGCCTGACTCATCTGAATCTCTGCTGCGCTCTCTATATGAAGTCGACGATGCTGCGGTCCCTGTTGTCCGTCATGTCCCTCGCGGTGCTTGGCGCGTGTGAAGGCGAGTCGATTGCGACGGGTCCTGGAGCCGGTACGCCGGAGCCGGCCGTCAACCAAGTGGTGACGTTCGGGCCGCTCAATGCGAGCAGCACGGACACACTGGTCTACTTCAGCTTGGCGTCGGGGGCACTCGTGCCGCGCACCGGCGACTGGGATTTGGCCTTCCGCCGCTACGAAGTGCGGCTGAACTCGCCCGCGGTGGGCGGTGCCACCAGCAAGAACGTGCTGGGCTTCGCGCTCGACAACAACAAAGCGGCCAGCGACGCGCAGGTGCTGGCGTTCACGCCGGCCGCGACGCTCGCCGAGTTCGATGCCGTGCGCACAGCGCAGATTCCCGCCGACGCGCAGTTCCTGACTGATCGCCTGACCGAGAACAAGCAGGGCTATCTCAACCTCAGCGGTGTTCCCACGGCCAACCCGGCGAACTACTGGAAGCTGCGACTGGCCAACGGCAGCTTCGCGGTTGTTCGTGCGACGCGCATCAAGTTCACGCCGACGTTCGCGGTGGACACGCTGTATCTCGAGTCACGCCTACAGACCGGCAACACGCTGGGCGCGGTGCAGACGGTGGCGATCGCGCCGGCGAACGGCGTTCGTCAGATCAGCCTGACCGCAAACGCCGTGGTTACCGGCACCGGCTGCAACTGGGATCTCGAGTTCAATCCCGCGGCCAATCAGCTGTCGCTGGTGCCGAATGTGGCGTGTAACGCCGGCACGTACCCGGGACCGACGTCCCCGACCTTCGCCAACGCGACGATCGCCAGTGATGCACCGCAGTTCGCGACGTTCCTGTCCACCCTCGTCGGACCGATCCCGAACTCGGTACTCGATAAGAGCGCGCCGTTCCGCTACAACCTGCAGGGGAACGACCGCCTGCACGCCGCGTTCAACACGTATCTGGTGAAGTCGGGCACGCGGGTCTACAAGCTCCAGGTCACCGACTACTACAGCAACACCGGTGTCGCAGGCTTCCCAACGATTCGCTACGCGCGCATTCGATGAGCGAAGGTCGGCGCCCCTCGATGTCGGATGGTATGCTGCCACTGTGCGCTGCGCTGTTGCTGGCCGTCATGTCTGGCGGACCGGCACTCGCGCAGCGTGTGCCCGAGCCACCGGGCGTGCAGGGTACGGTCCTCGGCAAAACCGACGGGGCCCCGGTGTTGTCGGCGGAGGTGCGCGTACCGCGCACCGGGGGGCGCGTGCGAACCGACGAACGCGGCACGTTCCGTGTGGCGGCTGCCGTTGGTGATTCACTGATCGTGCGCGCACTCGGATTCGCTGAGTTGCGCACGGTGGTTCAGAGCGGTACGCCGGTGCTTCGCTTGGTGGCGTTGGCCACGGTGTTGCCGGTGTTCACGACCACGATGGGGCAGCGCGTAATCCGCGCCAGCGAATCGCCGCGGAGCGTGACGGTGATCGGTCGGGAGGAGCTCGACGCCGTCGCGGCGGTGTCAGCGAATCAGCTGTTGCGGCAGCTGCCCGGGTTGCAGGAGCTGCCGGCGCCGCCATCGAAAACGTCCATCTCCATTCGTGGATTCGACGATTCGCGGGTGCTCGTCTTGGTGGATGGCGAGCCGGTCGCGGGTGCACTGATCGAGAGCCGGGACATCGGCCGATTGAGCACCATCGCCACCGAGCGCGTCGAGGTCACCAAGGGACCCGCGAGTGTGGAGTTCGGCAGCGACGCGTTGGGTGGCGTGATCAACATCGTACAGGCAGCCCCCACGCAGCGACTGACCTTCGATGCGCTCGCGCGCGAAGGTGGGCTGGGTCGCCAGGAGTCGTCGGCGGGCGTGAGTCAGACGGTGGGGAAGTTCGGCTACCGCGTGAACGGCGGGTGGCGGCAGTCCGACCGCGTGACGGGATACAACGCGATCGGTTCAACGTTCAATCGCATCTACGATTTGCGCGCGGACGTCCGCTATGCGCTGACTGAGCGCTGGTCGCTGCGCCTCGACCTGCAGGGCTCGCAGGAACGTCAGCGCTTTCCGGTGGATGCCGCCTTCAATGGATTCATCGACAATCGGGGCGGGCAGGGCTTCGCCGAAGTGCGCGGTTCGCTATTCGGCGGCAACATCCGCGCGCGGGCCTTCGCGCAGCGGTTTGGGTATCAGTATCGGCAGTCGCGTGGCTTGCTGCCGATCAAGGGATCGGCCGATTCCCTCGAACAGCAAGAACGACAGGGTCGCTACCTGCTGTCGTACACGAAGGTGGTTGGCCGGCATGCGATCGATCTGGGTGTGCAGCGGTCGCACCGCACACTCGTGGCGCCACGGAAGGTGACGGGGGATAGCGCCGACGAACAGGTCACCGAAGCGTTTGCGCGGGATTCATGGACTCTCGGAGCACTGCTGATGACGGCGGGTGCGCGGTACACCAGCAGTACGCTGTGGGGCAGCAGCACCAATCCGTCGTTCGGCCTCGCGTGGCAAACGTCGCCCCGTGTGCGACTGCGCACCAACGTGGCGCGTGGGTTCCGCGCGCCGGGCTTCAAGGAGATCCGCTACACGTTCACGAATCCGGCGGGCGGCTACACGCTCTCCGGAAATCCGGATCTGCTGCCGGAGTCGTCGTGGAGCACGAGCCTTGGTGGCACATGGGCGCCGAGCACGCGGCTGTCAATTGACGTGGAAGGCTACCGCAATGACGTGTCAGGGCTCGTCGATTGGCGATACGAGGGGGACAACGCGGCGGGATTTCAGTCGTACCGCTACGTGAATGTGGCGCGTGCCCGCACGCAGGGCGTGGAAACGAATGCGCGCGTCAACGCGGGTGCGACCGAGGTCACGCTGGGGTACGATTTTCTGCGCGCGCGCGATCTCAATTCGGGATTGCCGCTTAGCCGACGCGCGTCGCACACGGCGCGACTGCGTGTGGCCCGTGAGTGGGGGATCCGCCAAGGGCTCTCCACCGATGCCTCGGTGCGCTACACCGGCAACGCGCCACTCGTCGGCATTCCGAGCGGCGCCCCGATTACCGGACCGTTCTCGACCGAGAGCGGTGTGATCGGACGTCAGGGTGCGCTGCTGTCGGTCGACGCGCAGCTCCGGCTGGCGATGACGAGCGAACTGGAAGTCTCGGGGGGCGTGAACAATCTGCTCGACCAGCAGCCCAACTTATGGACACCGGCGTTCGCGCGGCAGTTCTACGCCGGACTACGCTGGCGCTGGAGTGCGGCACCGTAGCACCGTGTCGACGCGCGGCGGGCGAGACTCAGGGGGTGGGGCCGACGTCGTCGAAGAGAGCTTCATCGGAGAGCGCCATCGGGCGGAGCAGCTGTCGCGCGAGGACTTCCGGAAACTCATGGACGTTGACGCCGTGGGTGTCGCCGATGTCGGCTTCGGTTTCCGACAGATCGACGGTGAGACCAGGGCCGGTACCGTGGACACGCCCGACGAAGGTGCGTATGGCGCCGGTCCGGCGATGCGCGAGCGTGGCGCGCCACGATGCACTCCGCGCGTCGGCCGCCGGCGCCACGTTGACATCGAAGGTGGCGATGCGCGGCGTCGCGATGCCCATGGAGGCACAGGCGATCGCCCCCGCCGCCGCGCAGGTGGTCGCATCACGGTGCGGCATCGCTTCACGCACGAACAGTTCGCTGGCGCTGCCGGCATGCGGGGCACCGCTGGTTGCCGCCGCCAGCCACTGCACGAACTCCGGCATCAATCGCGAGGCGTGTCCCGTCAGCTCGATGGCGCGTGCGGCGTAGCGCAGGACCTGCCGGACTTCGATGCGATCAACCTCGTCGAAGAACCACGCGCACGACGTGAATGTGCGCATCGTGGCCCGCGCGAGCTCGAGCAGTTCGCGGGCGCGCTGCACCTGATGTACCGACGCATCGGCCGGCAGCTCGCGTCGCGCGAACTGCTCGATCGCCTCGCCGTCCCGCGCGACCACATCGCCGTAGCGGTCCTGCACATCCCACGGATCGTCGCGGAACAGCGTGCGCCCCTCGCGTTCGAACACCTCGTACGCGTGGTGCGACAGGCGCTCGATCGCGGCGCGCAGCGGTCCGCGCCACTGCTGCGCCGGCGGCCTGTTGCTGTCGAGTCGACAGCCGCAGTTGCTGCGCCACCGCTCCACGCCATGCGCGCAACTCCACGCGCTCGGCGACATCAAGCGCACGTCGGTGGTGGGCGGATACATCGCTACCAACGCGGCACTGTTGGTGACGCGCGAGCCCGACTGCCGCACCACCATCGACAAGGCTTCGGTGAGGGTGGCGTCGCCGTTCCGGTGGTGGTGGCCAAAGGTTTCGCCGTCCGTGGCCAAGGTGGTGCAGCGATGAGCGAGCGGGTCGGTCGCGCCGCGATACGGCGTGAGCCGCTGCGCCAGCGCCGGCGCGTCGCGCAGCAGTCCGCCGAACGCGACATCGCCGGCGAGTGAGCCGTCGTAGGGTACGATCGTAAGCGACCGACCGGCCGCACCACGCCAGCGCACCGGCATGCCGCTCCCGTCGTGCCCGTGCACCTGGTACGGCGCCAGAATCGTGAAGGCGATGCCTTCCTTGGCCACCGCATCGAGGGTGTCCTCATCGGCCGCGCACTCCGGGAGCCACATGCCCTCCGGTTCGCGACCGAAGCGCCGGCGAAAATCGCGGATGCCCCAGCGGATCTCCGTGGTACGCTCGCGCGGCGAGGCCAGCGGCAGGATCACGTGATGATACGGCGCGGCGATCGCATTGCCGTGGCCCCACCGGCGCACACTCGCTGCGTCTCCCGCTTGCATCGCGCGCAGCGTATCCGGGGCTTCGGCGTCCAGCCATTCGCACAGCGTGGCACCCACGTCGAACGAACACCACGCATACAAATTGACCACACGGGCAATGCCGGCGCGTGCATCGGGATCGCGCGCAGCCGCACGCCGATCGCGCAGATGGGCCTCAGCGACCGCGAGCCGGGCGTAGCACTCGCGGTTGATGCGCGTATTCCAATCGTGGTCGGGGGCAGCTGATGGTTCAGCCGGCACCACTTCGAGCCACGGATCCTCGCGCGGCGGTTGGTACAGATGGTGGTGGATGATGACCGAATGCATCAGCGACCGCTCTTGGCAATCTCGATCGCCTGCCGATACACCTGCGTGTAGCGTTCGGCCGATCGCTCCCATCCGAAGTCCTGCTCCATCGCGGCGCGCATGCGCGGCGCCCACGCACTCCGGTCGGCGAAGCGGGCGAGTGCCCGTGAGATCGCCCGGTCGAGCGCAGCCGGCTGAAACTCGTCGAACAGAAAGCCGGTGGTATCGTCCTGTACGGTGTCGGCGATGCCACCGACTCGGCGCCCGATCGGCAGCGAGCCGTAGCGTTGTGCGCGCATCTGGGTGAGTCCGCACGGCTCGTACTGCGACGGCATCAGAAACATGTCGGCACCGGCCATCAACCGATGCTCAAGCCGGTCCGTGAAGTTGAGCTGGACGCCAACATGCTGCGGACGCGCTTTCGCCAGCGTGAGCAGCGCCCGCTCATACCGCGCCTCGCCCGCGCCGAGGAATACGAACTGCGCGTCGAGGGTCCAGATCAGCTGCGAATTCAGAATGAGATCGAGCCCCTTCTGCACCACCATGCGCCCGGTGAGCCCAAACAGCGGAGTGCGCTTGCGTTGCGGCAGACCGAAGGACCGCTGCAGTGCGGCCTTGCACTTGCCCTTGTTCGTCGGGTCCTGCCGCGTGTAGCGGGCTGTGATCTGCTCGTCGGTGGCCGGATTCCAGAGGGCCTGATCGATGCCGTTGGTGATGCCGGTGAATCGGTCGCCAAGCCACTGAAACACCTCTTGCAGGCCGAATCCGCCGCCGGGCGTGCGCAACTCCTGCGCGTGCGTGGGGCTCACCGTGACGACCATGTCGGCAAAGGTGAGTCCGCCCTTCAGGAAGTTGATGCGGTCGTACCACTCGAGCTGCCGGAAGTTGTACACCTCGGGCGGAATGCCGCAGTCGTTCAGCATCGACGCCGGGAAGTGTCCCTGATAGCCGGCGTTGTGCACCGAGAGGACGGTCGGCGTGCCGGCGTAGCGTGCCTTGAGGTCGCCGTACGTGCGCATGAATACGAGGGCCAGCGACGTATGCCAGTCGTGCCCATGAATGAGCACGGGGCCGGCGATCAGTCGCGGAATGCCATCCAGCACGGCACGCGAGAACAGCGCGAAGCGCCGGGCGTTGTCGGCGTAATCCTGGCCCCCTTCGCCGTACAGTCCGGCGCGACCGAACGCCGACGGGATGTCGACGAACACGACCTTCGGACCGGCCGGCGGCTGCACTTCCCGGAAGAATCGCACTTCCTCGCTGCGGAATCCCAGCTCGACCTGGATTGGTCGGCCGAGCAGCGCGAGATCCGGCGCGTGATCGCGCACCGTGCGGTACAGCGGCACGAACACGACCACGTTCGCGCCAGCCTTCACCTGATAGTTGGCCAGTCCCATGACGGCCTCGGCCAGCCCGCCCGTCCGCGCGAACGGACTGTACTCCGCCGTGAGATGCACGATTGTCGGCGCCCCACCCTCGGGTTGCCGTATCACGGGCGACCCGAAGCTTGGTGTGGGGGTGGCGGAGAAAGGCATTGCGGCGTTACGCGATTGGTGGATCGTCGGGCAGGGAGTCACCCAGGATCGATGGGGCATAGTACGCACGGGCGTACTGCTCCACCATGCGTCGCGCCGTGAATTGTTGACCGGCCACGCGGATGGAATGCTTCATCGTGGCCAGCCAGCGACGCGGCAGGTCGTTCTTGTCGACGTCGTAGTAGCGCGGCACCACGTCCTGCTCGAGCAGCTCGTACAGGCGGTTCGACGTGCTCACGCCCGCCTCATCGTCTTCTTCGGGGGTGATCGCCCAGCCGTTGTTGCCTTCGTACCCCTCTTCCCACCAGCCGTCGATCGTGGAGATCTGTGGCACGCCGTTCAGCGCGGCCTTCATGCCACTCGTGCCCGACGCCTCGAGCGGTACACGCGGCAGATTCATCCACAGGTCCACGCCCTGCACAAGCAGATGCGCGAGGTGCATCCCGTAGTCTTCCACGAACGCGATGCGTCCCTCGAAACGAGGATCGCGCGTGAAGTGATACACGTTCTGCAACACCTGCTTACCCGGATTGTCGGCCGGATGCGCCTTGCCGGCGAACACGATCTGCACCGGGCGCTGCACATTGGTCACGAGCTTCCGCAGGCGCTCCACATCGCGGAAGATTAGGTCGGCGCGTTTGTAGGTGGCGAAACGCCGCGCGAAACCAATGGTGAGCGTCTTCGGGTCGAGCAGGGTGCCGGCGCCCACGAGCTGCGTGGCCTCGAGCTGACGTCGCGCAAACGCGCTGCGCGCTTCCTCGCGCACGAGACGCATGAGCGTGTGCTTGAGGCGTGAGTGCGTGAACCAGAGGGCTTCGTCATCGAGCGTCAGCACCTGTTCCCAGAGCGCCGGGTCGCTGCTGTGTCCCCACGCCGGTCCGAGGTGGTCGTCCAGCAGCTTCATGATCGGATTGGCCATCCACGTCGCGAGATGCACCCCGTTCGTGACGTGCCCCACCGGGATGTGCTCGGCCTCGCGCCCGTTCCACAGTGAGCGGCTCATGTCGCGCGTCACGATCCCGTGGCGGCGCGACACGGCATTCACGCGGCGCGACAGACGGACCGAGGCGGCCGTCATGTGATACACGCCGGTCCCCGACTCGGGCATGTAGCCGATGCGCAGGAACGTCTCGGCGTCGATGCCCATGTCGTTCCAGTAGCCGTCGGCGCACTGACGCACTTCGTTCACGCCAAAGTGATCGTGCCCCGCCGGCACCGGTGTATGCGTCGTGAACACGCTGCGGTTCCGTACGCGCTTCACCGCCTCCGCGAACGACACGCCCTGCTGGCACAGCTCACGGACACGCTCCACCATCATGAACGCGGCGTGCCCTTCATTGGCGTGCCACGCGGCCGGCGCGATGCCGAGGGCGCGCAGCGCGCGCACGCCACCGACGCCCAGCAACCATTCCTGACGCAGGCGCATTGCCGGACCTCCCGAATACAGCTTCGACAGCAGTGGTCGGTCGTCGGGATGGTTCTCCGGCAAGTCGGAATCGAGCAGATACACCGGTACGCGACCCACCTGCATCTTCCAGACGCGGATGTTGATGTCGCGCCCGAAGGTGTTCACCGTGACGAGGTGCTTCTGGCCGTCCTTGCCCGGTAGCGGCACGATGGGCACCGCATTGAAGTCGATGGCATCGTTCGAGTCTTCCTGCCACCCGTCTACACGAATGTGCTGATCGAAGTAGCCCTGCCGGTACAGAATGCCCACGGCCACGAGCGGGATCCCGAGATCGGATGCCGTCTTGAGATGGTCGCCGGCGAGCACGCCGAGACCGCCGGAGTAGATCGGCACGGAGTTGTGCACGCCGAACTCGGCGCAGAAGTACGCCACCGGCTGGCCGCGCAGTTCGGGGAAGGCGCGCGAGTACCACGTGTGGTCGTCCGAGTGCTCCGAGGCCAACCACTGCATGGCGCGGTCGAGGCGCGCACAGAACACGGCGTCGTCGGCGAGCTGCACCAGACGGTCCGGCTCGACGAGTTGAAGCAGTCGGATCGGGTTGTGGCGCAACCGATGCCAGAGGCTCTCATCGATCTCCCGGAAGATCATCCGCGCGTCGCGATTCCAGCTCCAGGCCAAGTTGTGCGCGAGGTGCGCGAGCCCGGCGAGCCGTTCCGGCAGGGCGGTAGGGCTCGGAGCAGGCGGTGCGGGTGGCGCTTCGACGGGTGCGGTCATCTTGATGGGGGAACACGGGAACACGGACATCGACGCGACTCGGAATGGTCGCGTCTCAACCAGCCATAGGGAAAGTAGAGGGATGCGCACTGGTGTGGACAGGTGAACCGGCTCGAAGTAGTCTGCGGAGTTGCCCCGTTGGCCTCTCTTGCGTAGGACCGGGGCGTCCGACCGGTCTCATTCTCCCCGCTGTCACATGCCGCCACTGCGCACCCGTCCCGCTTCGCGGTCTCCCACGATCGATGTGTTCAAGTTTGGCGGGGCCTCGTTGGCCGATGCGGCGGCCGTTCGCCACGCCATGGAGCTGATCCTTGAACCGCGCCCGTCCCGGATCGTGACCGTGGTGTCGGCGCTGGCCGGTGTGACCGATGCGCTGCTCGCCATTGCCGAGGCGGCGCGAGCAGGGGACACCAGTGCGGTGGACGACCAGGTCAGTCGGCTCCACAAACGCCATGCGGTCGTCGCCACCGGGATCATCGGCAACGCCCGGATGCGCGCGCGACTGCTGCGGGAGCTCGAGGCGGCCTTCGACGAACTGCGCACGCTCGGGCACGGTGTGGCCAGCCTGCGCGAGCTCACGCCGCGCACCAAGGACTTTCTGCTCGTGCGCGGCGAACAGCTGTCGGCACGTCTCGTGGTGGCGGGCCTGCTCGCCCGCGGCGCAAAGGCGGCGTACGTCGAGGCGGCCACGCTGATCCACACCGATGGGGTTTTCGGCGGCGCGTTTCCGGCGCTCGACGCCACCGATCGCGAAGTACGCGCGCAACTGCGTCCGCTGCTCCGGAAGCGGGTGCTCCCCGTCGTCCCGGGGTTCGTCGGCGGGACGGCCGATGGCGCATTGGTCACACTGGGGCGGGGCGGTAGCGACCTGACCGCGACGGTGCTGGGCCGCGCGCTCCGCGCCCAGCGCATTACGCTGTGGAAGGATGTGCCGGGGCTCATGACGACCGATCCGCGTCTGGTGCCGACGGCGCGTATCGTGCCGCAGCTCAATGTACGCGAAGCAGCGGAACTGGCGTATTACGGGGCCAAAGTGCTGCATCCGCGCGCCCTCATCCCACTGGCGCGCGTGCGGGTGCCGGTGTTCGTGCGCCCCTTCGCCGATCCCACCGCGCCGGGCACGGAGATCTCCGTGCGCCGCACCCTCACGCGCTATCCGGTGAAGGCGCTCTCCATCGTGCGCAGCCAGGCGCTGGTCACGGTCACGGGCAACGGCATGCTTGGCGTGCCCGGTATCGCCGCGCGCACCTTCGCCGCGCTGCAACAGGCCGGCATTTCGGTCACGCTGATTTCGCAGGCGTCGTCGGAACACTCGATCTGCCTGTGCGTGCCCGCCGACCGCGGTGCCGAGGCGCGCGCGGCGCTTGAGAAGTCGTTCGCTCTCGAACTATCGCGTCGTGAGCTTGAAGGCATGGATGTGCAGCGCGGCATGGCGACGCTGGCGGTGGTCGGACTCGGGATGGCCGGTTCACCGGGGATCGCGTCGCGCATGTTCACGTCGCTGTCGCAGGCCGGCGTGAACATCGTCGCCATCGCGCAGGGCTCGAGTGAGCTCAACATCTCGGTGGTGATCGCGGAGGCCGACGCCGAAGTGGCGGCGCAGGCGGTGCACGATGAGTTTCAGCTCGACAAGATCGGCGGCGGGGGCCTGCGCGAGGAGGACCGTCTCGATGTCGTACTGCTTGGTGTCGGCCTGATCGGTCGTGAGCTGCTGCGAATGCTGCCGCGCGTGCGGCGGCTGGTGAAGCCTACCATCGTTGGTCTGGTCGATCGCAGTGGATTCGTGTTCGAGTCCGAGGGGTTCAGCGCGCGCCAGCTGGCGACATACGCCAAGGGAAAGGAAGCGGGCGGCACGCTGGCGACGATGAGCGGTGGCCACAAAGGCACGGCGGCCGAGGCGGTGGCGTACATCGGCGCGCACGCGCTGGCCCGTCCGGTGCTGGTGGACGTCACGGCGCACGAGACGCTGCCGGCGATTCGCGCCGCGATCCTGGCCAACATGGACATCGTCATGGCCAACAAGCGGCCGCTGTCGGCGCCTCGGGCCGAGGTCGAATCGCTTCGCGCGCTGGCGGTGAAGCACGGCTCGCGGCTGCTGCACGAGACCACCGTGGGCGCTGGTCTCCCCGTGATGGACAGCTACGCCAAGCTCGTGGAAACGGGCGACAAGGTGCTGCGCATCGAAGGGTGTACGTCGGGTACCTTGGGCTTCCTGCTCACCGAGATCGGGAAGGGGCGCCCGTTCAGCGAGTCGTTGCGCGATGCGATGTCGCGTGGCTTCACCGAGCCCGATCCGCGCGACGACTTGTCAGGCATGGACGTGGCCCGCAAGGCGTTGATTCTGGCGCGCATGATGGGCTTCGGCGGCGACCTCACCGACGTGACGGTGGAGTCGCTGGTGCCGGTGGCGTATCGCAGCATGCCGTTGCCGAAGTTTCTGGCGACGTTGTCGCAACAGGATGCGGCGTGGGCCGAGCGTTTCGCGGCGGCCACCAAACAGGGGCGGGTCCTGCGCTACGTGTTGAACGCCTCGCCGAAGAAAGTGGACGTGGGACTGCGCGCCGTGCCGCTGACCCATCCGCTGGCGGGACTGCGCGGCACCGATAATCAGATCGTTTTCACCACTATGCGCTATCGTGAGCATCCGCTGGTGATCACCGGGCCGGGCGCCGGTCCGGCGGTTACGGCCGCTGGTGTGCTCAATGACATCCTTCAGCTCACGCCGTCATGACCACGCCGACGTCTTTTTCTTCCTTCCCGGCCGACGCCGTGTTCCTGCCGGCCGGCGTGTCGGGGCTGCCGGCCGGCGCCGACCACAGCGTGCAGCGATGCGCCGCGTGCGGGCACCTGCTGTCGCCGCTCGATGCGGCGCCCGATTGTCCGGCGTGTGGCGGCCTGCTCGAGATCATTCATCGCGCACCAGTCGATGCGTTCGACGCGCCACTCTCGGCCGATGCGCTGAAGCACCGCTTCTCGCAGCATTGCTGCGCCATGCCGATGGGACACGCATCCGGGGTGTGGCGCTTCGAGTCGATCGTGATGCCCGGTGCGGGCGATGCGATCGTGAGTCACCCCGAGGGGAACACGCCGCTGTTGTCGAGGGCGGCGATCTCGAAGTACACGGGGTGCGACGGTTTGCTGATCAAGCATGAGGGACACAATCCCACCGGCTCGTTCAAGGATCGCGGGATGACCGTGGGCACGACGCAGGCGGTTCGTATCGGGGCCAGCGCCGTCGCCTGTGCCAGCACTGGCAACACGTCGGCGGCGTTGGCGTCGTACGCCGCGCAGGCTGGCCTTCCGGGGCTCGTGTTCGTGCCGGCCGGAAAGATCGCGCTCGGCAAGTTGGCGCAAACCTTGTCGTACGGCGCGCGGACGCTGTTGGTGAAGGGCGACTTCGACGAGTGCCTGCGGCTCGTGCAGCAGGCCTCGCGTGAGCTGGGGATCTATCTGCTGAACTCCATCAACCCGTGGCGCGTGGAAGGGCAGAAGACCATCGTGTTCGAACTGCTGCAGCAACTCGGGTGGAACGCGCCCGACTTCATCGTGCTGCCAGCCGGCAACCTGGGGAACACGGCGGCGTTCGGAAAGGCGCTGCGGGAAGCGAAGGCGCTTGGGCTCATCACGAAGGTGCCGCGCCTCGTGAGCGTGCAGGCGGCGGGGGCGGCACCGTTTGCGCGGGCCTTCCGCGAGGATTTCGCGACCCGCTACACCGTGCAGGCGGAAACGATCGCGACGGCGATTCGCATCGGTGATCCCGCCTCGTGGGATCGCGCGGTTCGCGCGATCCGGGAAACCGACGGCCTCGTGATTTCCGCCACCGACGACGAGATCATCGATGCCAAGGTCACGATCGACGGGGCCGGTGTCGGTTGCGAGCCGGCCAGTGCGGCCAGCGTGGCCGGCGTGCGCCACCTGGTGCGCGAAGGGATTATCGGCGGAGGGGACACCGTGGTGGCGGTGCTTACCGGACACGTACTCAAGGATCCCGGGATGCTGGTGGAGTTACATCAGCGCGACGACTACGCGCGCGCCAATCGCCCCATCGAGATCGACGCCACCGTGAGCGCGGTAGAAGCGGTCTTGAGAGACATGCGCGGTCACATCAGCGGGGGCGCATCGTGACCGCCCCAGCACGACACGCGATGGCCGCGGCCCGCAAAACGTTGATCACCGGCGCCGCACGGCCACTCGGCGTGGAGCTGGTGCGGCAGTGTCTCATGCGCGGTGACAAGGTGTACGCTGCGGCGCGCAATCCGGCGCGTGTACCGGTGCTGGCGGATCTCCGTGCCGAGTACGGCGGGCTGGAGCTGATCGCCCTCGATCCCGCCGACCCGTCGCTGGTGGCCGATGCGGTACCGGTGTTGGAGAGTCTCACGGATACGCTCGATCAGTTGATCATCGCGCCGGCGGAGCCGGGGCAACACGAAAAACTGGCCGACAGCGAGCGCGATGAGCTGTTGTCGACGTTGTCGGGAACGGGACTCACGGAGCACTACCGACGGCACGCGCTGGCGCCGCTCTTGCTGGTGCGCACGTTGTTGCCATTCCTTGCCAATCGCGACGGGGCGCGGGTGCTGGTCGTGAGCAGCTGGCTCGGCTCACTTGCGGGCAAGACGCAGGGCGGGGACTATGCCACCTGTACCAGCCATGCGGCGCTGCACATGCTCATGCGCGCGCTGTCGCACGACCTGAGCGAGGAGCGCATTGTGCTGATGCTGGGGAACCCCGGGCACTTCGCCACCACGCCGGATGGTCCGGCGTTTCGGGTGCCGATTGACGAAGCGGCGAGTGGGCTGCT
>NZ_JBILKJ010000168.1:0-5482 GCF_044376735.1 Gemmatimonas sp.
TGCCCACCGTGGGAAGGCGGTGGGGGGAGCGAGCCCCGATGCCGGATCTACCTGATCCGGTGTCGGGGTTCTTCGCATCCGGCAACAGCGAACCGCAACAGCAACAGCAACAGCAACAGCAACAGCCAGAACACGGATGACACCGATGGACGGAAACAACACCGATAAGCAAACAGCGCTGTTGGCTTATCCGTGTTGGTTCGGTGAGATCGGTGTCATCCGTGTTCTGGCAGTTCCCGTTCGCTGATTGCTGACAGCGGACAGCTGTTCACTGCTGCAGCCGACGACTCAGTCCTCGATCCTGCTGAAATCGAGCGACGCAGAGTTGATGCAGTAGCGCAGGCCACCCGGCATGGGGCCGTCGTCGAAGACATGCCCCAGATGCCCATCGCAGCAGGCGCAGTGCACCTCTACGCGCACCATGAACCAGTGCCGATCAGTGCTGGTCTCGGTGGCGCCCTCGGACAGCGGCTCGATAAAGCTCGGCCAGCCGGTCCCGGAGTCGAACTTCGCCTGCGACGAGAAGAGGGGCTGACCGCAGCCTGCGCACCGGTAGAGGCCATCCTCGTGATGATCACAGTAGCAGCCACCGAAGGCCCGCTCGGTGCCGTGCGTGCGCATGACCCGGAACTGCTCGGCCGACAGAACGGTCCGCCACTCCAGCTCACTCTTGCGGATCTTGTCGGTCATCAGTCAAATGAACGATATGACGACCACCCCCGCCAGCGCCCCGCCGCTGGAACCCTGGCAGCTCGGCCCCAACGTCCCCCAATCGCCCCGCCGCTGGGTGCGAGCGCTCGGGCAGACCATTCTGTTTCGCGCTGGCTGGCGCTTCGAAGGACAGATGCCGAACGTGCCGCGCTTCGTCGTGATCGTTGCCCCGCACACATCGAACTGGGATTTCCCCATCGGCCTGGCCGCCAAATGGGCGTTGGGATTCGACTCGCACTGGTGGGGCAAGCACACCCTCTTCACCCCGCCGCTCGGCTGGTTCATGCGAGCGAACGGCGGCATTCCGGTCGATCGCCGCAATTCCCAGAATTCGGTAGAACGCACGATCGCGGCGTTCCGGTCGCACGAGCGCTTCGCGCTCACCCTCGCCCCCGAGGGGACCCGCAAGAAGGTGACGGCGTGGCGCAGTGGCTTCTGGCACGTGGCCAAGGGCGCCAATGTGCCGATCTGCTGCGTCGCCCTCGATTACCGACGCAAAGTCGTGCGACTGGGGCCAACCACCATGCCCGTCGAAGAGGATCCTGCCGCGGGGATCGCCCGCATCCGGGCGTACTACGCCGACGTGGCCGGATACAACCCGTCGCAGCAGGCCTGAACATGACGCCAGCGTCGTGTTTTTTGCCCCAGCCCCTTCCGCCCGGCCCCTCCGCAGCGGAACTTGTCCAGATCCCTTACGGAGAGAGTTCCGCATGCGCGTGACGACTGTCGGCGTGGTGGGCGCCGGGGCTATGGGGAGCGGCATCGCCGCCCTCGCGGCTTCGGCGGGCTGCCGTGTCGTGTTGCTCGATATCCCCGGCGATAGCGACCCCACCTCGCCGAACCGCAGTGCGCCCGCCAAGAACGGGCTGCAGAAGGCGATCAAGGCCAAGCCGGCCTCCTTCATGGAGGCCGCGGCGGCCGCGCGCGTACGCACCGGCAATACCGAAGACCATCTGCAGCTCCTCGCCGACTGCGACTGGATCTGTGAGGCGATCGTCGAACTCGCCGAACCGAAACAGCAGCTGTTCGCGCGCATCGAAGCGCTGATGAAGCCCACAGCCATCATCGCGTCGAACACCTCGGGGATCCCGATGTCGGTGCTGCTGGAAGGACGCGGCGAGAAGTTCCGTCGCCGCTTCTTGGGCACGCACTTCTTCAATCCGCCGCGCTACATGCACCTGCTCGAGGTCATTCCGACTCCGGAAACGGATCCGGCGGTGATCGGGGCCACGCGCGAGTTCGCCGAGCGCACGCTCGGCAAGGGCATTGTGATCGCCAAGGATGTGCCCGGCTTCGTGGCGAATCGCCTCGGCGTGTACGGCATGGTCGGTACCATGCGACGCATGGAGCAGCACGGACTCACCATCGATGAAGTCGACGGTCTCACCGGCTCGCTGATCGGGCGCGCCCGCACGGCCACCTTCCGCACTGGCGACCTGTCGGGACTCGACGTGCTCGCGCACGTCACCAAAGGAATCGGTAGTGCCACCGGCGAAGACTTTGCCCTGCCCACGTGGATGCTCGAGGAACTCGTGGCCAAGGGGAAGCTCGGCGACAAGACCGGTGGCGGCTTCTACACGAAGACGAAAGACGGCACGCTGACCTTCGACTGGAAGACCAAGACCTCGGTGCCGCAGCAGCGGCTCGAAGGCGGGGAGATCGGTCAGGCGATCCGCCTGCCGATCGCGCAACGCTTGCCCGCCGCCGTCGCCATGACCGGCGCCCAGGGGGCGTTCCTGCGCGATCATCTTGCCGACGCCGCGCACTACACGCTCACGCTCGCCTCCGAACTGGCGTACGACATCGTCGCGATCGACCGCGCCATGGAGTGGGGCTACGGCTGGGAAGCCGGCCCCTTCCAGATCATGGACGCTCTCGGCATCGACTGGTTGCGTGGAGAGTTCCGCGCGCAGGGCAAGAGCATTCCGCCGCTGCTCGAGATGGCGAAAGAATCGTTCTACCGCGATGGCGAGTACCTCACCTTCGACGGCAGCTACGAGCCGATCCCCGGCATCCCGGGCCGCCTGTCGCTCGCGAGCCTCGCGAAGCACGGACGCGTCCTCGACGACAACGGCCTCTCCCGACTCATCGATCTCGGCGACGGCGTGGCCTGCTTCGAGTTCCGCTCGAAGATGAACAGCCTCGGCGAAGGCGTGCTGAAGGGCCTCGAAAGCGCGCTCGGCAAAGTCGAGAAGCTTGGCTTCAACGGCATGGTCATCGGCAACGAAGACGCCCGCGCCTTCAGCGTGGGTGCTGATCTCTCGCTGGTGTCGTTCGCCGTGTCGGCCGGGGCCTGGGATGACATCGCCCTCTCCTGCAAGACATTCCAGGACAGTGTGATGTCGATCCGTCGCGCACCCTTCCCCGTGGTCGTGGCACCGGCCGGCATGACCTTGGGCGGCGGCGCCGAGTTCACGCTGCACGCCGATGCCGTGCAGGCGCACGCCGAGACCTACATGGGGCTCGTGGAGGCCGGTGTGGGCCTGTTGCCCGGCGGTGGCGGCACGAAGGAGTTGCTCATGCGCTTCACCGCCGAACTCCAGAACTACGAAGAGGTCGATTTGTTCGCCGCCGTGAAGCGGGCGTTCAAACTCATCGCGTTTGCGACCACCACGACCTCCGCGTACGAAGCGAGAGCGTTCGGTTTCCTGCGTGACGGCGATCGCATCAGCATGAATCGCGATCATCAGCTCGCCGATGCGAAGGCGCGCGTGCTCGATCTCGCGCGCGGCTATCTCCCGCCCACTGAGCGCACGGTCCGCGCGCTGGGTCGTGAAGGGCTCGGCAATCTGGAATACGCCCTCTGGGCCGCGAAGGAAGCCGGTCAGGCGTCGGCGCACGACGTCCGCGTGGGCCGTGCGATCGCCTACGTGTTGTGCGGCGGCGACGGCACACCACGCGACGTCACCGAGCAGGACCTGCTCGACCTCGAGCGCGAACAGTTCCTCAGCCTCCTCGGTACCAAGGAGACGCAGGAGCGCATCGCGTACACCCTCAAGACCGGCAAGCCGCTGCGCAATTGAGCGCGCGGCAGGAGACATAGCGATGACCGAGGTCGTAATCGTCAGTGCCGCCCGCAGCGCGGTGGCGCGCGGCAAGGCGGATGGTGCGCTCGCCGGCGTGCACCCGGTGGAGCTGTCGTCCACCGTCATGAAGGCCGCCATCGATCGCGCGGGGATCGACCCGGCGATCATCGAAGACGTGCAGTGGGGCTGTGCGATGCCCGAAGCATCACAGGGGCTCAATCACGCGCGCCTCGCCTGGCTGCGCGGTGGGTTCCCGGTGGAAACATCGGCCGCCACGGTGAACCGCTTCTGTTCGTCGGGGCTGCAATCGGTGGCGTACGCGTCGCAGGCGATCATCGCGGGCCAAGGTGATGCCGTGATGGCCGGCGGCATCGAGATGATGTCGCAGGTGCCGATGTCGGGCTACAACGCCCGACTCTCACCGGCGATCACCGAGAGCTACATCGGCATGGGCTTCACCGCCGAACGCGTGGCCAAGCGCTGGGAGATCTCACGGGCCGCGCAGGACCAGCACGCCTACGATAGCCAGCAGAAAGCGGTGGCGGCCATTCAGCGTGGCGCGTTCACCGAGCAGATCGTGCCGATCCACACGCAACGCTACACGTGGAAGGGCGCCGAGAAGACGGTCGCGGATGTCCTGTTCGACACCGACGAATGTCCGCGTGCGGAGACCACGCTGGAAGGGCTGGCCAAGTTGCGACCGGCCTTCTCGCCCACGGGCACCGTAACCGCCGGCAATGCCAGCCCGTACTCCGACGGCGCGGCCGCAGTGCTCGTCATGAGCGCAGCCAAGGCGAAGGAGCTCGGTCTCACCCCGTTGGCGCGCTTCGTGAGCTTCGCGGTGGCCGGCGTCGATCCCGACATCATGGGCGTCGGCCCGATCAAGGCGGTACCGAAAGCGCTCGCCCGCGCCGGACTCACCTTGGCCGACCTCAAGCTCATCGAGTTCAACGAAGCCTTCTCGGCGCAGGCGCTGGCCGTGATCAAGGAACTCGACATGGACACGAGCATCATCAACGTGAACGGCGGCGCCATCGCGTTGGGGCATCCCCTCGGTGCCACCGGCGCCAAGCTCACCACGCAGCTGGTGCATGAACTCCGGCACCGCGGAGGAGGGTACGGCATGGTGACGATGTGCATCGGCGGCGGAATGGGAGCCGCCGGCATTTTCGAAGTGTACGGGTAGGGAGCGCCACGGCCCACGGCCGATGGCCCACAGCCCATAGCGGTCCGTCACTAAAGGCTGTGGGCTTTAGGCTGTGAGCCATCAGCCGTGGGCCGTGGGCCATGGGCCATGGGCTGAAGGGGGGGGTGAGTCACACCACACCCCTCTCCGCCGCACTCTCCGCCGCACGCCCCAGCGCTTTCACGACCTCTCCCAACACCGCAAACCGCGGATCGCTCGTCAGCCCCTGCACATGACGTGCATAAATCTGCTGCGCGATCACCGCGACTTTGAACAAGCCGAAGGCGTAGTAGAACGGCGCATCGCTCACATCCAGTCCGCGCTGCGCGCCGTACGCCTGCACCAGTTCGGCGCGGCTCATGTTGCCGGGCAGCGCCGTGATCCCCAGCCCCAGCGCGCGAAAAATCGGCGCGTCGCCCGCTTCGACCCAGTACGCCAGACTGGTGCCGAGGTCCATGAGCGGATCGCCGATCGTCGCCATCTCCCAATCGAGAATCGCGCGTACGCGCGATGCGTCGGGCTCGAGTACGAGGTTGTCGAGCTTGAAGTCGTTGTGCAC
>NZ_JBILKJ010000013.1:0-57160 GCF_044376735.1 Gemmatimonas sp.
CTTCGCGGCGACTTCTCCGCCGTCGAGGTCACCACCGAAGCGCTCAAGCGCTGCCGCGCCAGCAACGACGCCCTGCGCGCGATCGATCAACTCGCCAACAACGCCCTCGAGGAAGCCCGGGCCTCCGATGCGCGCGCGAAGCGCGGTGCCCTCATCGGGCCACTCGACGGGGTGCCACTGTTCGCGAAGTCGATCTACGACATGCAGGGGCTGCCCACGACGGCATCGAGCGCCGAGTGGGCGCGCCTCTTCCCGATGCCGGTCACGCGTGACGCCCTCGAAGTGCAGCGACTCCGCGCGGCCGGTGCCGTGCTGCTCGGCAAAACGGCCGCTGACGACTTCGCGTATCGTGGCAACGGCACCAGCTCACTCACCGGTCAGGTGCGCAATCCACACGACCCCGCTGGACTGCGCACGCCCGGCGGCTCGAGCGCCGGATCCGCCGTCGTCGTGGCCTGCGGCATGGCGTTCGCTGCCCTCGGCACCGATGACGGTGGCTCCAATCGCATACCGGCGCAGTTCACCGGCGTCGTCGGCATGAAGCCCTCGTTCGGGCTGGTGCCGCGCACGGGCGTCATTCCCACCTGGCCGTATCTCGACACGCACGGCCCGCTGGCGCGATCGGTGCAGGACGCCGCACTCATGCTCGATGCCATCGCCGGCCCCGATGCGTCCGACGGCCTCGCTGATCGCGCGCCTTATGCGCGCGGGCGGCTCGGTGCGCTGCGCGACGACGCACTGGTGGGCGCGCGGCTCGGACTCGTGGAGTTTCACGTGCCACGCGCGCAGATGACCGCCGACGCGCTCGCCGTCTTCGACCGCGCCCTGGCCGACTGCGCGAGCGCCGGGGCGATCATCGAATCGTTCGTCCCGTCGGTGAACCGCGCGGACGTGCGCGAACAGTTCGCCGCCGCCGCCAAGGCACGCGGTGACGTGGCGCCAAACCACAATGCACCGGCGCCAACGGCCAACGCGCTGCTGCGCTACTTCACCGGGCAAGACCGCGAGAATCCCGCGGCAAACGTGCAGCGTGGCTTGGCCGCCTTTCGCGCCTTCTACGATGTGCTTCCCGCCGAGTGGGACGCCATGAACGCGCTGATCACTCAGCCGTACGAGACAGACGCCGCCAGTCAGTCGTTCGCTCGTTCGCGCGAAACGATCGTGGTCGAGCTGGCCGCGTCGTTCCGCGCGAAAGGGATCGATGCCATGGTCTATCCCACGATGCCCTTCGGGGCGCCCGACGCCACCGATCCGTGGCCGGATGTGCGCACCACCCTCGGCTATGGAAATTGGCTCGGACTCCCCGAGGTCTCCGTGCCGGCCGGGTACGACGCGAACGGCATGCCCGCCGGCAACCTCTCGTTCGTGGGACTTCCCGGCAGCGATGCGAAGCTGCTGGCAATGGCACACGCCTACGAGCAGCGATCCCGTCGGTTCGTCGCGCCACCGCCTCGTCGTTGATCACGGGGCGGTGGCTGAAACGTCCCGCCTACTTCGCCATCCAGCGCGCCTTGAGCGCCGCATAAGCCGCCAGGCGCGCACGTGCCGTCTGCACCATCACATCGGTAGCCGGCGCATCGCTGTCCTGCAGCGCATCGATCACGGCCTGATGCGACGCGGCCACGCCGCCGAACGCGTCCTGTCCGGCAAACGCCGTGCGCCCGCCCGAGCGGGCATCGACGGCCAGCCGCTGGGCCTCCAGCATCGCGTCGTACAACGCCACCGACAGATCGTGCTGCTGCGTCAGCGCGGTCGCCGGGGTCTTCACCCGAGGATCCATGCGCACGGTGAACGTCTGCGACTGTACGGCACCATCCACGGTGAGCCGCGCCGTGTATACACCGGGCATCACCCACGGCCCTTCGGGCTCGCACTTGGTGTTGAACGGCGTCGCCGAGATCGGCAGGGTGCACTCGGCACTCGGCCGCGCGTAGTGCAAGTCCCACGTGAAGCGCTGCAGCCCGGCCTTCGTGCTCGGCGCCGCAGCCGGACGGAACCAGTAGCGCGGCCAGTTACCCGCGTCCGCCGGCGCCGGTGTGGGATCGGTGCTCGCAAAGGTGCGCACCACGCGACCGGCGGCGTTCACGATCTCGAGCGTCACCGACCGCGCATCACGCGACAGGTAGTAGTCGATCATCGCCCCATCAGGCGGATTCTCCGCCCGCGGCTCATCGGGTGGCACCGGCGTGTCGGTATACATCGAGTAGCGCACACGCGTGGCGACCGCCGGCTTGAACAACGTGGCCGGGGCCGAGGCGCTCGCCTCGCTCCACTGCCGCAGCGCCGTGGTGTTGTCCAGAATCCAGAAGCCACGCCCGTGCGTGGCCACGGCGATGTCATCGTCCTTGATGACCAGATCGCGAATGGAAATCGCCGGCATGTTGCCGCGCAGCGAATGCCAGTGATCGCCATCATCGAGCGAGAACCACACCTGCGTCTCGCTCCCCGCATACAGCAGCCCGCGCCGCTTCGGATCCTCGCGCACCACGTTGATCGGCGCGTCGGTCGCAATGCCGCTCACGATCTCCGTCCACGTGGCGCCACCATCGCGCGTGCGATAGATGTGCGGCCGCAGGTCGTCGAGACGCAGCGTGTTCACGGCCGCATACGCCGTCGTCGCACTGAAGTGCGACGCATCCATGAGCGACACCTTCCACCACGCCCCGATCTGCGGCGGCGTCACATTGCGCCACGTCGTGCCACCGTTGCGTGTAATGTGAATGAGCCCGTCGTCGGTACCCGCCCATACCGTGTTCGAATCCACGTAGCTCGGCGCAATCGTGTAGACCACGCCACGTCGCGTGGGCTTGGCGCCCGGCGTGCTGGCGTACGTGCCCACGCTGGTCGGGACGTCCCAGGTTTCGCGCGATAGATCGTCGCTGAGCCGCTTCCACGTGGTGCCGCCGTTCACCGTGCTCCACACCACGTTCGTGCCGTAGTACAGCTTGCGCGGGTTGATCGGCGAAAAAAGAATGGGCATGGTGCGAATGCCGCGGAAGTAATCCGGGCCGCTGCGCGCCGCGCCGCGCGTGCGCCCGAGGGTCGGACTCACGTTCTGCGTCTGCCCCGTGCGGCGATCGAAGCGGGACACGGTACCACCGTACACGATATCCGGATTCAGCGGATCTGGCGCCACGTAGCTGTATTCGCTCGCCCCCACCGGACGCCAATCGCGATAGGTGATGCTGCCGTCGTTACCACGACTGCTCACACAGGCCGAGCCGGATTCCTGCTGTCCACCGCACACACGGTACGGCCACGCGTTGTCGGTGGTCACATGGTAGAACTGCGCAGTCCCCTGATTGTACCACGAGCTCCACGTCTCGCCGTCGTTCACCGTGACGACGGCCCCCTGATCCGACACCAGCAGCATGGTGGACGGCAGCAGCGGATTGATCCACAGGCGCTGATAGTCGTCGCCCCCAGGCGCGCCGCGGAACGCCGTCCAGGTCACCCCGGCGTCGGTGCTCTTCCATGCCACCACGTTCATCGAGTACACCGTGTTCGGTTCGCGCGGATCCACCGTGACCGCGGCAAAGTCGTCGCCGCGTCCGAAGATGCGGTTGTCGGCTGTGGTGCGCGTCCACGTCGCGCCGGCGTCGTCGCTGCGATAGAGGCCGCTCTTGGCGCCGGCGGTGGCGGTGACGTATATGCGCCGCGGGTTGCTGGGGCTGATGCCGATGCCGAGGCGACCGAGTCCATCGGCTGTGGTGGGGAGTCCACCGGCGAGCTGGCTCCACGTGGCGCCACCGTCGGTGCTCTTGAACAGCCCCGAGTTTGGCCCGCTCCACGCCGCGTTCTCCCACGGCCCCTGCCGCGCCTCCCAGAGCACCGCATACACCGTGTTCGGATCGTTGGGGGACAGCACCACATCCGCGCCACCGGTGTTGTCGTCCTTGAACAGCACGCGCTCGAACGACTGCCCGCCGTTCACCGAACGATAGATGCCGCGCTCGGCGTTCGGTCCGTACGGATGCCCCAGCACCGCCACGAACAACCGCTCGGGGTTCGTGGGATCGATCGCGATGCGCGGAATCTGCTGCCCGTCACGGAGCCCCAGATGCGTCCAGGAGCGACCGGCGTCGTTCGAGCGATACATGCCATTGCCGGTGCTCAGATCGGGGCGCTGGAGTCCTTCGCCGCTGCCCACGTACAGGATGTTGGGATTCGACGGCGCCACTTCCACCGCACCAACCGAACCGGTGTTCTGGGCATCGAAGATGGGATTCCACGTGCGGCCGGCGTCGTTCGTTTTCCAGACACCGCCGTTGGTGGCACCGATGTAGAACACGTTCGGCTGCGAGGGCACGCCCACCGCGCTCTTGGTGCGGCCGGCGCGGAACGGCCCGATGTGCCGCCAGCGTGGACCCTGGATCGCCCCGCTGGGAAAGGTGGCCTGGGCGGCGACGCCGGCTGGCCCCACGAGGAGGGAGAGCGCAGCGAACGCCGCGAAGGCGGGAAGAACGAGTCGTGGTAGTCGGATCACGGGGATACCCGGAAGGTCAGCGAGAAACCATGGATGCAGGGAAGCTACCGCCGCCGCCGCCCTCGCGAATCAGCCTACCGTGGCAATCCCGGTGTCGTACCGGCCGGGCCGGTTCCAATGACGAGGTCTCGAAAGAATCCACCCAGGACCACGCCACCGCCCGGGGGCGCGAACGCCGTGGCGACGCAGGTGGAGATATTGGTCGGCACTTCGGCATTCCACGTGGTGCCGTCGAAGCGGCGAACGGTTGCTCCACAGCCCGACACGTACACATCACGCGGATTGGTCCCGGCGAGCCCCGAGAAGTTCTGTCCCGCAAACGACGCCGAGCTCCGCCATTCGCCATCGCGCCGCTCCAGCAGTTCCGTGCCGCCTGCCGCGAAGACCCGGTCACCGACCGCCAGCACCGCCCGCAACGGCGCCTCGCTCGAGCTTTCCTCTCGTGACCAGAGGCGCCCATCGAACTTCCAGATGCGCCCCTCGTCGCCCACGGCCCACACGTTCCGCGAATTCAGGCCGTGAATGGCCTGTAGGGCGCGCGCCGTGCGAAACTGCAGTTGCCACGTCGTCCCGTTGTAGAACAGGATTTCGCCGTTGTAGGTGACCGCCCACACCGAGTCCGCTCGCACACCCCACACGCTGGGAATTCCCGACGTGGTCGGCGAAGGGAGCGTCTGCCAGGACACGCCGTTGGAACGCAGCAGCGTCCCCCCGTACCCGGAGGCGAAGATCGCGTCACGCGATGCGCCCCACACCGACAGCAACCCCTGTCCACCGGCGGGTCGCATCGTGCTCCAGCGCGTGCCATCGAACCGGTCGATCGCCCCCTGAATGCCGACACCCACCAGCAGCCCCGAGGCATCGCCCCAGAGGCCGCGATACGACGGCGTGCTCGACACCAACTCCCAGCGTCCGTTGCGCCGGGCATAGGACACGCCGTGCCAGCCAACCACGACGGCCCCGTTGCGATCACCAAAGCCTCCGGTCATGCGGCTTTCGCCCACCGACGGCGAATCGATTCGCCAGGTCGCCCCGTCAAGCCGCATGACCATGCCCTCCTCACCCACCGCGAACTGCGTGTTCTCGACGAGGAAGAACGACCACTGCCGCTGCCGATACTCGGTGTCCATGCGTGTCCAGCTCGTGCCATCCCCGCGATAGATGGCCCAGCCGTAGCCGCCCTCGAAACAGCTCACGAGCACATCGCGCGGGCCGCGCAGGAAGATGCCGGCACAATCCGTCGCTGCCCCCGGCAGCTCGGGCGCCCGCTGCCACGCGCCGTTCACCAAGCGCAGCACCGTTCGGCCATCGCCGGCGGCCCACACGTCGGACGCGCTCCACGCCGACACCGTGCGAATACTGCTGGTCGTCCCCGACGGCATGGTGGTCCACCCCGTCGCATCGCGTCGCATGATGAGCCCGCCGACACCCACCGCATAGATCGTCTGTTCGGCGGCGGCCGCCCACTGCAGATCAGCGGGCACGGTCACGGCCTCGCGGGCCCACGCGGTGCCGTCAAAGCGCCAGATCTGCCCGCTGCCGACCACGACGATGTTGCGGGACGACGTGCCGGCAATGTGCTGCGCGCAGAACGGCACCGCGGTCACCGTGCGCCAGGCCGCCCCATCCCATCGCATCACCAGCCCCGAACAGGTCACCGCAAAGACGGAATCGGAGCGCTGCCCCCACACGCCGCGGATATGGTCGCTGAACGTCCCCCGGTCGGCCGCAACCTGATAACGCCATGCCGTGGCCGCGCGATACGGGTCCACCGTGATGCTCACAGTGCGACGCTGCGTGGTGTCCACATCCGCCATGGCCGTCACAACCACGAGTCCCTCGCGGCGCGTGCTGACCACACCGGCGGTGTCGACCGTGGCCACGGCAGTATCGCTGCTGCGGTACAGCACGCGGCGATTGGTGCCCGGAGGCACGCCCAGCGTGGCCGTGAGCCGCACCGGTACCGTGGCGATCACGCGCGTGGCACTCGCCGTGAGCGTGAACGACGCCACGGCGTTCACCGACACGACGGCGGTCCCGGTCTGCCCGTCGCGCGACGCGGTGACCACCGCCCGTCCGGGGCGCACCCCGGTCACCCGCCCGCCCGTATCCACGACGGCCACACTGGCATCGCTGGACGCAAAGGCCACGGCGCGGCCCGCCAGTATACTGCCGGCCGGGTCGAGCAGCTGCACGCGCATCGTCTGGATTTCACCCACGGCGGGCGTGAGCACGGAATCGAGCACCCGCAGGCGCGCCGCGCGTCGGAACGCGAACCCCGACACCTCGGACGTCTGTCCCCCGGCCATGGTATACGGCCCCACTTCCGACGAGTCGAAGGCGGCGCCGCCCGTGTTGATGAGGCGCAGACGTACCGACACCGTGCAGGAGATCGGACTGCCGCACGCGAGTGTCGTCGCCACGGGGACCTTCTGGCCGAAGCCGCTCGCTGGCACCGTGGCCCGGCCGAACGACACCCAGCTGCCGCCGCTCCGCGTCTGTCCCACAACCACTTCGCCGCTCGTGGCCGCGATACCGTCGGCCCCTGTGGTCGACAGCGTCGGGACGGTCACGTTGACGGTGAGGTCGTTGGAGCGAGTCGGTGCGGCCGTTTCCTGGCAGGCGGCCAGTACCCCACAGGCCCCCAGCGCCACGGCCTGCTGAAGCAGACGTCCCACACGAGGCCCGCTTGGCCTCACCGACGGTCCGGGCGTGCGCGGATGCGGCATTACCACATCGCCAGCAGGTAGTACCGCCAGCCGCTCACACCGTTCACGATGGTGATCGTGGGCGTCGTGCCCACGCCCGACACGCCGCAGTAGATGTCGTCGTTGGTGGCGGGCACCTGGCTCACCGACAGCCACGTACGTCCGTCGGTGGAGACCCAGCAGGCCACGAACGGCAGCCTGTTGTTCGCCACGGCCGTCGCCGGCAGGGGCAGCGAGAATGTGCCCGCGGCACCGAAGACACCGGTGGCCTCCACCCGATTCACCACACCCGGCGGCCCCTGCGGACCGGCGGGACCGGCCGGGCCCTGTGCACCAGTCGCGCCCGGGGTGCCGGCAGGTCCGGTTGGCCCGGCGGGGCCGGTGGGACCCTGCGGACCAGCGGGCCCCTGCGGACCAGCGGGACCCTCGGCCCCCGCGCACGCCGCGAGCAACGCCAGCATCAGGAGCGAGCTTCCCGCGGCGAGGCGCCGAGCGACCGGGACAACGACGAGACGCGCAGCGATCACCGGAAGACTCCGCGGAAACGGGGAACGTAGTTGGGGAAGATGACCGACTGATTGGGATTCCCGAGTCGCTTCTGCACGAGCTCAGCGAGCACGTCGCGAGTGTCGGTGGTGACACGGAGGTCCTGCCCATCCTCGAGCACCTCGCGCGCCAGCCCCGGCCACTCGGCGATCACCCGGCCGCCAGCCACGGCGGGGCCCATCACGAACATCACGCCGGCGCGGCCATGGTCGGTGCCCTGGCTGCCATTCTCACGCACATTGCGTCCGAACTCGGTGGCCACCAGCAGGGTCACGCGCAGCGACTGCGGTCCCTGCATGATGTCCTGCCAGAAGGCGGCCAGGCCGCGCGAGAATTCGGTCATCAGCGTGGCCATGACGCCGTTCGCTCCGACGCTCCCCTGATTCGCATGCGTGTCCCACCCGCCGTAATCGACGTGCGCCGCTTCGAGGCCGATCTCACCGCGGATCATCACGGCGATCGCGCGCAAGGCGTTGCCGAAGTTGTTGCTGTCGTACGTCGCACCGTTGGCCGGGCGATAGTTGGTGAAGTCCAGGGCGCGGAGAATGTTGACCGTGCCGAGTCCGTCGAGCGCCGCGTCGCGCATGGGGGCCCAAGCGCCCCCATACAGGCGCTGCAGCGCGAGCTCATTCGGGGTATTGAGGCTGTACCCCGGCGGCCCTGGAATGGGCAGCGACTTGGGCGCGCCCTGCAGCGTGCGGGGCATGCCAGAGGTGACCGAGACGCCACGCAGCGGCGCCGAAGGATCCATCGGCTCCGAGGTTGCGAGGTGCCGCGCCAGCCACCCGCTTTCCAGCGAATAATCATCGGGCTTGCCTTGCTCGAGGTACCGCTCGGCCTCGAAGTGCGAACGCGAGTTGGTGTATCGCTGGCCGGCCGCGTGAATCGGGAGCAGGTGCCCCGCGAGATACGCCGGCAAGAGCGCCGACATGCCGGGCGGCAGCATGAAAAAGTTGTCGAGCGCCGTGCCGCGATTGGGCGAGGTCGCATCGGGACGCGGCACGGCGATGGTCGGCCGCCCGCTGTAGTAGAACGGATCGGCGAAGGGCGCCACCAGCGTGAGTCCGTCGGCGCCCCCGCGCAGGAACACCGACACCACGATATCGCGGGTCGAGTTCTGCGATGGTGCCAGCTGCACCTCGGGGAGCCATGACGGCAACGCGGCCGCCATCGCACTCAGGGAACCAGCTTCGAGAAAGCGACGCCGGTCGAGCGTGCGGTACTCGTCGCAGCCGCCCGCCTCGTGATGATGATGGGGATGATGCATGATGGCGGCTCAATAAAACTGGAATTCGGGCGCGCACACCGCCAGACGCACGGCGGTGAGGACCCGAGCATTCGTGACGCCGCTGCGCAACGCATAGCGCAGCTCGGCGGCAAGTTCGGGGCTCATCTCACCTCCGAAGAGGCGGCGATTGATCACGGCGATCACGCCATCACTCGTGCCGTCGGCGGCGAACGTGGCGAGATTGAGCACCGCGCGCCCGGGCCTCGTGTTGTCGACTTGCACGAGGTGATTGTTGACCGCATTCCAACGGTCCACGATCAGCCCCGCCCAGAACTCGGCCCGGTCCGGGTACGCATCCGGCGTCGGCCAGTTGCCGAAGGCGTGCCCCATGTCGTTGATGGGGTACACGAGCGAGATGTAATCGCGCCGCACGTCAGTCACCGGGTTGACCGTCGCGCCCGTCGCGCGCAGCGCCGAAATGCCGTAGTGAAATGGGCGCTTGAGTTTGGCCGGCGCCTTGGCCAGGTTCGCGCGCGACAGCACCACGCGCAGCATGGCCTTGATGTCACCGTCCGTGCCGTACGCGTTGATGACCGCCTGGATCTGCGCCGGGGAAGGCGTGGGGGTCACGAACCAGCGCAGCAGCTTGGTCGCGATGAACCGCTTGGTCTGCGGGTGCGAGATGAGCATCTCGCAAAAGGCGATCCCCTCCTCCATGCCGCTGGTGCCGGTGAACGCCTGAGGGCGCGCCGGGAACGACATGCCGAACGTCTCCTTGGCCCCGAAGTCGTGATTGCCGGCCTTGTACTCGAAGTTGCCGTTCACATCCATGCTCCAGCCGGTCAGCACACGGGCCAGCCCGACCACGTCGGCCTGCGTGTAGCCGCCGTCCCACCCGACGGTGTGCAGCTCCATCAGCTCACGGGCGTAGTTCTCGTTGAGGCCGAAGCGTGTGCTCCACACCTGGTCGAGATAGAGCAGCATGGAGGTGCTGCGCATGCTGGCCCGAATCAGCGCGCCCACGGTGGACAGCACGTGCGGGCGGACGTGCTGTTCCAGGTGAATGGGCGTCAGTCCGCGGAAATTCCAGATCGGCACGTGCACGTGGTCGGACCAGAACTCGAAGAGCCGTTCCTGCAGCTGACGCCGCGAGTACAGGGCACGCTCCGACACCAACATGCGCATGGGCAGCTGCGCGTCGAAGTAGTGCGTGCCGAGTTCGTCGAAGTCGAGCAACTGGCGAGGAGTGAAGCCGAGCAGGCGGCCGTAGACGGCCTGCACCCGCGCGTCCATCGCGCTGTCGTCGATCCGCGAGGGATTGAGCTGCTCCTCGAGGTAGGCGTCGTAGCCGAGGGCCTGCACGCGGGCCACCTCGACCTCGTTCAGCCCCAGGGTGATACGCCGTGCGAGACGCAGCTCGGACGATCGCCAGGTGGCCTGTTGCCCCAGCTGATTGATCAGCCCTCCGATGAGGGCCTTCCGGTTGGGCGGTTGGGCGCCGGCGTCCGAGACCAGTGCGGTGGGCGCCAGAGCGGCCGCGCCGATCGCCGTGGCGCTGCCGCGCAGCCACTGTCGCCGACTCTGCAGGGTGTGGTCGGTCATTGGGGAACGGGCAATCGTGAGTTACGAACGTGACACCGACAATATAAAAGACGGTGCGGCATTCAGCGAGTAACAGGATGGCCCGTGCGAGGTGCTGGCGAGGCCCGCTCGGTCAGCTGATCAACTCGCCCCCGCGCGGTCGTCCTCATGCTGCTCGCGGCGCGCGTCGGCCGGCAGAATGCCCGCGTCGTTCACCATCAATCCCACGGCGTCAGGAATCATCGCCGGCCACATCACCACCCCCTCCAGGCGAACGAGCCGGCGCGGGCGCCGTCCCGCGCCCGCGTACCGACCGCGGGCCCACAATTCGTACACGACGCTCAGCGCACCGCCGGCCGCGGCGAACAGCCCCCACGTGGCCGCCGCCTCGCGCCACGGCAGGGCCACGATCATCCACAACAGCACGCCATAACTGAGCACCATCCCCAGCAGGCGCATCCCACCGCGCAGCGCCGCATTGAGCGCCACGCAGGCGGTCGTCCAGAGCAGAATCCCGAACAGGACGATCGCCCACATGACATTCACGAAGTAGAGCGTCATGGACACCGACGGGACGGAGGACGGAACGGCGAACCGGGCGGACGACCGTACGGCGCGGGCGTGCGAGCACGGTGTCACCGCAGGGCGGACGTCGCCAGAGCAAAACCCTGACACGCGTGCGTTCCCCGCGCGGTACCCGCGCTTCACCAACGCGGCAGCAGCCCCCGCGTCATCCCCCACGACGCCAGCACATCCGTTGGCACATGATCGGACGTCGCCCGCTCATGCGCCCACGGCAGCAGTTCGCGCGCCGTGTCCGTGCACAGCAATTCCGGCTTCGGCTGGATCCCGACACGACCGAGGTCGAGGCGGTCGGCGTCCCAGCACGCCAGCATCGTCGGATCGCCGGTGGTGTGTCCATCGGTGTGCAGCGCGCACGCGGCGTACAGCAGGTCGAAGCGGGCGTCGTCGAGATGCACGAGGGTCCCGCGCAGCGATCGCGCCAGCTCGCCACCGCGCGTGCCGTGCCCCGCATCAATGTGCTCGTTCACCCGGCACGCGTCGTGGAACAGGGCGAACAACATCACCACCTCGGTGTCACCGCCATGTCGCGCGGCCACCTGCAATCCGTTCTCCAACACACGGGCCCAATGCACGACGCCATGATGGCCGTCCCATGGCAACGCGTAGCCTCGCAGAATCTCCTGCAGCAGCAGCGCCGGCTCATGCGTCATGCGCACGCGACTCCCACCCCTCGCGCGATCATCTCAGGGCCGCCGCCGATCGACGTCGATCAGGAACGCGCGCACGGCCGCGATATACTCCGCCGGCTTCTCGCGCATCGCCGCGTGCGCACCGCCGGGGATCACCACCAAGCGCGCATCGCGCATCGTGGCGCGGAACTCCTCCAGCGTGGTCGGACGCGCTTCGTCGAATTCGCCGGCGATGAACAGCGACGGCGCAGTGATCTCGCGCATCTCCGCCGCACGCGACCACGCTTTCAGCGAGCCCGTGGACAGAAACTCCGTGGGGCCCCACATCTGCCGATAAATCGTATCGTTCGACGCCACCCCGTCGCAGCGCGCGATCGGGGGCGTGGGAAGGCGCCGCACGTGACGCGCGTAGAACGAATCAGTGGCCGCCTTGTAGGCGGGCGAATCGATCGTACCAGCCTTCTCATTGTCGTCGAGCACCTGCTGAATTGACGCCGGCAACTGCTCGCGCAAACTGTCGGCATCTGCAATCCACCGCGGCGTGGAGATGAGCGGGCTGCTGAAGATCACCGACTTCACACCTGTGGGCTTGGTGGCGATCATGTACTCCGCCGCCAGCGCCCCGCCCCACGAGTGACCCAGCAGGTGCACCGTGTCGAGCTTGAGCGCACGTCGCACCGCGTCCACTTCCTGCACGAAGCGCGGGAAATTCCACAGCGCGGTATCGGTGGGGTGCTCGGAACGTCCCGACCCCAGCTGATCGTAGAAGATCACGGGCCGTTCGTTGGCGAGTGGCGCCAGCACCTCGAAGCGACACGACGTGCCCCCTGGGCCACCGTGCATCGCCAGCAACGGCACTCCCGGCCCGTTGCCGATCTTCCGATACCACACCTTGCCCCCGGGCACGTCGATCATCCCCTCCTGCGACGGGAAGGTGTCGGCGGCGGCCGTCAGGAGTGTGTCAGACGCGGCATCAGCCTTCGGGGAGCAGGCCGCCGCAATACCCATCGCCGCGATCGCAACGGCGGCCATGAGACGTGGAGCGAGTGGGAGTGAATGCATGGCCCAATCATGCGACCGTGGCCGTCACTTGTCGAGCAGGTGACGGCCACGGTGTTCGCGAAGGAGCGCGCCCGATAACGGGCGCGTTACATCGCCAGCGCCTGCAGATCCTGCAGCGCCTTCTTCAGCAAGTCGACCTTGGCCGGATCGCAGCTGCGGCTGCCCTCGACGTCCGCGACCAGCTTGCTCAACGCGGCGTTCCGCGCCGCGCCATTCGCCTTCTCCGCGGTCGCGATCTGCGCGCGGATGTCGCCGATCTTGGCCGGCGCCACGCACCCCTTCCGCTCCAGCTGATCCGTGAACGCCTTGGCCAGCGCGAAGCTGGGCGGCCACGAAATCTTCGGCTGCCCCTGGGCGTTCAGGTAGTCCCACTTCACGGTGTTGGCCGCATCGATCTCGTTCTGCGAGATGTACTGGCTCGGCACCAACTGCGCCACGTCCATGCCGCGCGCAATCTCCGAGCTCACGATGTTGCCGTTGTACCAGTACACCGACCACGAGCCGCCCATCTCCATGCGCGTGCCGTCCACCGGGCCGCGGTCGAAGCTGGCGATCTCCTTGGGGTTGGCCGCATCCGTCCAGTCGAACACCGAGATGCCGCCCTGATACCACGCCTGCACCATCACGTCACGCCCCGGAATCGGAATCAGCGAGCCGTTGTGGGCCACGCAGTTCTCGTTCGCCGTCTGGTACGTGGGGATCTTGTAGTAGCTCTTGAAGACCAGCTTCTTGTTCACGATCTCGAAGATGGCATTGGCACCCCACTCCGGCTTGTCGAGTGGGCGGCACTTGGGCGAACCACCACCACCCCATTCATCGCTGAACAGCAGCTTCGTGCCATCGTTATTGAACGTGGCCGAATGCCAGTAGGCGAAGTTCGAGTCGGCCACGGCGTCAAGGCGCACCGGCGCGATCGGGTTGCTGATGTCGAGCAGCAGGCCATGCCCTTCGCAGGCGCCACCGGCCAGTCCGAGCGCCGGGTACACGGTGATGTCGTGGCACTGCGAGCCTTCGCTGATCACGGTGCTGGTGTTGGCGGTCATGCCCTCCGCCTCGAACATGGCCTTCACGCGGGCTTCCACCACCGGTCGTGCCGCGGCCGAATCGGCGGCGTTCGGTGTGGTGCCGCCGCGCGCCTTCATCAGGCCTTCGATGACCGGCTGCGTGAACTGCGGGGGCAGTTCCATTTCCTGATTGATCGCCGGCACGAACACCATGAAAGCCCCGCGCGCCTTGGCGGCCTCGACCTCCTTCTTGTCCGCTTCCGACGGGCCGTGCGCCTTGGGGGCGGCAAGGCCGGCAAAGATGTTGGCCCGGTTCACGATCGCCGCCTTGCTCGGATCGGCCAACGGCACCTTGATGATCTCGATGCGCAGGCGCGACGACTTGGCCTCGCTGCTCGCGAGATTGCCCACGCACTCGGCCAGTTCGCCCGCCGGACGGATGCCCGACGAACCCGACACGTAGATGTACACGTTCTCCTTGTCCTTCGGATCTTCCAGCACCGTGTGCGTGTGCGAACCGCGGCACGTCTGCACATTGGCCACCAGCTTCGGCTCACGGATGTTCGTGATGTCGAAGATGCGCACGCCACGCACGCGATCCTTGCTGACCACATCCCTCACGCCACCCGGCTTGCAATCCACGCGGCCGTTCATCGCCTCGGCCGACATGAACATGAGATTCTTGTACACGCTCACGTCGTTCTGCGAGGCGGGGCACTCGTAGGCCACCACCAGCTTTGGCGCCGACGGAGTGCTGATGTCCCACACCACCGGGCCGTTGTAGTTGCCCTGAATGACGTAGTTGCCGGTGAAGGCAAGGTCCGAGTTGGTCTCTCCGAGGAACCCCTTGGGCGAGACCGCCTTGGCCACGACCTTGAGGTTCGACGCGTACTCGGCCGCGTCGAACAGACCGGCCTTCAGGTTGTTGCGGGGGTCACCGGCGGGAGAGGGCGCGGTGACGGGCTTTCGCGGAGCACAGGCAGCGAAGGCCGTCGCGGCGGCCACGGCCAGCGCGGCGCGCAGGGGAAGAGTGGACATGGGGACTCGCGGGAAGCGGGAGGGAACAGCAAGCGGCACGGCGGTCGAGCGAATCTATCGCCGGTGGCCGCGTCCGTCAGGGATACGGGGACCGTACGGAGTGATGGGACGGATCGTTTCGAGGGCGCCGCGCGTCGGGTGCGCGACCAGCCGGCCCCACTAGATTCCCCGTCATGCGACTGTCCACCTCCACACGCCGCCTGCACCCATGACCGAGCCGCGTCCTGTCGATCCCCTGCACGGCGTCACCCTCAAGGCGATGGTCGAGCACCTCGTCGAGCGGTACGGATGGGATGGGCTGGGCGATCGCATCGAGATCCGCTGCTTCACGCACGATCCGAGCGTGAACTCGTCGCTCAAGTTCCTGCGCAAAACGCCGTGGGCGCGGGCCAAGGTCGAGTCGCTGTATCTGCATTCGGCGGCGCACCCGCGAAAGACCCCCAAGCCCCCGGCAGCCGACGAGCGCCCCCCGGCGGAGTAGCCGGCGCGCGGGACGCCGAGGCATTGCGGGGAGCACGACCGCGCACACTGACAGACCCGGCCTTCCTCACCGCGGCCAAGTTCGCGGATCCGTTTGCGCGGTAGCGCGCATTGAGATGATAAAGAGAGCGGCCGACTCCATGGCGTGGAGTCGGCCGCTCTCTTGTTCATGTCACCGCGCGTTCACCCGCACTCGCTGAACCCGCACACGTGGCACTTCACGCACCCTTCCGCGAACTCCAACTGCGAGCCGCAGTCCGGGCACGTACCCATGAACACTTCACCGTGCGCTGATCCGAACTCGATCGGCTGCATCTGCTCGGCACCGTTCGTCATCGGCGGGCGCGTGAGCGGCACCCCAGCGGCCGGCGTCAGCATGGGCGGCGCCATCGGGGTTACCGGGCTCGGTGCACTGACCGGCGCACCGCCGGCCAACAGGTCCGTCTGCACGCCCTGCTTGTCACGCCACCACTGTTCCAGCGCGATCCCCACCGCGTCGGGCAGCGAGAGCACCTTGTTCGGCCCGAGGCCCACCGCGCGGTCGCTGGAGATGCCGCGCAGCTGACGATGGATTTCCTGCAGCGAGATGCCGCTGCGCAACGCGAGCGACACCAACCGACCGATCGCTTCGGCGTCGGCCATCGCCGAGCCGCCGGCCTTGCCGAGGTTGAGGAACACTTCGAACGGCTGGCCCTTCTCGTCTTCGGTGATGTTCACGAACATCACGCCGAGCGGCGTTTCCTTGCGGATAGTGGTGCCGCGCATGACGTCCGGGCGCGAGCGCTTGCCGCGACGGCTCGCATTCTCGGCTTCCGCGCTGAACAGCGCCTTCTTGGTGCGCTCGAGTTCGTTCTGCAACTCGGCCATCGTCCCCTGCAGCTCGCCCAGTTCGCGCTTGAGCGCCGCCGCGGCGTCGGTGGTGGCCTTGTCAGCCTTCGGCGCTTCCGGGGTGCCGGCCGCCTTGGCATCGTCGCGCTTGGCGGCCGCGTCCTGCGTGGCACCGGTGCTGAGCACCTGGTTGTCACGCGAACCGTCGCGGTACACGGTGACGCCCTTGCACTTCATGTCGTACGCCATCTCGTAGATCGCGCGCACGTCGTCCTGCGTGGCGGCGTAGCCGAAGTTGGTGGTCTTCGAGATCGCCGAGTCGCAATGCTGCTGGAACGCCGCCTGCATTTTGATGTGGTACACGGGCGCGATGTTGTTGGCCGTGTTGAACACCGCCTGCCACTTGAGCGGCACGTCGGCGTGCTTCACGGTGCCCGTCTTCGCGATGCGCTCCATGAGTTCGTCGCTGTACCACCCCTCGGCCTTCGCGATCGCCACGAAGTCTTCGTTCACGTCGGGCATCATCACGCCGGCCTGATTGCGCATGAACGCCACGGCGAACAGCGGCTCGAGTCCGCTGGAGCAGCCGGCGATGATGGAGATCGTGCCGGTGGGCGCCACCGTGGTCACGTTGCAGTTACGCAGCAGCTGCATGGGGCGGATCCGCTGGCCCTGCTCGTCGCGCGCGCACGTGTCGTCGGGGCCCCAGATGGAGCGTGCCCACTCGGGGAAGGCACCGCGCTCCTTGGCCAGCCGCTCGCTCTCCTTCTTCCCTTCCACGTCGAGGAACTCCATGACCCGGCGCCCCATCTCCACGCCTTCCGCACTGTCGTACGGAATGCCCAGGCGCACCAGCATGTCGGCGAAGCCCATCACGCCCAGCCCGATGCGGCGGATGCGCTTGGAGAGCGCGTCGATCTCCGGCAGCGGATACTTGTTGACGTCGATGATGTTGTCGAGGAAGTGCGTGCTGAGCGCGATATCGCGACGCATCGCCTCCCAGTCGACCTGGCCGTTCACCACGTAATAGCCGACGTTCACCGAGCCCAGGTTGCACACGTCGTACGCCAGCAGCGGCTGCTCGCCACAGTTGTGTACCACGAAACCGTTGCCGATGAACGAATGGGTGAGCGGCTCGGTCAGGTCGTAAACCATTTCCTCGCCCGCTGGTTCGATGCGCTCAAAACGCGCCGTGAACGACTCGCGATACGGTCCGCGCGCGCCGTAGCTCGATACGCGCGCGATCAATGCGTTGTTCTTGGTGCGCGTCAGGAAGCCGATCTCCTCGGAGAAGCGCAACACGTTGTCGCGCGAAATTACGAGATCGTGGTCGGCCTGGCACGACACCTCAGCTCCCTGGATGGTGACCGTGCGCGCAGGATGACGAGTGCGATAGATGCGCGACGCGATGCCGAAGTTGAGCAGCATGCGCTGTACATCCTGCAGCAAGGCGATCGAGATCGACGTCAACCGCACGGACACGCCCTTCTCCGGCGTGCCGCTCACGTGTCCATCGGCGGTGAACAAGGCCTGCAGAAACCCCTGCTGCATCGTTTCCGTACCCGCCAACACCGCTGCCGGCACGCAATCGAGCTTCGACTCGGCGGTGACGCCAAAACGCTCGGCCACCAGCGCGCGCAGGCGCGTGCTGCTCACGGTCGCCAGCTCGCGTGACGGGATGTCAACCACGCCAACCGGTGCGCGTCCGCTCAGGCCCAGCATGTCATTCACATCGTTCGAGAACGACGTGGCGACCTCACGATCATCGCCCCAAAACCCCAACACGGCGCCGTGCCCGGAATCGCCGGTGACGTGGCCATCCGCAATGAGCCAGCCAAGCACGCGCCCCTCTTCCGACGTGCCCGTGGTACCGAACCCGCCCTTCACATTCTGAATGTGCAGGGCATCGCCTTCCGTTAGCGACTGCGCCTCGACCCAACCACGCGCGGTCATGAACCGATGATCGGCCGTTACGCGAATCTCGTAGCCTTCACGCGTGACCACGCGGAACACCGGCTTCACGCCGCTGGCAAACGGCACGCCCGCAGGGCCTACACGGCCGGCGCTGAAGCGCGCATCGAGCGTGACCGGCATCGCCGTATCGCGTTCGGCCAGCGACGCGATCGGCACCAGGCCGTTGCTGGTCGCAACCAGCGTATCGCCGGTGACACACGGGTTCGTCGCTTCGTACGCGCCGAGATGCGGCACCGGGTTGTAGCGGTTCGCCTCGTCGATGAAGAACACCCCCGGCTCGCCGGTGCGCCACGCGCCGAGGATCATCTTGTCCCACACGTCGCGCGCACGCGCCTGCCCCACCACGGTCCCGTTGCTCGGATCATACAGGTCGTAGCTACCATCGACCTTCACCGCGTCCATGAACTTGGTGGTGATGCCCACCGAGATGTTGAAGTTCGTGATCTTGGTCAGGTCTTCCTTGCTCGTGATGAAGTCGAGCACGTCGGGATGATCGACGCGCAGGATGCCCATGTTCGCGCCACGACGGGTCCCGCCCTGCTTCACCGCGTCCGTGCTCGCGTCGTACAGCTCCATGAACGACACCGGCCCCGACGCCACGCCGGTCGTGCTCCGCACCATCGCGCCCTTGCTCCGCAGGCGCGAGAAGGAGAAGCCGGTGCCGCCCCCCGACTGATGAATCAGCGCCATGCTGCGCAGCGTGTCGTAGATGCCGCTCTGGCCATTGCTGAGTGCGTCATCCACCGGCAGTACGAAGCAGGCGGAGAGCTGGCCCAACGGACGGCCGGCGTTCATGAGCGTCGGCGAGTTCGGCTCGAACCGACGCTGCGTCATCAGGAAGTAGAACTCCTCCGCCACCGCCTGCACCGCCCCGTCGCTGGCGCCGTACCGGCGATCCGCCTCGGCCACCACCGTGGCCACTCGCCAGAACATGTCCTCCGGCCGCTCCACCGACGCCCCGGACTTGTCCTTGACCAAGTAGCGCTTGTCGAGCACCGTCCGGGCATTCGCGGACAGCGTGACCAGACCATCAGGCGGCGTAGCAGCGAAGGGCATTGTTGAAGCTCCTGCAGTTGGCGGGGGGCCGTGCAAAATGACCGAAATACGACGCGCTCGAGAACGTCCTCGAGAACGTGGCGGAGGGCTTAGCGGGCGGGTATGGTGCCTCCGTTCGTGAAGCCGCACAAGTAGGGCCGTAAGTCGTTCTCGGCGAACGCGTTGTGCAAGACAGATCACGGAACTGCGACACCCCAGAAGTTGTCCACCGACGTCGGCTTTTGTGAGCAGGCGCCGTGTCAATCGGGAGCGGACACAACCGTTCTGTCAGGGCCACGCTGTCTCGACAGTGCCGACAGCATCGCACAACCGCATACACGTCAATCGGTTGTGGACGTGCACCACCAACCGATCACCGCAGCATCGGTACAGCACGCCGACACGCGCCGCGGCGCCCGCATCACGTTCGCACACGGTCCGCCAGAGCACGCTTGCTTGCAGTCACACCGCAAGCACGCCGTTGCTCGCTGTCACGAGTGGTGCCGCAACAGTGACCCCTGCCGGTGCAGCTCCTTGAGCGCGACATACCGCGCCGCATTGTCCAACGTCCCCGCCTGCTGCGCCGCACTCAACTGCCGCACCACCTTCCCCGGCACTCCCACCACCAGCGACCCCGGCGGCACCTGCGTGCCCTCCGTCACCACCGCGCCGGCCGCGATGATGCTCCCCCGCCCCACCCGCACGCGGTTGAGCAGGATCGCCCCCATCCCCACCAGCACGCCGTCTTCCAGGATCGTGCCATGCACCACCGCCCGATGCCCGATCACGCAATCCTCCCCCACGATCGTCGGCGTCCCCGGATCGGCGTGAATCACCGCGCCATCCTGCACGTTGCTGCGCGCCCCGATCACGATGCGTTCCACATCGCCGCGAATCACCGCGGTGGGCCACACGCTCACGTCATCGGCGAGTGACACATCACCGACGACGACCGCCGACTCATGGATCCAGAATGCTGACATAAAGACAGTGAGGGTATGGAGTACGGGGTACTCAGAAGTACCCACCCAACGTCACGTAGAACGCACCACCACGCGACACATCGCGTGGCGCCACATACGGGGCCGCGGCACCGATCCGCAAGCGATACGGCACGTCGTACTGCACCGCCAGGTCCACCACCACCTCGGCCCCCGCCGAGGCCAGCCACCCGTCGCGCCGACCCGGTCGCTCGCACACGACGTTCGCCGACCGCGCCAACGCCCCCGGACACCACGCCCGCGCCGCGTCGCTGAACAGCGTCATTGACAGCCGATCCACGAACAGCGTGAACGGACTCGGCAACCGCTTGAACATCACCAGCGGCGCCCGATACTCCACCCCACCCGCCAGCGCGCGAATCCCGCGCTGCGTACCCGGCGCCACGCCACGCAACGAGAACGTGCGCGACGGATCACCGAGCGCCACCCCCGGTAGCAGCTCCGCCGACTGCCCGCTCGTGCCCCCCACGCTGAACTCGCTGGTCGACGATTGCTGCGCCACGCCGATCGTGGCGCGTGTCGCGATCACATGACGCGAGAAGCCCGGCAGGTTCAGCGGCAGGTACTGTCGCGCACCCACGATCGAGCGCCACGCACCCGACGCGGTGGGATCGTTCTCGCGCCAGCGGTACGCCGTGCTGCCGGTCAGCGTGAAGCCTTCTTCCACCGAGATACCGCGTAGGCCGAGACGTGCTGTGCTCACGCTGCCGCTGGCGAAGAACGAGCCGTACCGCGTACCGGTGCGCAACAGCGAGTTCGGTGCGCCGAGTGCCGAGTCTACGTCGCTCGTGAAGTCACGCAATTCGTACTGCGCACCGATCGTCCCGCTGATTGAGCGGCGCACGCGCGGCACGCGCCACGTGCTGGAGCCCGTCAGGAAGCGACGCCGCCGGGCGATGAAGCCCAGCGTGACCCCCGAGTCGCTCGTCGCACGGAACGTACCGTCCCACTCCTGCTGCGCCGACACGTCCAGCAGCTGAATGCCGAGACCGGCGTAACGGTACGACGCGAACGCATCCGTCTCGCGAAGCTGCGGCTGCACCAGCGCACCGGCCGCCCAGGAATGCCGTCCGAGAATATCCACGCCACTGCTGGAGGCACCGTACGTCGCACCGCCATCGCGTCCTTCACCAACCAGCGGCATCCAGTAGCGCGGCATCAGCTGGCGCAGCGGCGCGTAGCGCGTGGCCACGGCCGAATCTGCGCGGGCGCCCAGCTCGGTCGCGGTTGGCACCGACACGTCGGTCACGTTCGTGGGTGGATACCACGCCGAGCGCGCGATCGGGCCGGTGGTATCGAGTGGTGCCCACGATACGTGATACCCGTCGACCCGATAGAACAGCGCGGCCACCCTGGTGCCATCGGGCGACACCGTGGGCTCGAAGATGCCGCCGCTCACCGACGAGGCCACGCGCACGTCGTCGCGCTCCTCGCGCCAGCGCATCGTGTCGATCGGCGCGCCGCGTGCGGCGATCGGCGCGGTCTCCAGCTGCGAGCGTCCGCTGCGATCGCTCACCCACACCAGACGCCGGCCATCGGGGGTGAAGCTCGGGCTCGCAAACACGCCGCGGGCCCCGGCCACGGCGATCTGTAGATCGCCATTCACGTCCAACACCACCACGCGCTGCTCACCAGTGGGGAGCAGCTGCACCGCCGCAATGCGCTGCCCGTCGGGCGACCAGCGTGGCTCGGCCCATCGCTCCCACGTGGCATCCGCCGTGATCGGCACGATACTCTCGCCCGATGCACTCACCCGCACCAGACGCGTTCGCGCCGCGTCCAGCTGCACGGCCACGATACTGCCATCGGCGCGTACATCGGGCTGTGTGAGTCGGGCGCCTTGGGTGAGCCGCGTTTCACCACCGCGATCCGCCCCGCCATAGGCTCGGCGCGAGCGATACAGATCCGAGCGCACCACGTACGGATCCAGGCGCTCCGACTGGGCGAACACCAGCGTCCCGCTCCCGTCACCGGGGACGGGCACGTTCACGTCCAGCGTGTTGCGCCACGCCAATCGATGCGGCGCGCTCGCCCCACCGCGGTCAGCCGGCGCGATGTACATCCCCGTCACCTCGCGGCCGGTGCTGGCGCTCCACACGATCGAGTCGGTGCCCACCCATCGCGGTGCCGTCGCATACCACCCGTCGGCACTCACCGCGTGCCACGCACTGTCGCCGGGCAGTGCCCACGACACACGCCGCAGCGAATCGGTCAGCTGTGCAAACAGCCCATCGAACGACCGGCCAAACGCCTGGCGACTGTTCCGGCTCAGCAGAAACGGCACCACGTTCGCGGCGGTGATGTCCACGAAGCGCTGCATCCCGCCGTCGCGCTGCATGGCCGCGCGCTGCATCACCAGCGATCCCCACGCATAGGCCGTCTGTCCGCCGGGAAACTGAGACGTGGACAGGCTCCATCGCTGAGGACCGGGGACGAACGCATCGCGAACGGCCGTGCGTGCCACCATCGGAAAGTCGGTGCTCACGTTGCGGCCACTGCCCGTGAGCTTCGACTCGTAGTGCACCGCCAATCCCTCTTTCACCCAACTCGGCGTGAGCGCATTGGGAAAGAACAAGGGATTCCGGCCAAACACCGCGCGACCCACCATCCACGCCCCACGCGCGCGATCGATCTGGAAGATGTGCGCCATCTCATGCGTGATCACCATGCGCAGCCAGTCGTCGTGAAAGCGCAACTCGCGCTGCGCGACCGGTGGAACGGCATAGATCACCACGCGATTCGTGGGAAACACCTGCGCGTACCCGTTGCTGGCGTCCACGTTGTCGGCAATGAGCAGATCCACCGGACCCGACGGCGGTGCGAGCTCGCGCGACAGCTGCGCATACGCCACCTCCGCCAGCAACGCCGCGCGTCGCGCCAACGCTTCGTGGTCGGGGCGGAAGTGCACGCGAAAATGCGGCATGGCGATGGTACGCATCGCCCCCCGCGGATCGACCTGCGCCATGGCCGGCGGGGCGAACGACAGCAGCACGCCGAACGCGGCGGCGAGCACGACCGCGAGCCGCGTGCCGGTACGTTGCCACGCGCGGGTCACGCGCCTCACACACATCACGGCTGCAGCACGGGCGTAAAAATTCGGAAGTACCGCTCGAGTCCCACCACGAGCCCTTCGGCGTATTTCCGCTGGAAGCCCGCGTCGCGCATGGCCGCTTCCTGCTCGGGCAGCATGAGGAACAACCCCTCGGCCAGCACCGACGGATACCACGTGGGCCGCGCGACGGCGAGGTTCTGGTAGTGCACGCCGAGGTCGCGCAAGCCGAAGCGCTTCATGAGTTCCTCCTGCACCGGGCGGGCGAGCGGCTCGCTGTTTTGGTGATAGAACAGCGTGCTCGTGCCGTTGGCCGTGAACGGATTCACGCCGTCGGGCAGTGCGTTCAGATGCACGGAGATGAACGCGTGCGCACTGGCGCGACGCGCCGTGACGCCGCGCTCGGTGAGACCGACCGGCGCGAGCGAGGTGCGTGTCATCACGACATTCGCCCCGCGCGCGCGCAAGAGCTGGGCGACCTGCTCACCCACCGGAAAGACCGCATCCCCTTCGTACAGGCCGGTCGGTCCCGTCGCGCCGGCGGGCGGATGTCCCGGATCGACGGCAATCGTGAGACCGCGCAGCGGATTCGCCGCATCGATCAGCGGTGGGCGGCGCACCCGCAGCACGAACTGCCGGCGACTCTCGTCCCAGATCGACTGCCAGCCGAACACCGGCTGCGAGAGCGTGAGCGTGATGCGCACCCGATCGCTCGTGACCTGATCCCAGCTCATGCGACGCACGAGGGTGTCGTTGCCGAAGATCGGCGAGATCTCGGGGTTGGCCTGCACCCCGTACAACGTGAGCACCAGCGTGCGTCCATCCGGCTCCACCAGATGCGCGGGGCGATCACCCGTCGAGATCGCGACATCGACCCACTCGGCGCTAGGCGTGACGCGGAACCCGCCGGTCACCCGTCGCGGCATCGCGGCCCCGTCGGGGAGCAGCACGAGATCATCGCTGTCCACCCACACATCCAGCGTCCCGTCAAGACGGATGCGCGTGAATCCCTGACTCCGGCCGGTGACCTCCACGATCGTGCCGTTCAACAACATCCACTTGTAAGTCCCATCCACGATGGTACGGGCGTTCACCACACGGTCCGTGTCGCTGCCTATCGTGGACGGGCTGCGCAGCATCGCCAGCACGCGGGTGTCCGCCGGCAACGCGCGCACGAGCGGCACATTCAGCCGCACCGTGTCGTTGCCGCGTATCGCGAACAACCGCGCTGGGCGAGCGCTGTCGGCCAGCAGGCGCGCGGCAAGATCGGTCGCGAACACGGCCGACAGGTCATCGTCGTTCGCATCGACAACAGCAGTGGAGGGGGCCACACTCGGGGCGGCCACGAGGCCAGTCCCGCGTATCAGTGGCCGCCGCACGCGGTCGCTGCCCTCCACCAGTACCACTGCGTTCGCCGGCGCCCGCACACTGACCCGCACGTAATCGTCGCGCTTGGCCCAGAGACCACGCCCCGGCAGCACCGAGCCGCTGTCCACCCGCAGCGTTCCCGCACCGGGCAACGGCGTCCGCACCGGCACGCGCACGCGGACCGTGCGACGCACCGTGTCGGCAGCGCGTGCGACCACCACGTCATAGCGCAGTGCGCCCGCGGGCGGATTGGGGAGCCACGCCAGAAATGCACCGTTCGGCGCGACCGGGACCGTCTGTCCATTGATCGCCAGCGACGCATCGCCCGTGCCGACACTCCCCAGCACGAAGTTGGAATCCCGGCTGGTGAGCAGCTGATTATCGACCGGGTAGCGGACACGCACGTCGATCGGTGCGCCGCGGACCGCAGGTACGGGCGGCAAGCCCGCCACGATCACCGGTGGCACCACCATCGGCGTCGGCGGCGCTCCTGCCGTGGTCGGGGGGGCACAGGCGCCTGACACGAGCGCCGCGCCGAGTAGCAGCAGCGAACGAGGCCTTGGCATGGGTACGGAGCTGTTCATCATTCAACCGAAGCTGATGGTCGGCGGGACAGGCGTCCAGCCGCAGATCCGTCGGTGTTTCCGGGCCGCTGAAAAGTTACTGGGACCGGACGCGCTTGCTGCGGGTCAAATCGGCCAAATCTCCGCCGGTGATTTGACCCAGCGCTCCAACGTGCCCCATTATCACGTGTTCACGGATCGGCCGCCGGAGACGGAGTCGGGGCCGACCCGGACTCCGGGCGCGGAGGAGTGCAACTCCCGGCGCCCGCGTCCGTACGGACAGCTGTCCCCCCTGTGCGAACCGGCCCGCTCCATGATGCTGTGACCGCTCCCGCCTCACCCACCCAACGTACGCCGGGCGACCACCGTGTGGTCGCGCGGGTCTTCGCGCTCACGGACGTCGGACGCACGCGGGAGCATAACGAGGACACGTTCCTCGTGGCGGACCTCGAATCGGGAACCCCGTTCGATTTCGCCGACGGCTCCCACGACATCCCGATCGATCCGCATGGGGTGCTGTTTCTCGTGGCCGACGGGATGGGCGGCGCCGCCTCCGGTGAGCTCGCCAGCAGCATGGCCGGGAGCGTCGTGCTGGACGCGCTGCAGGGTACGTGGACGGCCATGGACCCGTCGCCCCTGGCGTTTGCCGAAACGCTGCGCGACGCCACCGCGTTGGCCAATGCGCGCATTCATCAGTACGCCCGGGAGAACCCCGAGCACCGCGGCATGGGCACCACCGCTACGATCGCCGGGCTGTTGGACGACCGACTGTTCGTGGTGCAAGTCGGTGATAGCCGCGCGTACCTCGTGCGCGACGGCCACATCGAGCAACTCACCAAGGATCAGTCGCTCATGCAGCGACTCGTGGAAGCGGGCGAACTCACCGCGGAAGAAGCGGAGGTCAGCGAGCGCCGGAACATCATTCTGCAGGCGCTCGGCCCAGACGCGCAGATCACGATCGACCTGACGCATCAGCAGGTGTGTCGCGGCGATACGCTCATTCTCTGCAGCGACGGGCTATCGGGTTTGGTGCGAGCCGACGAGATCGCGCGCGCATCGAACGAAGAGCAGACAATGCGCGCCATCTGTACGCGCCTCGTCGAGCGCGCAAACGAGCGCGGTGGCCACGACAACATCACCGTCATCGCCGTACGTTTCGACGGCGAGGCGCTGCGGGCCTCGCGCGATGGCGACCGCTTCGGCTACACCACGTTCCCCCTCGCCGGCACGCTGAACGACGACGTTCGCGAATCGGTGCCGGCGTCGCGACCCACGCTCCGCAGTGACCCGACGCCGGCGTTCGGAACGCCCGTCCCCTCGCGCGCGATGCTGCAGGAGGCGGTCGGACGCGCGCCGGCACCCGACGATCGCGCCCGGCTCGGCGCTCCCGAACCGGTGATCGAAGAACGTCGACGGGCCGTGCAACCGGTGTTCATGCTGCTGGGCCTCATCGCCCTGCTTGCCGTCGCCTGGTTCGTGTTCGACCTCGTGAACTGAACGCCGACCGCTACTTCTTGTGGTGGCGCAGCAGTCCGCGTCCAGCCGCCTGCTGCATCACGCGATCGCCACCCCATGCCAGCACGGTGGGCTGGGTCATGCCCAGCTGTGCGACCCAGCGCGGATGGCCGAGACCAATGAGAATCACCGAGCGCTGCAGCGCGTCGGCCTGCGCCACCAGGGTGTATACCCGTGCCACGGTCTCCGGGAGCAGCGTGGTCCGTCCCTTGCCGGCCACGTAGTCGGCGAACAGCGCGATCACGAAGGGGCCGCCGCTCGCCGGTGTCGGGGCGTCGACGATCCGCGCGTCGTTGCCGCCAAGACGCATCGCTTCCGCGATGCCGGTGCGCTCCACCGCCGGGCCATCGGCATCGTGATCGTCATCGACGATCGCCATTTCCGTGACCGTGCCGACCACGGGGAGCGGGCCATACTCCACACGAAGCACCTTGTCGGCCAGCAGCGCACCCCACGCGGTATCGGCGCCGCTCGGGCGACGCCAGTCGTTCGGCGGTGACGCCCACTGGGCCCACTTGAGACGACGGCGCACCGAGTGCTTCACGCGCTCGGGCTCCAGCGTGCCATCATCGTACGCGCGCTCGAGCGCCATGAGCGCGTCTTCCAGATCGCCCGGGCCGATGAGCACATCACATCCGGCGCGCACCGCGAGCACGGCCGTTTCCGCCGCCGTGCGTCCCTCGAGTACGGCGGCCATCGTCATCGTGTCCGCCACGATGAGATTGTCGAACTTGAGCTGCTGCCGGAGCAACCACTGCAGGATCTCGCGCGACAGCGTCGCCGGCGCCCGACTCGAGTCGAGTGCCGGATACACGACGTGCGCGGTCATCACGCTCGCCACACCGGCGGCGATGGCCGCCCGGAACGGCTGCATATCCTGCTCCTTGAGCTGATCGGCAGGCGTCTCGACCACCGGCACATCGAGATTCGGATCGCGCGTTACGCGCCCCATGCCCGGGAAGTGCTTCGCGCAGGCGAGCACGCCTTCCGCCTGACAGGCTTCGATCCACGCGGCCACGAGTTGTGCCACCTTCCGCGCATCGGCGCCCATGGCGCGCGTGCCGATGATCGGGTTGTCGAGGAGCAGATCGAGATCGCACACCGGCGCGAGGTTCCAATTCACGCCGATGGTGCGCGCCTCCCGGGCCGTCAGACGCGCCGCGCGGCGCAGCGCCTCGATATCATCGAGCGACGTGATGGCCGCGAGCGGCGGCAACCCGGTGGCGCCGGCGAACTGCTGTCCCGCCCCACGTTCCAGATCCGCCGTGATCAGCAGCGGATGACGGGACTTGATCTGGAGTTCCTTGGCGAGCGCCCGCACGCCATCCTGTTCGCCGCCAATGAGCTGAAAGCCACCGACGCCGAGGGCGAGCGACTGCTCGATGAGCGGACGCATGTCGGCAAAGCCGCCCGACGGCGACCAACGGAGTACGGGGATGAGCAGCTGCGCGAGTTCACGACGGGACTGTTCGCTCATGAGCGACTAGCGGACGGCTGGAGTGAGCGAACCAAGGATACGCGGACCTCGCGCTCCCGTTGCGCTGGGCACATTGCCGGCGCGGCCCGACAGGTGGAGAAAGCCCAGCAGTGCAAACGCCACCGCCTCTTTCGCCTCTCCATCGAAATACAATGCATCAAAGATACACACCCGCGGCCCATTCTCGCGGGCCACGGCCGCCTCGATCATGCGAACGAGTGTCGGATTGTGCGCCCCACCCCCGGACAGCACGACCTCCTGCACCGGCTCCGGGATGAACCGGCGATACTGATCGGCCACCGAGCGCGCCGTCAGCGCGGTGGCAGTCGCCACGATGTCAGCGGCGGACGCCCCGGCCGCCCGGCAGTCGTCGATGAAGCGGGCGATGTAGCCCCGGGAAAACAGCTCGCGCCCCGTACTCTTGGGGGGCGCATCGGCGAAGTACGGATGGCGGAGCGCGTCCGCCACGACCGACTCCAGCACGTCGCCATTGGCGGCCAGCAGGCCGTCGCGATCGTACGGCAGCCCGTCGTACAACGACCGGACCACCCCGTCGATGATCACCACACCGGGGCCGGTGTCGAACGCGCGGACCGATGCCATGCCGCCGCGATCGTGCATGGGCGCGGGCGGTACGACGGTCACGTTGCCGATGCCGCCGATGTTTTGCAGCGCGCGCCACTGCGTGTCATGCGCGAACAACAGACAGTCGGCCATCGTGACCAGCGGCGCCCCCTGCCCGCCGGCCGCCACGTCACGCGCACGGAAGTCCGACACCACGTCGCACCCGGTGCGCTCCGCGATGCGGGCCGCGTCACCCACCTGCCACGTGCTGTGCCCGGGTTCATGCCACAGCGTCTGTCCATGCGACGCCACCGCCGCGACCTCGCGCGCGGTCACACCGGCAGCGGTCATCGCCGCGAGCGCTGCATCGGCCATCCAATCCCCGACATCGGCCTGCATGCGACAATACGCGCGCGCCGTGCCCTCCTGCATCGCCTGCTCGAGCCGTGCGCGCTCCTCGCGGTCATACGCGCGGTGCGTGAACCCCAGCAGTTCACCGTGCACGCGACCGTTCGGCAGGTCGCGAAACTGCGCCACCGCTGCGCTGATCCCGTCAAGCGACGTGCCCGACATGAGCCCGACGAGAATACGTCCGTGGGCGTCGAGGGCGCCGCTCACCGTCAGACGACCGGCGGCGGTGCGTTCGGCACGACGCGACGGACCACACCCTCCCCCGCCTCGAGCTGCACACGCGCGGTCTCGGCATCGACATGCAGGGCATGCATCACCAACGCCAGCTTGACCTGACCGTCGGCCTCGACCAGCAGCGCCCGCGCCTCGTCGCGCGACAATGCGGTGACCTCCATGACGATGCGTTCGGCCCGATCCTGCAATTTCACATTCGTCGCGCGCAGATCGACCATCAGGTTGCCGTAGCTCTTACCGATGCGGATCATCGCACCGGTGGTGAGCAGGTTGCACACGAGCTTGGTGGCGGTGCCGGCCTTGAGTCGCGTGGAGCCGGTGAGCGCTTCGGGTCCGACCACCGGCAGGATGCAGATATCCGTCACCGCACGCATGGCCGCCGGCGGCTCCGTACACGCGATCAACACCGTGCGCGCGCCACGTTCCCGCGCGCGCGTGAGCGCCCCGCGCACGAACGGCGTGGTCCCCGAGGCCGCGATCCCACACACCACATCGCCGGACTGCACCGCGTGTGCATCCATGACGGCCGCGCCAGCCACCGGATCGTCTTCCGCGCCCTCGATCGGCGTGCGCAGCGCGCGATCGCCGCCCGCGATGATGCCGACGACCATAGCCGGATCGGTCCCGAACGTGGGCGGGCACTCACTGGCATCGAGCACCCCGAGCCGCCCCGACGTACCGGCGCCCACGTACAACAGACGACCGCCACGGCGAAAGGCCGCCTCGATCAGCGCGATGGATTCGGCGATCGGCTCGCGTTGCGTCGCCACGGCCTCGGCCACCCCGTGGTCTTCCGCGTTGAGGAGATCCACAATCGCGAGCGGCGACGCGAGGTCGATATCGACGGTGCGCGGATTGCGACGTTCCGTGACACGTGAATCGTGTGTCGGTGCGGGCACGGGAGCAGGTTCGGGGGACACCACGCGATCGGCTGTCTTGTGCTCGCGGCGCGGGGTATGTTCCAGTGGATGCCGCCGAGGGGTCGGGCAGCACGGGCGACGGCGAGTTCTCGCCTGCGTCGCTCTCGTCAAACTTAGGAGTCGCCATGCGCGAATCGCAACCCGATGGTCGGCACGGTATCCTGCGTGCGCTTGGTGCCGCCATGGTCGCCATGTGCCTGGGTGCCACGACGCTGACCGCGCAGATCCGCGGACGGCCAGCCACCCGACAGCCCGACGCCGGCTGGTGGATCTCCGGCGGTGCCGCCGCCGTGATCCTGAACGACATCAGCGACGGGGCGACGCGCTCCAAATGGACGTTCGGCAGCGATCCGCTCTGGCAGATGCGCGGCACGATCGAGCGAGCGCTGGACGAAGCCACCACCCTCGGCGTTTCCGCCGGGTACGGTGTGGTCAACCTCGCGCTGACCCCGATGACTTACACCGCAGCCAAGCCGCCCACGTCGCCCGCGTTGCCGAGCCAGTGCGCCACTGGCTGCGACGCGCAGACGCAGCTGTGGACGCTCATGGGCCAGTTCCGCAGCAGCGGCGGCGGCGGCTTTCACACGCTGTTCGAGGCTGCCGGCGGCGTCACCGGCTTCCGTGACATGCGCCTTCGCGCCGACAGCGCCGGCGTAGCCGGTATCGCCATCGGGCCCGCGAAGGGGCAGTTCGACCTCTCCGGGACGCTGGGCGCCGGGTTCGGCTATGGCCTCTCCTCCAATCTGCACATCGCGCTAGTGCAGGAGTTCGGCATGGGCTGGCACGCCAAGGCCGACCTCCCCGACGGCGTCGGCCGCACGTGGCGGGTGCGGACCACGCGGGCGTCCATTCGCCTCGGCTTCGGATCGGATCGCTGACCCCGTTCGTCCTCAACGCTCACTACGAATCACGCATGCCTGTGTTCAAGTCGATCGTCCTGACGCTCTCCTGTTGCCTGTTGGGTGCCTGCGCCCGGACCACGACGCCGCCGACCGATGGCAGCGCCGAACCGGCGCGTGAACCCGCGCAGTTTCCCGCCGGCTGGCGCCTCCCCACCGGCGCGTCCTCGACGTTCGCTGCGCAGGCGATGGCCGTCAGCAATAGTCCCGAGGCGAGCGCCGCCGCGGCCGAGATCATGAAGGCCGGCGGCAACGCCGTCGACGCGGCCGTCGCGCTCGGCTTCGCCCTCGCGGTCGCCTGGCCGGAGGCGGGCAACATCGGCGGCGGTGGCTACTCCATCGTGCACATGGCCGACGGACGCTCGGCCGCCATCGACTATCGCGAAGTCGCTCCGCTGGCGGCGACCCGCAACATGTACGTCGATGCCAATGGCAAGGTCACCGACCGCAGCATCGAAGGCCACTTGGCGAGTGGTGTGCCCGGCGCCGTCGCCGGGCTGACGCTGCTGCTCAAGCAGTATGGCACGATGCCGTTGTCGCGCGTGATGCAGCCCGCCATTGCGCTCGCGCGCGACGGGTTTGTGATCGACACCGCGTTGGCCGGTTCGATGTCGCGTGCCGCCACCGTGGTCTCGCGCAACAGCCCGGTCACACCGTACTTCCCGAATGGCAAGGCGCTCCCCGCCGGCGCGCGGCTGGTGCAGCCGGACCTCGCGCGCACCCTGCAGGCCATCGCCGACAACGGCGCGAACGCGTTCTACGAAGGGTGGATCGCCGATTCACTGGTGGCCGAGCAGGCGCGCGGTGGCGGCGTCATCACGCGCGCCGACCTCAAGGCCTACACGCCGGTGTCGCGGAAGCCGATCGCGAGTACGTACCGCGGCTATCGCTTGCTCGCGATGCCGCCCTCGTCGTCGGGCGGTGTCACGATGACGGAAGCCCTCAACGTGCTCGAGCAGTACAGCAGCGTGCCCGCGTACGGCAGCACGCGCTGGTTCCACCTGGTCGGCAGTGCCTTCCAGCGGGCCTTCATCGATCGGAACAGCAAGCTCGGTGACCCGGCGTTCGTGAAGGTGCCCATGGAGCAGCTCACGAGCAAAGCCTACGCCAAGACGCTGGCCGCCACGATCGATGACACGCGCGCCACCACTACGAAGTCGCTCGAGCCCCGCATGGGACAGCCCGTGCGCGAACCGGAACACACGACGCATTACGCGGTGGTCGATGCGAAAGGCAACGCCGTATCCACAACGACCACGCTGAACAACTCGTGGGGATCGGGCGTGTGGGTGCGCGGCGCCGGTTTCATGCTGAACGACGAGATGGACGACTTCGCCGTGCAACCCGGGACGGCCAACATGTACGGCCTCGTGCAGGGCGAAGCGAATGCCATTCAGCCCGGCAAGCGCATGCTCAGCGCGATGTCGCCCACGATCGTGCTCGACAAGACGGGGCGCGTGTTCCTGATGGTCGGCGCCGCCGGTGGCCCCACGATCATCACCGGTACCGCGCAAGTGATCCTGAACGTGATCGATCATCACATGACACTCGCCGACGCCATGCGCGCCCCGCGCGTGCACCATCAGGCCCTGCCCGACTCGCTCACGTACGAGGACGGCGGCATTCGTCCAGCTGTACTCGACTCGCTCACGAAGATGGGCTACGCCATGCGCAAGCTGCGCGCGCTCGTGAACATCAACGCGATCATGCGCGTGAAGGCGGGATGGGAAGGTGTGCCGGAGCCGAGACGAAGCGGGGGCGCGGTAGGATACTGATGGGATGACGGATGAACGGCGCCATTGAGTGAACGGCGCTAAAAGTGAACGGCGCTATGAGTGAACGGCGCTAAGAGTGAACGGCGCTAAGAGTGAACAGCGCTAGGAGTTAACGGCGTGCGCAGCGCGGTTTACTCCTCGCGCGCCTTACCTTCGCGCCGTTCACTTTTAGCGCCGTTCACTTTTAGCGCCGTTCACTTTTAGCGCCGTTCACTCTTAGCGCCGTAAACTCTTAGCGCCGTAAACTCTTAGCGCCCCTAGCTGTCATCCTTACGGCGTAGCTCCCGGTCGTACCGTCACCGCGGTGTTCAACGTTGCGGTGATCGCCGCTCCCGCGTTGATGCACATGTCGTAGTTCGCGGTGGCCGCCGCCGCCGCCGTGCCGGCCGCTGCACCGGCGGCGGCACCGATCAGGGTCCCCTTCGTATCCTTGCCGATCATCTGGCCGGCGATCGCGCCAAGGATGGCGCCCCCCGCGGCCTTCCGCGCATCCGTACCCCGCGTGGTGCTGCGCACCCGCTCCGCCGACGACGACTGCACCGTCGCATCCAGCGGGTACGTGCGACCGCCGTACGTCACCGACACCAGCCGCACCGTCAACGACGTCTGGTCGTTCGGGTTCTTCGCGGTCTTCGCGTCGACCACTTCAAACGTGCCCGTCGCGCCGTCGGGGATCACCACGCCGTTCGACGCCGCCACCGACTGTTCCAGCGACGCCGTGAACTTCTCACCGGCGGTCACCGTGTTGCTGCAGACCTTGTTGCTCGCGGCAAATCGAAACGACGTGCCCGATGCCACCACGCCCGTCACGGGAACGGGAGCCGGCGCGGGCGTCGGCGCGGGCGTGGGCGTCGGCTCGGGCGCCGACGGCTTTGGAGCCACGGGGGTCGGGCGCGGGCGCGGCCGCGGCGCGGCCGGCTTGGGCGCAGGGGCCGGCACCGGCGCCGGAACCGGCGCTTCGACGACTGGCGCGGGCGGCGGGGTCACCGGCACGTCGGCGAGCTTGGGCTGCGCCGAGTCCGTGGCCATCGCCAGATCACGGCCAAGTGTGCTGTCGACGTTCAGGGAGGCCGTATCGGGCGCCTTCTCGCCGCACGCGGCAAGCGCCGCGAGCGAGAGGGCTGCCAGCATCATCGTGGCTCGTGACGCACGAATAGATTCACGCATACGGAAACTCCTGAGCAAAGGGAAGCGGGACATGCCCGCGAGGGGAAGATCAGTCGAACACGTCGCGGTTCGCCTTTCGGCACACGATGAACGCTAATAAACGCCAAGTCTCGCCGACACCAACAGGACGCGCGTTGCGACGACTGCTCCCGTACTACCACCCGTACCGGTGGCAAGTTGCGTGCGGGCTCTCGTCGGTGGTCGCGGGGGCCTTGCTGGCCAGCGTCATTCCGTCCCTGCTGCAACGTGGAGTGGACCAGATCCGTTCGGGTGCCGAAGTCGGCGCCACCGTGCGACTGGGCGGGCTCATGCTGCTCACGGCCATGGCGAGCGGCCTGCTGCGCTTCACCATGCGGCTCCTCCTGAATGGGATCAGTCGCCGCATCGAAACCGACCTCCGCCACGACATCTTCGCCCGCCTCAGCACCCTCGACGCCAGTTGGTACGCCCGCTGGCGCACCGGGGATCTCATGGCGCGACTCTCCAACGACCTCGGCGCCGTTCGCATGGCCGCCGGTCCGGCCGTGATGTACCTCGTGAACACCATCTTCGGTGCCCTCTTCGCGATGATCATGATGGTCCGCATCAGCCCGCTGCTCACGGCTGTCGCGCTGCTGCCCATGATCGGGCTCCCCGTACTCATGCTTCGTCTCGGACGCCGCGTGCATGACCGCTTTGAAGCGGTCCAGTCGCAATTCAGCCAGCTCACCACACGCGCGCAGGAGAACCTCTCGGGCGTGCGCGTGGTCCGCGCCTATCGGCAGGAGCAGGCCGAAACCGCGCGTTTCGTGCACCTCGGCGACGAGTACCTCACCGCCAACATGGCCCTCGCCAAGCTGAACGGGGTCATGAACCCCGGATTCGGCCTGCTGGCCGGCCTGGGTGGTGCGGTCACGATCGGCGTTGGTGGAGGGCTGCTCATTCGCGGCGACGTCACCGTCGGCGGCTACGTCGCGTTCGGCATCTATCTCGCCCAACTCACCTGGCCGCTCATCGCGCTCGGTTGGACCACCAACCTCTTTCAGCGCGCCGCCGCATCCATGACCCGGGTACTCGAACTGCTCGACGCGGTACCCCTCGCGGTGCGCGACACGGGCACCGCGACCCTCCCGGTCGGCGGCACTGGTGCGCCGCACGGCGGGCGCACGGTGGAGTTCAAGCACGTGTCGTTCCGCTATCCGCGCCCGGTCATCGTGAGCGAAGACGGCGCCGCACGCGATGCGAACTATGAGCAGACGCCCAACGGCGCTCCCCCGGCCGACGCGCGCTGGATTCTGCACGATGTGTCCTTCCGCATTCCTGCGGGTGGTACGCTGGCGATCGTCGGCGCCACCGGCTCCGGCAAGAGCGCCCTTATGGATCTCATCCCGCGTTTCTTCGATCCGCAGGAAGGACAGGTGCTGCTCGACGGCGTCGACATCCGCGAGCTCCCGATCGGCACACTCCGTGCCGAACTGGGCTACGTCCCACAGGAAGCGCTGCTCTTCAGCGAGACGGTGGGCGAGAACATCGGCTACGGGCTCGACGCGCCCGATCGCGAACGCCTCGAACAGGCCGCGGCGATCGCGCAGCTACGTGACACGATCGCCGCGCTGCCCGACGGCCTCGACACGCGGCTCGGCGAACGTGGCATCAACCTATCGGGCGGCCAGAAGCAACGAACCGCGCTGGCCCGTGCCCTGGCCCGGTCACCGCGCGTCGTGCTGCTCGACGATGCGCTCTCCGCGGTGGACACGCAGACCGAGGCCGCCATCCTCCACGAGCTGCGGACCGCGTTGCAGGGGCGCACGGCACTGATTGCGTCGCATCGCGTAAGCACCGTGCGTGAGGCCGATCATATTCTCGTGCTCGACGACGGCTGCATCGTCGAGCAGGGCACGCACGAGGAACTCGTCCGTCTCGGGAAACGCTACACGCAGCTGCTGCAGCGTCAGCAGCTGCTCGAGGCCATCGAAGCGGCGTGACGAGCGGCTAGAGCCGCTCGACGAGGAACGCCGGCGTGAGCGGTTGCAGAATGGCGGCCAGCCGCTCGAACCACCCGGTGAACATCAGCACACCCACCAGGATCAGCAGCACGCCAGCAAGCCGATTCACGAGCCCCAGATTCTTCTTGAACTTCTGGAAGAACCCGAGGAAGTGCTCGAGCGCGAGCGCGCTCAGCAGAAATGGCACCGCCAGCCCCAGCGAGTAGAACGAGAGGAGCGTGATCCCCTTGGCCAGCTGTGACTCGTTGGCCGCCAGCAGCAAGATCGCGCCGAGCGTCGGACCAAGACACGGTGTCCAGCCGGCGCCGAAGGCGATGCCCACCAGGACCGTGCCCAGATAGCCGATAGGCTTGTCGCTGAGATGCACGCGGCGTTCCTGCTGCAACGCGCCGATGTTCAGGAGGCCGATCATCCAGAGCCCCATCAGCACCATCAAGGCCCCGCCCACGCGGGCGATCCACACACGATAGGCGAGCATCAACTGCCCGAACGCCGTGGCGCCCGCGCCAAGCGCCACGAAGATGAACGAGAAGCCGATCACGAACAGCACCGCGTGGGTCAACGCCGCCCGTCGGGAGCGTGACACGTCGTCGAGCCCCATGCCCGTGATGAACGTGATGTAACTCGGCACCAGGGGAAGCACACACGGGCTGAGAAAGCTCAGCAACCCCGCGGTGAACGCCACCAACACAGTCAGGGAATCAGGAGCCACGACGTATACTCGACGAACTGGAGGGATGGCCGCGGCGGCAGCTGCCGCACAGACCGTAAATGACGAGCCGGTGACGCTGACGCGAAAAATCATACGCTTCCGCCAACAGCGTGGTCATGCGTTCCAATCGTTCGTCGCGAAACTCGGTGACCCGGCCACACACCGTGCACAGCAGGTGCTCGTGGTGCGGAACACCCCGCGATGCCTCATAGCGCTTGAATCCTTCGCCGAAATCACGCTCGACCACCAGACCGCTGCGCACGAGCACGTCGAGGGTGCGATACACCGTCGCCGTACCCGCCGTCGCTCCGTGGGCGCGCAGCTCGCGCGCCACATCCTCGGCCGACAGGTGCCGGTCGGTGCCCAACACCACGTCGGCGATCGCCAAACGCTGTGCCGTAGCCGGGAGGTTGTGATCGCGCAGGAACGCGCGAAACGCCTCCCGATCGGCTGTCATGGCCGCCGCACTCGTCGTGGCGTCGTGCGCCTCGCTCATGCCGAATCGCTCATGCCGAATCGCTCGCCGTCCGGATCAGACCGCGGGGTACGGGACGCGGAGTGCTCGCGCCAGCTGAGGCGCCGAGTAGCGCACGATCTCCGATTCCTCGCCGGCGCGCCGCTGGACACCGCGCACCACGAGATCGACCGTGACCAGCGGCGCGTCGGCTTCCGCCACGACATCGGCTTCCCACTTGCCACGCTCGGGCCCCTTCTGCACGAGCCGATACCGTGCCGTGTACACCGTGTGGCGGATGCGCGGCAACGGCGCGGTCTCGATGAGCCCCTCATCTGCCACGTCGGCCGCGACGTCCGCATCAATGACAACGTCGACGTCGGCATCGACGAGGACATCGACGTCCGCATCAACCCCGACATCGACGTCCGCATCAATGGCGACATCGACGACAGCATCGACGACAGCGTCAACGACGACATCGAAGTCAGCGTCAACGACGACATCGACATCAGCTTCGACATCAGCCTCGATATCAGCGTCGACGGCGAGAGCAGCGGCGACGTCGCCCACGGCCTCATCCGTCGCAACCGCCTCGTCGTCGAACGGCAGTTCGGGGGCGGGCGACAACTCGAACGCCATGACCGGCACACGCGCCGCGATCACGGCGATGCCCGTTTCCACGCCCCCCTGCCGCAACGGTGAGAACAGATGCAGTTCCTCGATGCGCGCGAGCGGCACATGGGCGAGGACCACCTTGAGGAATCGCTCCGTGATCTCGGACACCGGCGCGTCAGCGCGGTCAGGGGCGACCACCGCCGCCGCAACGACGTCCTCGGGCGCGACGACATCGTCGACCACGACCGCCGCGGTGTCCGCGTCGGCCAACGCCGCATCCCCCGTGTCGTGAGAAGCCGCCGTCGGCGCGTCGTCTGAGACTGTCGTTTCGTTGGGAAGGGGCATCAGGGGCATCAGGTGATCGGAAGAAACGGAGAAGGCGACATGCACCGTCAGATCGCGGCGCGCCCGCACCGGCTCGAGTAGTGGCCGTGGCGGATCCGGCGTCGCCCTCGGTGCACGGCACGTAGCCGGCATCCCGCATCCCGCAGCCGGCGCCGACGAGCGCGGCGGCGATGCGACGTTGGGCGGGTCGACGCTGGCTACCGAGGAAAGATCACCGTGCTCGGCACTGCCGAACAAGGCGAAAACCAGTTTCGCACCCATTGCGTTCTGACGACAGCACGATATCTCAGCACTGTACTATATGGGCACCACCCAGTCGTACTCGCTGGCGCCGGAGACCCAGCGGTCACACGCAGCCCCGATCGTGTCGACGTCGCGCAGTGCCCCACGCCGGCGTCAAATCGGCCGCGTCCACCACACGGGCGGCCTCGACTCAGGAGGCCGACAGGGCGGCGGCGATCGACGTGATCGCCGCCGCCGCGGTCGTCAACACATCAGCCGGCTGCACCAGCGACACGCGAAAACGCCCGCGTCCCGCCTCGCCAAACGCGATCCCCGGCGTCACGACCACTCCCGGCCCCTCCATCAGCGCGTCCACCCAGCCCCAGTCGTCGCAACCCGCGGGCACGGGGAGCCAGAGATACATCGTGGCCGCGGGCGCGTGCACATCCCATCCCCCCGCCTGGAACGCCTGCACCATCGCGTCGCGACGCGCGCGGTACTCCGCCACGATCGGCGGCACGATCGCCTCGTGGTGCGTAAACGCCGCCGCGCCGGCCAGCTGCGCAATCGTGCTCACACCGTAGCCGATGTTCGAGCGGTACGCATCGAGCTGCGCAATCGCCGCGCGCTTGCCCGCCACGAACGCAATGCGCACCCCGGCCATGTTGAAGCTCTTGCTGCACGTGTGCATCTCAACCGCGACCCGTGATGCTCCCGGCACCTGCAGCACGCTCGGTACACGATAGCCGTCGAACGACAGCTCGCTGTACGCCAGATCGCTGATCAGCAGCAGCGCCTGCTGTTCGGCAAACGACACGAGACGTGCGAACTCGTCCAGCGTGATCGTCGACGTGGTGGGGTTGCCCGGGTAGTTCACGATCAGCACACGAGCCTTCGCCAGGTCGGCGGGCGCCACGGCCTCGAGGTCGAGACGTCCATCCGGTAGGAAGGGCACGAACACGGGCACCGCGCCCGCCAACAGCGTGGCGCGCGCATACACCGGGTAATACACCTCGGGCACCAGCACCACGTCGCCCGGATTCGTGTGCGACAGGATGAGTTCCGCGATCCCCTCCTTCGAACCGGCCAGCGCGTGCAGCTCGGTCGCCGGATCGATGGTCACACCGAAGCGCGTGTCGAGGTAACCCGACACCGCGGCCATGTACGCGGGATGCGCGCGAAACTGCGGGTAGCCGCTCAACGCGCGATCGGCCGCGACCCGCTGCATCGCCTCGATCACCACATCGGGGATCGGCCCGTCGGGGCTGCCGATGCCGACATCGATCAGCGACTTGCCGGCGGCGCGATGCCGCTGCCGGCGTGCATCGAGTTCGTAGAACACATACGGCGGAATCGCCGCGAGGCTGTTGAGCGACATACCGGAAAGTAATGGGATGGCGGAGCCACCTACAGCAGCGACACGGGGTCGCGGTCCACCGTAAGCCGCAACTCATGCAGTTTCGGCACCGGACACCGCTCGGCGATGTAGCGCGCCACGCGCGTCATCAGCTTCGGCTGCGAGGACTTCAGCAGAAAATGCCAGCGCCATCGGTCCTTGATGCGATCGATGGGGCACGGCGCGGGCCCCACGAGCACGAGGTCGCGCAGCCCCTGCCGCTCGACCAGCCGCTGCACCCAATTAGCCGCCGCCTCCGCCGTCGCCGCCGTCGCCCCCTGATCGAGACCGCTCACCATCACGTTGGCGATACTCACGAACGGCGGATACGCCGGCATCCGGCGCGCGCCGAGTTCCTCACGCACGAAGCCGGTCACGTCGTGCGTGATGGCGTGACGGATGGCATGGCTGTTCGGCATACGCGTCTGGATGATCACATCACCGCCCTTCGGTCCGCGTCCGGCGCGCCCGGCCACCTGACTCACCAGCTGAAACGTCCGCTCGGCGGCCCGGAAGTCGGGGAGGTTGAGCCCCGTGTCCGCATCGACCACGCCTACCAGCGTCACGTTCGGGAAATCGAGTCCCTTCGCGATCATCTGCGTGCCCAGCAGGATGTCCACCTCGCCACGCCCCACGCGATCGAGAATCTGCGTGTGCGCCCACTTGCCGCTGGTGGTATCGACGTCCATTCGCGCAATGCGCGCATCCGGAAAGCGCTCGGAGAGCACGCGCTCCACCTGCTGCGTCCCGAGGCCGCGTCGGCGCATGGTGTCGGCCGAGCATTGCGGGCACGCCGCCGGCACCGGCTGCTGATGCTGGCAGTAATGGCACACGAGGACCTCGGGCACACGATGGTACGTGAGCGAGATGCTGCAATGCGGGCACACCGGCACATCACCGCAGGCATTGCACTGCATGAACGACGAATAGCCGCGACGGTTCAGCAGCAGCAGGCTCTGCTCACCGCGCACCAGTCGCTGCTCGAGTGCCACCAGCAGCGACGTACTGAACACGCCCAGCGTTTCGTCGAACGGCGCGTTGGGATTCCGCGCCTGCACTGCCTGCTTCAACTCGACGCGCATGTCCACCACGCTCACCGGCGGGAGCTGCGCCCCGGCGGCGCGATCGGGTAAGGTGAGTCGGATGGCCTGCCCACGGTCGGCCCGCTCCCACGTCTCCAGACTCGGCGTCGCGCTGCCCAGCACCACCACGGCCCCTTCGATGCGGGCGCGCACGATGGCGGCCTCACGCGCGTGGTAGCGCGGGGTCTCCGACTGTTTGTAGCTGCTCTCGTGCTCTTCGTCCACGATCACGACGCCCACACGCTCGAGCGGCGCGAACAGCGCCGACCGGGCGCCGACGGCGATGCGCCGTTCGCCGCGACGCAACGCTTGCCATGCATCGAGGCGCTCGCCGTCGCTCAAGCCGGAATGCAGTACCGCCACATCGTCGCCGAACGCCCCGCGGAACCGATCCACCGTCTGCGACGTCAGTGCGATCTCGGGCACGAGCACGATCGCCGTCTTGTCGCGCTGCTGCAGCATCGCGCGGAGTACCTCGATGTACACCAGCGTCTTGCCGCTGCCCGTCACTCCGTGCAGCAGAAAGACCTGCCCCGGATCACCGGCCAGAATGGCGCGCACGGCCTCCTGCTGCGCCGCGCTCGGATTCGGCGGCGGTAATGTCCCGACGCGATCGGCGAACGGATCGCGCTGCTGTACGTCATCCCGGATCTCCACGAGGCCGCGCTTCGCCATGGCGGTGAGCACCCCGGCGCTGCAGTTAGCCTGGATGCGTAGCGCGTCCAACGGCGCCGCGCCCCCCTGTGCCTCGAGCAGGTCGTACACGACGCGCTGTTGTTTGGCGCGGGCAAACGTCTGCTCCCGCTGCAGCAACGACGGCAGATCCATCACGAGGCGTACCATGCGCTGCGTCCGCGACTTCGGCGCCGGTGTCTTGGCCGAACTCAGCGCCGTCGGCAGCATCGATCGCAGGGTCAGCCCCAGCGGCGCCGCGTACCAGTCGGCAATCCACCGGGCCGTCTGCAGCAAGGCCGCCGGCAGCGACGGCGCGTCATCCACGACCCCCTGAATCGGTTTGAGCGTGACACCGTCGGGCGGCTCGGTGGCACCGAGGCAGATCCCGATTTCCGGACGGTTCCGGAACGGCACCAGCACGCGGGTACCGGGGGCGATCGGCACGGCGATCCCCTCAGGGACGCGATACGTGAACGTGCGGAACAGGGGCGCCGCCAGCGCCACCTCGATGCAGCGGGACTCGCCGGCCGGCGTGGTCAGCGGCGCGGTCAGCGGCGCTGCACGCCGAGTCCCGGCGCATCGCTGAGGGTGACCTGACCGCTGGGGATCGACGGGCCACTGAACGGATCGTCGGCGAGTAACGCGGCGCCGTCGAGGTCGGCATCGTCGAGCAGCGGCGAGAAATGCGCGGCCGCGGCAATCCCGAGCGTCGTCTCGATCATGCAGCCGCACATCACGCGCAGGCCGTGCGCGCGCGCCACGGCGATCATGCGCAGCGCCTCACGCAGTGATCCGCACTTGGCGAGCTTGATGTTGATGCCATCCACTGCGCCAACGAGCTTGGGGATGTCCGAGGCCACGAGGCACGACTCATCGGCGATCACCGGAATCGGTGAGCGCTCGCGCACGAAGCGCAGCCCGTCGATGTCATGCGGCGCCAGCGGTTGCTCCAGCATGTCCACCTGTACGTCGCACAGGGGTTGCAGCATCGCCAACGCCTGCTTCGGCGTCCACGCCGCATTGGCATCGACACGAAGCGTGGCGTTCGGCGCTTCCTCGCGCACGATCCGCAACACCTCGCGATCCCAGCTCGAGCCCAGCTTGATCTTGAGAATCGGATACGCCGCCGCATCGCGCACCCGCGCCCGCAACGTCTCGGCATCAGGCGCGATGCCGATCGTAAAGGTGGATCGGGGGGCCGCCGCGGCATCGAGCCCCCACAGTTTCCATAGTGGGACACCGAGCCGCTTGGCGGCCAGATCATGCAGCGCCGAGCTGATCGCACAGCGCGCCGCCGCGTTCCAGCGCAGCGTCTTTTCGAGCTCCCGCTCGATGGCGTCGATCGACCAGCTGTTCGCCTTCGCCAGCACCGGCGCGAAGTGCGTCAACGCCGTCATCACGCTGTCCGCCGTCTCCCCGTAGAAACGGCTGGGCGCCGCCTCCCCCCACCCTTCCGCCCCGTCGTCGTCGCGTAGCCGCACCCACACCACGCGGTACTCGCTGAAACCGCCGCGCGCGATGATGAACGGATGCGTGGTGTGTACCGTAAGGATTTCGGCGTGCAGTTGCATGTGGCGGACGATCGTGGTGGTGGAGATCAGAACGGCGTGAGTCCCGACGGCCGTGACGAGCGGGCGGCCCGCAGCTCGGCCCCCGGTGCCTGCCCCAAAAACGCGATGAGCGCGTCGGCCAGCTCGAAGCCGCGATCGTAGCGCTCGACGGCCTGCTTCGACAGGCACTTCATCGTGATCGCGCTCAAGCCGGCGGGGATGCGCGTATCCACCTGATCAGGGGCCACCGGCATCTCATGCACGTGCTTGTATCCCACCGCGTAGGAATCCTCGCCGTCGAACGGCGGTCGCCCCAGCAGCATCTCGTACAGCAACAGGCCCACGGCGTACAGGTCGCTGCGACCGTCCACCAGCTTGCCCATCGCCTGCTCGGGCGACATGTAATGCGGCGTGCCCATCGCGCGACCGCTGGCGGTCAGGCGCCCGTGAAAGCGGGCCGTCGCGATGCCGAAGTCGGTGAGCGCCACATTCCCGTCTTCGTCGAACAGGATGTTGTCCGGCTTGATGTCGCGATGCACCACACCATGCCGATGGGCGTGGTCGAGCGCACACGCCACCTGGACCGCGATCGAGGCCGCGGTGCTCGCTGGCACCGTCTTGCGGCGCGACAGCAGGTCGGCCAGCGAGCCCCCCGCGTAATACGGCATGGCGAGATACTCGATGTCCCCTGCCGTGCCCATGTCGGCAATCGCACAGATGAACGGGTGGATCAGGCGCGCCGCGGCTTCGGCCTCGCGCCGGAAGCGCTCACGCATCTCCGGCTCCTGCGCCAGCGCGCGGTGCAACACCTTGAGCACCAGCGGTCGCGCCAGCACGGCGTGCTTCGCCAGGTACACGTGCGCCATCCCCCCGCTGCCCAGCCGCTTCATCACCGTGTAGCGATTGCCCGTGGCCACACGCAACTCGCGCAGCTCCTCGTCAGGGATGTCGATCGGTGGGGCCGCCACGTCCGGCAGCGGCACGCCACAGCGCGTACAGCGCGCGGCCGCAGCCCGGTTCCAGGTCCCGCATTCAGGGCAGAACATCGGGCGAAGAAAAAGGGAGAGAAGGATGCACGCCGGCAGGCAGACGCGTCACAACAGCCTCCGACGCCGCAAGTAGAAAAGTAGCAGGCCACCCAACCCGAGCTGCACGACCAGCAGCACCCAGAACCCGTGTGGCCACCCCGACAACGGAATCGTCGAAAAGTTCATCCCCCACATGCCGCTCACCACCACGAACGGCAGCGACATCGTGGCCACCACCGACAGGGCCTTGGTGGTCGCTCCCAGACGATTCGACACCTGCGTCAGATACGCGTCCATCGTACTGCTGAGCAGATCGCGATACGTATCGAGCGCATCGTTGATACGCAGCACGTGATCGTAGATGTCCCGGAAATAGATCTGCACGTCGGCGGTCAACAGAAGGCTCGGACGATTCGTGAGCACGTTCATCACTTCGCGCGACGGTTGCAGATAGCGACGCAGCGACAGCACCAACCGCTTCACATGGAACAGGTCACGCAACGCCGTTTCGTCGAAGTCCACGAACACCCGCTCCTCCAGCCCGTCGATGAACTCGTCGATCTGCTGCATGATCGGAAAGAAGCTGTCGATCGTGTCATCGAGGATCGCGTGCAGCGCGCGTTCCACGCCCCGCGAGAGGAGCTCCGGCGACCGGCGCAGCTGCTCCGACACGCGGTCGATCGATGCCATCGGACCGGCGTGCACGGTGACCAGGTAATGCGGCCCGAGAAAGCAGTACAGCTCTTTCGTTTCGAGGTCGTACGGATCGTCGGTGTCGGACGCGAGCGCCACGCCGCGGATGATCACGAACAGAAATCCGTCGTACTCCTCGAGCTTGACGCGCGAACTCGGGTTGAGCGTGTCCTCGATCGCGAGCGGATGGAAATGAAAGATCTTCTCCAACAACGCATGCTGCGAGCGCACCGAGGAGTCGATATCGACCCACAACGGGCCACCCTCGGCCAGTAGCTGCGCGATGTCACGGGGGTGACAGTCGAGGATCGCCTCACCCGATGGCGACCGGTAAATGCTCCGCGTCGGTGGATCGTGCGGCTGGTCGATCGCGAGGAGAGACTCGGGGGCGGTGATCATCACCAGCGAATCATGGTGACACACGCGCCGTCAGGCCAGCGCCCGCAGATGGACAAGGACCGCCTGCGCCACCGGGTCCGGCGCGTATCCCCCCTCCATGGCACTGACCAGCCGACCGTCGCACCAGCGCTCGGCGCGCTCCACCAATGCCCGGGTCAGGGTGTCGATATCGTCGAGCGTGAGGGTGAAGGCGCCCAGCGGATCGCCCTCAAGGCAATCGAAGCCTGCGCTCAGCAGGACCAGATCGGGGATGAATCCCTCGGCGGCGGCATCCACGGCACCCAGCAGCGCCGCCACATACTGGGACGACGGCAGCGACGGGGCCATCGGCACGTTCCACACGGTGCCGTGCGGACCACGATCGCTGGCCGCACCGGTGCCGGGATACCACGGCCATTGGTGCATGGACACGAAGTGGATCCGCGGGTCGTGCTCCACCAGCGCCTGCGTGCCGTTGCCGTGATGCACGTCCCAGTCCACGATCAACACGCGCTCGCATGTCGTGGTGGCGAGGGCATAGTGCGCCGCGATCGCCACATTCCCGAACAGGCAGAACCCCATCGCGCGGTCACGCAGGGCGTGGTGCCCCGGCGGACGCACCGCCGAAAAACTGCGTGGCGCGCGGCCGTCGAAGGCCATGTCCACGCCGTCGAGTACGCAGCCCGTGCCCGCCGTCGCCGCGTCCCACGACCCTTCACTCACCACCGTGTCGGGATCGAGGCGGCCACCGCCCGACTGCGCCATGTCCCGCACCTTCGCGATATAGGCGCGGTCGTGCGCCAGAGCGATCTCGTCTTCCGTGGCGTGACGTCCCTCGTAGTGTTGCAGCGATTCGAACAAGGCCTGATCGTTGCGCAGCGCCCGCGGGATGGCGCGCAGGCGTCCGACATGCTCGGGGTGATCCCACCCCGTGTCATGCCGTCCGCAATCGGAGTGCGAGAGGAATGCGACCGGTTGCTTCATGTCGTGCATCCTGACGGAGGAGTGTTATCGCTGGCCGCGCAGCCGTCGCGACGCCCATTCACCCAGCAGGGCGAGCGCGATCACCATGAACAGTAGGCCGGAGGACGAGCGCAGGCGATCCAGCACGGTGTCGAACGCCGTGCGGGCGGGCACCGCATCCGGCACGCCAGCGCGATCGACCCGCACCGCCCTCCCACTCCGCGCCACGAGGTCGGCATAGGGCGCCGCATCACCCGGATAGGCGTCGGCCAGGGAATCCGCCACCGCGGGCGGCACGCCAGCCGCCAGTGCCAGCACGCCGCCCCACCACGCGCGATGCTCCGCCGCGCCGTCGTCGGTGCCTTCCATCCGCCAACGCCAGCTGTTCCGATAGGCGCTGGCCACCACGCGCCCGGCCTCGACGCGATGCGCGACCAGCACCGGCTCCGCGTGCCCATGGTCCGATGCGTCCGCACGAACCACAAACGCCCCCCGTTTCGCCACGAGCTCCCACGCCTCGAGACCACGCGATGGCGTCGCGGTCAGCAGCGCGCCGGCCACGGCCCCACGCGTCGATGTCGCGCGTACGGGGCTGATCGGTGCCAGGGCAGGAATGCGTAACGCGTCACCGCCAAGCACCAGACCGCCACCCTGCTGCACGAAGCGCGTGAGCGCAGCCACGTCCAAGGACATGCTGTCCAGCAGCACCACCACCGCGTAGCGCGATGTGTCGAGCCGCGCCGGCGCCCCCAGCGTAACCGCCGTACGCGGCGCCACACGGTAGCTGCCGTCAACGTGCCACCCTGCTTCCTCGAGTGCCGCGGCCGTGAACTTCGACTCCCACCCCGGCTGCGCCATCAGCATCACGCGCCGCGCGAACGGCGGCGTCGCCACGGCAACGCGGGCCACAGATGCGCCCACCGAGGCCCGGAGGGGCGGCGACATACTGGCCAACCGCCATCCGACGCGCTGCACATTCGGGATGGAGTCGAGGGTACCGCCGCCATCGCGCACCACGAGCGGCATCGGTGTCGCCCCGGAGTCCGCCATGATGCCAGCCATCGCGCCCGCCACGCGGACATCCACCGCGCCCGACGGACCGGCCACCGCCGTCGCCGATAACGCGAGCCCCGACGCCTGCGTGCGATCGATCCAGTGCACCGTGATGTCCGCACCCGTCATCGTGCCCAGCAGCCCGCGCGTGCGCGCGGCGGGAACGGCCGGCAGTTCCACGGTAATCGCTCGCGACGGCGAATCCCCGCTCGCGGCGACCACCGCGCGCACGAGCGCTGTGGTCAGCGCCGTCGCGCTGCTGTCGGCGACGTCCGCCACCGACCACCGCATCACGGTGCCCGACCGGTCACGACGCGCGGCTGGGCGGATCGAGAGGTACATCGCCACCGCCAGCGCAAGCAGTGCAACGGCACGAAGCACGCCTTCGAGCATAAGTCGCGCCCGATTCGGAGTCGTCGCCGTCATCGGGTGAGGGCGTAGACCACGAGGTTCACTGCGAACTTCGTATTGTCGACTGAAAGGAAGCGCTTGTTGTCTGGATGGAAGCTCCACTCCGAGCTGTAGTCCTTGCTGCTGTACAACACCGCGATGCGGCCGTTCCGCAGCACTGCATCGAGCTGTTCGTGCACGAGATTGTCGCCCCAGCCGTTCATTTCATGCGACGTGGTCGGCGGTCCGTTCTCGAATACGAAGAAGCTGCGATACAACTCATGGGTATTCGGCAGGGGCACCAGTGGGCCCGCCACCCGACGGATCTCTTCGCGCACCGTCTTGTGAAAGGCGCCATCCACGTCGTGATTGTGGTCGTCCACGAACAGCAGTCCGCCGCGCAGGAGATACGTGCGCAGAACATCCGCCTCGCGCGTCGTGAAGCGCACGGGCAAGTGGCCGGTGAGAAACAGCAGCGGATACGCGAACACGGCCTCTGACGACAACGGCACCGTGATGCCCTGCGGCCGCACCGGCAACGACGTATAGCGCGCGATGGAATCGATCACGTTGGCCGGGAGCATCGGGGCAGAATCCCAGTCGCCCGATTCGTACTGCGCCGTGGCGAATACGAACGGCTCCGTCACGTCCGCACCGCGACGCGTGTGGATCGCGTCATCGCTCATAGCGGCACTCCACGGGACCACACCCCGGCCTCCGTGCGCGCCACCCCACCGAGCACGCGACGCGCCCGCAGGAACGCTTCGGTCGCATCACCACCCCCCGCCAGCGCATCGAGTACCGCACCGACCGCCGCCGCAAACGCCGGCGAATCGCCAAGGGCCTCCACGCGCAAGAGCACAAGTGAATCTCGCGCCGCCGACATATCACGCGGTACCAGTTGCGCAGCGACCACGAGGCGCACCGCACGACGCGCCGCCTGTGGCGGCAGCGCCTCCCGCTCACGACGGAGATTCGTCGCGCCGGTATCCTTCCCGGCAAGTCGCACCTTGGCGAGGTCGATGATCACCGTGGGCGGCTTGCCACGCAGATACAGTCGTTCCGCCGAACGGGCCCGTTCGATCGCCGCCAGCGCCAGACGCATGTGGGGAATCGCCGCCCTCGGATCACCCTGCTCGAGCGCGCGCCCAGCGTCCCACATCGCGTTGTACGCCTCCAACAGCGGCTGGTTGATGGCGATCACCGGCGAGTCGTCCCCTTCCTCGAGCACGCCGCCGGCATTGCCTCCCGACAGCGCCAGCTTCCCCTGCTGCTGCTCGACGCCGTGATCATGTCCATCGCCGGCCGAGTGCGAATGCTCGCCGCTCACGTCCCCGCTCAAGCGCTGAAAGACCACGTCACCGACCGCCTGTCGCAACCGCGCCTGATCGCGCCCGATCGCAATCGATTCGTTCATCAGCGTCGTGCGGGCCAGCCTCGGCCGCTGCTTCTCGAGCTTCTCCGTGAGCAGCAGCAGCATGCGCTGACTGAGCCGTGACTTGTCCACCTCCGGCGGCGGTGCAGGTTCCACCGCCACCGAGTCGTACTCGGCAGCGCGGGCTATGCGAAACGAGCGCGTCTCGCTGCTGCCGTACTCACGGGCCGACGACGGATGTGCATCGCGAGCCATCGCCCGCAAATGCACGATGTCACCCGCGACCAGCTTGAGCGCACCGATGTCCATCGTGGCGCGGATCGTACCGGCCGGCTCGCCCGCGAAGCGGCGCGCACCCATCGCGACCGTACGCGCCGTGAACCGCTCGCCCTCGCCGGAACTCACGATCAGCTCGAAGCGTGCCTGCCCGAGCCCGATGTCATCACGCACCGACGCCACCAGCGTGAGCGAGCCCTCGGGCGTGCGGAACACGCTATCGCGTGCCGGCTGCAACAGCGACACGCGTGGAATCGAATCCGCGCGCCCTTCGATCACCAGCAACCGCGAACGACCGCCGCGGTGGAGCTGCAGCGTGACCGGTCCGTCGGTCGCTCTCGTGCGCACCTGCCACCCATCACCAATCGCCGTCGGCGCCAAGGCTCGCTCGCGTCGCGCGGAGCCGAGGGTATCCGCCGCCACACCCACGACGCGCTCGACCACGCGCGACGGAACCGGTCCGGTGCCACGCAGCTGCACCGTGCTTCCGCTGATCGCCGCCACGGTCTGCACGTCACCCCACTGCTGCGCGGCGCGGCGCGTGTACGCCGGCGCATCCACACGCACCTGCCACGCTCCCAACGGCGGAATCGGTGCCGGCATCGCCGTGTCACCGGTGACCGCGCGCAGCATCGCACCAGCGGTACCGCTGGCCGACGAGCCCACCACGGCACCGAGCACCATCACCAGGAGTGCACCGCCCGCGAACAGCGTCGGCCCGAGCAGTTGATTCCGCGCGGCACGCCGCAGTGCGTGTGACACATCGATACGGGCCAGCAGCGCACTCGCCGAGGCCAGCAGCAGCGGACTCTCAGCGACGGTGCGCGCTGATACCTCGGCCGGCGACCCATCGGCGGCCAACCCACGCCGCCCGACCAGCGCCTCGACAAGCGTGACCAAAGCGAAACTCGCGGGCCGCGCGTCACCATCGCGCTCTTCGATCCACAGCGCTGCACGCACGTCCGTGATGCCGCGGGCGCGACGGTGGGCCAGCATCCAGCTCACCAGCATCGCGGCGGCAAGCACGATCACGAAGGCCATCCCCGCCCGCGGGCCCGCGGCAATCGGCGCACCGCCTCGCGCCGCGCGCGCGCCGTCGATCAGCAGCCACGCCGACAGCGCCACGCCGAGTGCAAGCACTGCGGCCCGTGCGTACAGCAGTCGGGTCAGCGCACGGCGAACGTTCGCCACAATCGACAGCAGCGTCGTCTCGCTCATGACGCCGCCGCACTCGCCGACTCCCGTCGGACAACGTACTCGGCCAGCAAGGCCACCAACGCGATGGCCAGCAGCGCCGTCGCCAGCCACACGGGACGCGTCGTGTTCGTCTCGGTCACGCTGTCGCGAAACCTGCTGGCCGGCGCATACGCCGTCGGCACCGCCGTTCCCGCACTCTCCGACGGCTCGCGCGGCGCGGGAACACTGATTCCGCCGCACGGGGCACGCAACGCCCGCAGCAATCCATCGGCCGCCGGCGACAGCAGAAGGTCGCTCCCCTCGGCCACGACGATGGCCGCCTCGCGTACACACGACGCACCGCGCGCGCGCTCGACAGCGGCCGCGACGCCGTCGCTCCACCACGCGATCGCCCGCACGCTATCCGAGAGTGTCGGCGGCAGCGCCGTCCGCACCCACGGCCCCACCACGGCCAAGCCAACAGCCGCGACGGCACCCACGGAGTCCATTGGCGGCGCGACACGCCAACCGGCCGGCACGCCGCTGGCTGGCCACACGACCGTCACCGTGGCGCGCGCCGGGCCGGCCGGTGTCGTTCGGTAAACGACCACGTCGGCGGTGTCCGCTGCCAATCCACCGCGCGGGAACGCACCACGTGATGCGAACGCCGCGGCCACGACATCTTGCCGCCCTGCCCCGGCCGTACCGGCGATGCGCACCGAGCCGAATGCTGGCGGATAAGGTGCAGGAGCTCCCGACAACACCGGTGGTGCCGCGCGCACCACGCGAATCCCAGCGGGCCACTCGCCGCGCCACGCGTCCCAACCACGCCGCGAACGCACCCGTTCCGGCAACGCCACCGTGAGCGAAAGCTCTGCCAACGAAGGATTGGCCTGGGCTTGGCGCGCCGATTCGCGGATCGCGCCCGCAATCGCTACGCCGGGATCATCCGCCACGCCGTTCACCCACAGCACCGTGGCCGGTTCGGCCAGCTCACCGTCACCCGTGGGTACCACGCGCGCGGCGCGGAGCAATGCTGCGGAATCCGCGCGCTGCGCGGCATCGAGCACGACGATCGACGACCTCCGCGTGCCCGGCGCGCCGCATCGCGCCCCGGCCAGCGCGGCACCCGCCGCCAGCAGGGCGATCACGCGCAGCAGCAACAACGGCAGATCACTCGGCCTCGCCTGACGTGCCACGGCACGCGCGTCCCGCTCGGGGACGAAGCGTGCCGTGGGCAGCAACAGCACGCGAGGCTGTCGCACGGAGAGGAAGTGAAGCGCCGTGATCGTCAGGGCGGCCACCAACGCCACGCCGAACACCCAGGGAAGCGCGAAGCCGATCATCGGGCCAGCCCCGCAACGACCGCGCGCACCGCACGCGCCGGCATCTCGTCGGTCACCACTTCCGTGTAGCCCGCGCCGAGCGCGCGCCACCGATCCCGCACCTGCGCGCGAAAGGCATCGAAACGCGACGCATAGCCAGCGCGCACATCCATGCTGGTCACACGCCACACCGCGGCCTGTTCCGGATCCTGCGCGCGGAACACCCCCTCGGGAAGCGCGAGCTCGTCGCGCGCCACGATGTGCACGCACTCCAGCATCGCACCACCCGCCGCCAGCACCGACGCGTACTGCAGCGTCGCGTCGTGATCTCCGAGGCAGTCGGTCACCAGCACGCAGCGCGCCGTCGCGGGGATCTGCATCAGCGCCGGCGCGACGGCGCGGCTGTCACCGGGCCGCAGCGTATCCAGCGACCGGGCGATCTCGCGGACCGTGCCGCGTCGCGTGCGGGGCGGCACGCGCAGCATGCCGCCAGCGTGCAGCGCCAACACCCCCACCGGATCACCCGACGCGTGTGCGACGGCCGCCAATCCCACCGCGACGGCGCACGCCATGTGCCATTTGCTCGTGCCCCCCTGCTTCGGGAAATCCATGCTGCCACTGCCATCGAGCACAAACCAGGTGGGCAGCAGGGCGCGATCGTCGCTCAGCCGCACGAAGGCACGATCGCTGCGCGCGAGCAGCTTCCAATCGAGGGCCCGCGGATCATCACCCTGTCGGTACAGGCGATACTCCGTAAACTCACCCGCCGTTCCGCGTTGCCGCGACCGGTGCGCGCCCGCCGGTGCCGCCGCCACGGAACGGCGTGCCGGCCAGCGCACGCCGCGCAGAGCGTCGAGCATCGGCCCGTAGTCCGTGCTCATCGCGGCCGAGTGCTCACGCCGCGCAATCAGGCCGGCAGCGCGCTGCCTGGCGCTGCCACGTGCGACAACAGCGCCTCGATGATCGGTTCCGCCGACACGCCGTCGGCCTCGGCCGCAAAGTTGGGCAGAATACGATGACGGAGCACCGGCATTGCCACGCGCCGGATATCCGCCGGCGACACCGCCGCACGTCCGGCCAGCAGCGCCGCCGCTTTCGCGCCGAGAATCAACGCTTGCCCGGCGCGCGGTCCGGCACCCCATCGCACGTATTGGCGCACGATGTTCGGCGCCGATGTCTCCTGCGGCCGAGTGGCCCGGACGAGCTGCGCCGCATAGGTGAGCACCAGCTCACTGCATGGCAACTCGCGCACCAGTCGCTGCAACGCCAACGCGTCGGTCGCCGAGAACACCGCGTCGATGGGTGCACCACGCTTGCCGGTAGTCGTGCGCAAAATCGAAATCTCGTCCGCTTCGCTGGGATAGCCCACACGAATGTCGAACAGGAATCGATCCAACTGCGCTTCCGGCAGCGGATACGTGCCCTCCTGTTCGATCGGATTCTGCGTCGCGAGCACGAAGAACGGCTCCGGCAGCTTCATCGTCTTGCCGGCGGCGGTCACGCTATGCTCCTGCATCGCTTCCAGCAATGCCGCCTGCGTACGTGGCGGCGCGCGATTGATCTCGTCGGCCAGTACGATGTTCGCGAACACCGGACCGTGCACGAAGCGGAACGCGCGAGACCCGCCGCCGCTCTCTTCGAGAATCTCGGTGCCCGTGATGTCGCTCGGCACGAGGTCGGGGGTGAACTGAATGCGACGAAACTCGAGTTGCATCGCATCGGACAGGGACTTGATCATCAGCGTCTTGGCGAGGCCGGGCACACCCACCAGCAGCGCGTGTCCACCCGCCACCAGCGCCATCAGGATCTCGTCCACCACCGCATCCTGCCCGACGATGCGCTTCGCGATCTCGGCCCGCAGCCGATGGACGGCCGCGAGCAACGACTCCGGCGACCGCTCGCTCACCGGACCGGCCGACGCCGGCGGGCCGTCACGAACAGCGTGGAGGCATCGCGCGCCCCCGCCGACTGCAGCGACTGCGATTCGTTCGTCACTTCGGCGCCATGCAACTTCACCACAAAGCTGTCGATCTGCTCGACGTCTGGCAGCAGCAGCGCCATCGCGGCCTGCTTCACGTCGCGCACGCGCGTTTCCGGTGTCGCCTCGACCCGCACCGCATCCCACACCTCAGCGGCCTGAACGCGCACCGTCCATAACACCGGAGCCTGCTCGTTCGCGAGGCGGATGATCTCCGGTCGCACGCGGAGCGAATTCACAAAGTGCGTAGTCCCCGCCGTCATGCCACAGCCTCCGGCAGCGCGGCCACAGCATCCGTGCGCGCCGCGTCCGCCAACGGCAGCGGCAACGCCGGCGGTAGTGAGTCGAGGAAGCGCGCCAGCTGCTGGTCGAACATGTAGGTCGAACCCGTGACGGCGGTACCCGCGTCGGTGAGACGCGCCGCGATCACCAGCTCCTCACCGCCCTGCCCTCGCAGCACGAGATGCGAGGGACCCTGCTTCTCGACGAACGTTGCATACACACCGCTGCGCCGCGTGAAAAAACGAGCGGCCAGAGCGAGAACCTCCGCCACCGGCAACGACGTGAGACGGTCCTGCAATTGGCGATTCGACTGCTGATGCATGCGGGCGATCCGGATTGAACGGGAGAACAGGAGAGACAACGACGGCGGGTCAGCGATCGACTTCGACGGGGAAGATCAACGTCCACCCACCCGCGCCTTCTGCACCGCTGGCTGACTCCTCAACGCGCATCTGGCCGCCAAGGCGCCCGGCAAGGACGGTGGCCAGCGGCTGATCGAGCGCCGTCACCGCCCCGCGCACGCCCGCGAACGGGTCGTGCGCCGGCCGGCGCGGCGTCTCCTGAAGTATACGCGGAGTCACTGAGGGAGGTTGGTCGCCCTCGACCGCGGTCGCGGCGTCCATCGAGGCGTCTCGCCACCCCACCTGCAGCGCGATGAAGCCGCGCCCCAGTCGAACCTCCGTATTCACCGTCCCGCCCTCGATACAGGCCGACCGGACCGCCAACCCCACGACGAGTTCCAAAAGACGGGACAGCCAATGAAGGTCACCGCGGATCATCGGCAGGAGTACAGCCGGCTCGTCCACATGAATCGGGACCATCGGGGCCCGCGCCCGCCAAGTCGCGACCGCCGACAACAGCGGCTCCCGCGGATCGACATCCGCCGCGGCCGCGGAAAAGTCGTCGTGCGTAACCATGTCGTAATCGCGCGCCGCCACCGCCAGCGCATGGACCGCAGCGAGCCGTATCGACGCTTCCCCGCCGTGATCCGGCCCAGTCAGCGTGAGCAACGCCGACACCACCCCGTCCACGATCTGATCGCGCGCCCGTTCGGCGCTGCTCCACGCCGCCGCCTGCCGCTCGAGCTGCGCATTCGCCTCGGCCAGAGCCGCGTTCGCGCGCCGCAACGCATCGGTGCGCCGCGACTTGTCGGTCGCCGCCGCCAGCTGATCGGCCACCACCCGCACCAGCGCGCGCTGCTCATCACGGACAGGTGTGGCGTCGGCGAAGTAGAAGGCGATCGCGCCGATCGGCCCATCCGCGGTCTCCATCGGCGCCGCGATGATCGAACGGAACCCGAGCTCCTCGGCCACCTCGTGCCACGCGCCCAGCGAGGCATCGGCGAACAGATCGGGCACCTCGACCAGGCGTCGCTCGGCGACCGCCAAACCACTCGGTCCATCGCCCACCCGCACACGGAGCGCACCGATCCAGTGCCGATGCTTCGCGGGCCATTCGTGCTGCGCCACCGGCCGCAGTAACTCGCCGTCGTCCCCGAGTTCCATCACCAGCGAGAACGCGGCCCCGAGTATCGGCGTCACCCGATCCAGCGCGAACTGCTGCACATCGCCGGGCCGATCAGCCAGCAGGAACGCGTGCGCGATCTCGCGCACCGCCAACAGCTCACGCGCGTCGCTCACCTCACGATGTCCGGGGACGCTTCGGCGAGAGCGGACGCACCTCGAGCCGATGCACGAGCATGTGTGCCGGCGCCTCGACCGCGAAGCCGACGGCGTCGGCCACGTTCTTCGGCTCCAGCATCCACGTGCGATTGGTGCCCGCCGGAAAGAGATCGGTATCGACCGAGCCCGGCGTGATCACCGACACGCCGACCCCGGCATCACGCACTTCGAGCATCAGGGATTCAGCGAAGCCCATCACGAAATGCTTGGTCCCCGCGTAGCACGTGCCACCCACGAACGTGTTGCGCCCCGCCGTGCTGCCGATGATGCAGACGTGCCCACGGCCGCGCGCCACCATTCCCGGCAACACCGCGCGCGTCACATGGTAGAGGGCGTTCACGTTCACGTCCACCTGCCGATGCCATTCCTCGGCGGTCATCTCGAGGAACGGCTTCATGACGGCGACGCCGGCATTGTTCACCAGCACGTCCACATGCAGACCGGTCAGTCGCTGCGCGGTCAGCAGCGCGTTCTGGACGTCGACCGCAACGCACTGCACGGACGCCCCGAGCGACTCGCACTCCTGGGCGACCACCGCCAGTCGCGACGCATCGCGCGCCACGAGGATGAGGTCATGCGTCGGCGCGAGCCGGAGGGCAATCGCGTGTCCGATGCCACGCGAGGCACCGGTAATCAGCGCGACGGCGCGGGAATGAGCAGGGGGAGTCATGGGCGAAAACTACGCGCATTACGCCATCTGGAAAGTCATGCCACGAAAGCAGACAATACACATCCGTGACAATTCCGTTATCGGTTAGTCGCAAGACCACCGGAAATTCATCAGGACTTGCAGCCGGCATTTGGTCGATGCGTACGCCCCTCTGATCCATTCGTGTGAAGCGTCTCTCGCAGGTCGCGTTGCTGCTGCTCGGCTGCGTGCTGAGCGCCTGCCGAAGCAGCGAGTCGCCCCCGCCCTCCGCCGCATCCAGCACGGTCTCGACCGTCGGCGACACGCTGAGGCCTGTGGTCGTCACCGCCGCCGTGCTCAACGACTCGGACGACCCGGCCATTTGGATCGACACGGTGAATCCCTCCCGTTCGCTGGTGATCGGCACGGATAAGGGGGACAGCACGGGCGGCCTCTATGTGTTCACCCTCGACGGGCGTATCGACAGCGCCCGCACCCGTCGTCCGCTCAAGCGCCCGAACAACGTCGATGTCATCACTGGCGTGGCGTTGAACGGCGCGCTGATCGACATCGCCGTCACCGCCGAACGCGGGACGATGGCGCTGCGCATCTTCCGGCTGCCGGACATGACGCCCATCGACGGGGGCGGCATCGCGCTATTCGACGGCGATGTCTCCCGGGCGCCGATGGGCATCGCGTTGTATCGGCGTCCGCGCGATGGCGCCGTATTCGCCATCGTCGGAGGCAAGAGCGGCCCCGCGGAGGGG
>NZ_JBILKJ010000169.1:0-5431 GCF_044376735.1 Gemmatimonas sp.
CAGCGTCTGCACCACCGGCGTATCCGCCGCCGCCTTCGCCGCCTTCGCCGCCTCACTCAACGGCTGCGGCGCGCCCGCCGTGATCGTCAGGCGGATCCGCTCGATTTGCGTGGCCGAGGCATCGAATAGCACCGCCACCAGGTTCCCCGACCAGATCACGTCGCTCGGCACCGACTTCCAGGCCCCGATCGTGTCGCCGCGCGGCGTGAGGCGGAACCGGTCCAGCGTCGTCACGTCCTTCGCGGCGGCCAGCGTGTCGCGATAGAAGAAGGCGACCATCGACGCCGTCAGCCCGATCTTGTAGCGCACCCCCGGCACGCTCAGGTACGCCACCCGCATCGAATCGCCCGCCGGCTTGAAGGCCAGCCCCGATTTCACCACCCGGTCTTCGAGGGCACAGCGCTTCCACGTGCCATCGCGCGGGCAGGCGGAATCGCTGGGCGTAGCCGGCCGCGGCATCACCGCCACGGCGGGCGTGCTGGCGGCTGAGTCGACCTTCGGCGCATCACCGCCACTGCAGGCGGCCGCGACCACCACCGCGAACAGCACCGACCCCAGTCGCGCGCGTGTAATCAAGAATGCTGTTGGCATGCCCCAGTGTACCGCGTCGACCACAACACCGCCAAACCCCTCTGCGTGCTCTGCGCCCTCTGCCCCTCCGCGTGATCGGTTCCGGAACACGAACAGATCACACAGAGAGAAGGAGGGCGCAGAGGACGCAGAGGAGATCCGTATTCGGTATATGTTCGCTAAAACTGGCCGAACTACCGGGCTGTACAATAAATCCAGCATATTCTGCACATCGGTTAACACGAAAAAGCAAAACCGGTTGGATTCTAAGCCGGATACTGACATATTTCTGCAACTTCTGCACGAATCGCGGTGCACCCGGCCACCCATCGTCCGGCGCGCCGCCTACCATTCCACAAACACATCGCCATGTCCTCCATGAACGGCTCGCGCGTCGCTGCCATGCGCGAAGTAACGCAGCGCCCGGTTCGCATTACCGTCCGCCCGGAAGAGAACGGCATTCTGCAGCCGACCAGCGTGTGGTTCGGCATGAACACCTTCGGGCTGCGCCAAATGCGCGCCAAGCTCCCCAAGGACGTCTACAAGAAGCTCGCGGCGTCCATCCGCCTCGGCAAAAAGCTCGATTCCGAGATCGCGCCCGTGGTGGCGCAGGTCATCAAGGAATGGGCGATGTCGCGCGGCGTCACGCACTTCACGCACTGGTTCCAGCCGCAGACCGGCCTCACCGCCGAAAAGCACGACGCCTTCCTGAACTTCGACGAGAACAAGCTCCCCATCGAAACGTTCACCGGTGAGCAGCTCATTCAGTCGGAGCCCGACGCGTCGAGCTTCCCGTCGGGTGGATTGCGCGCCACGTGGGAAGCCCGCGGCTACACGGCGTGGAATCCGGCGTCGCCCGTGTTCATCAGTGAAACCGGCGGTGTGAAGTATCTCTGCATCCCGTCGGTCTTCATCGGCTACAACGGCGAAGCGCTCGACGAGATGACGCCGCTGCTGCGCAGCTCCGACGTGCTGTCCCATCGTGCCATGGAACTGCTCGAGCTCATCGGCGACAGCGGCGTGCTGCGCGTGAACACCACGCTTGGCGTGGAGCAGGAATTCTTCATCATCGACCGCTCGCACTTCGCGCTCCGCCCCGACCTCGTCATGGCCGCGCGCTCGCTCGTGGGCGCGCCGCCGCCGCGTGGACAGCAGCTCGAAGACCACTACTTCGGTGGCATCCCCGAGCGCGTGCAGGCGTGCATCAGCGAAGTCGAGCATGAGCTCTACAAGCTCGGCGTGCCGATCGTCACGCGGCACAACGAAGTCGCGCCGTCGCAGTTCGAAATGGCGCCGATCTTCGAAGACACCGACATCGCCGTCGACCACAACCACCTCGTGATGAGCGTGCTGCGCAAGATCGCGCTGCGTCACGGGCTGCAGGCCATCGTGCACGAGAAGCCGTTCGCCGGCATCAACGGCTCGGGGAAGCACTGCAACTGGTCGCTGTCGATCACCTCCGACAACCAGCTCGACGGCACCAACCTGCTCAAGCCGGGCAAGACGCCGCACCAGAACATCCGTTTCCTCGTGTTCCTGGCGGCGGTGCTGAAGGGTGTGCACAAGCATGCCGGCTTGCTCCGCGCCGGTATCGCCGTGAGCGGCAATGAGCATCGCCTCGGCGCGAACGAAGCGCCGCCGGCGATCATCTCGGCCTTCCTCGGGTCGGGACTCACGCAGGTCGTCGAGGACATCGCCGCCGGGAAGACGTCGCCGAAGAACGCCGAGCAGGCCATGCTGAAGCTCGGCGTGGCCAAGCTGCCGGAAGTCGAACAGGACAACACCGACCGCAATCGCACGTCGCCCTTCGCGTTCACGGGGGCGAAGTTCGAGTTCCGCGCGGTCGGCGCGTCGCAGAGCATCGCGTTCCCCGTCATGCTGCTGCAGGCCGCTGTGGCCGAAGCGCTTGGCGAGATCATCGAGCAACTGAAGGCGGAACTCAAGACCGGCAAGAGCACCGACGACGCCGCCCTCAAGGTGGCCGCCAAGGCCTTCAAGGAGTCGACCGCCGTCCGCTTCGAAGGGAACAACTACTCCGACGAGTGGGTCGTCGAAGCCGCCAAGCGGGGGCTGCTCAACCTGCGGCGCACCCCGGAGGCGCTGGCGCAGCTGCGCACCGAATCGGCGATCACGCTGTTCAAGAACACGCACATCCTCACCGATGTCGAGCTCGAGAGCCGCTATCATGTGCGCCTCGAGCGCTACGTGAAGGACATCCTCATCGAGCTGCACACGATTCAGCAGATGATCGACACGCAGGTGCTCCCGGCGGCGTACGCGTATCTCGGCACGCTTGCGGCATCGGCCGGCCAGGGTGCCGCGGCCGGCATCAACATGCAGCCCATCGTCGACGCCGCGAACTCGGTATCGAAGCTCGTCGCCACGCTGCAGAAGAAGCGCGCCGAACTCGCCAAGGTGATCACCAAGGCCGAGCACATGCACGACGACCTCGGGGGCCAGGCCGGCTATCTCACGACCACCGGCTGTGAAACCATGGCGGAAGTGCGCGACGCCGCCGACGCGATTGAACTCACCATCGGCGACGAGTACTGGCCGTTGCCGCGGTACCGGGAGATGCTGTTCCCGGTTTGATCGGGTGCTGACGGCAGGCTCGTAACTGCCACTCCCTGGGGAGCAGGAAGGAGGGTATCAGGAAGGAGGATGCAGAAACGGCGCGCCGTTCACCTGCTTCCTGCCCCCTGATACCCTCCTTCCTGCTTACGAGGGAGTTTTCCGTTGCTCATCCCGCAGCAATCGCGCCTTCCTCTCCAACCCCCACGCGTAGCCGCCGAGCGTGCCGTCGGCCCGCACCACGCGATGACACGGTACCACCATCGCCACCGGATTCGCGCCACACGCCGTCCCCACCGCACGCACCGCCTTCGGTGAGCCGATACGCGCCGCCAGCGCGGCGTAAGTAATCGTTTCGCCGCGCGGAATCCGCTGCAGCTCGCGCCACACGCGCTGCTGAAACGCGGTGCCGCGCAGGTCGAGGGGCAGCGCCTGCGACAGTGCGCTTCCACTCGCCAACGCCACGACCGCCGCACTGATGTCACCAAGCGCGGCATCGTCGCGCACAATCATCGCCGCCGGCAGGGCATCGCGCAGCGACGACGCGAGCGCGACCGGATCGTCGCCCAACACCACGCGATGCACACCGCGCGACGTCATCGCCACCAGCACGAGCCCGAGCGCGCACGGCACGATCGTGTAGAACACCGTCTCGCCGGCCGCGCCGCGGCGCAGGGCCCCGGGAGACATACCCAGGTGCGCCACCGCCGCGCTGTACGCGCTGGGTAACGAGTCGAAGCCCGCATCGAAGGCCGCGCTCGACACCGATGCGCTCGACGGCAACCCGGTGCGTAACCGTTCGCTCCGTTGTGCCCGTTGCCATTCGGCGGGCGTGCAGCCGACCACACGCGTGAAGACCCGCTGCAGATGGGCCCGACTGACGTCGAGTGCCTCGGCGAGTTGCGTCACCGTCATCGCATCATGTTCCAGCAAACTGATGGCGCGCACCACCAGCGGCGTATGCAGCGCGTCGGCGCCCGATGCCGACGCCGACTCGGGCGTGCACCGCTTGCAGGCGCGGAATCCGGCCGCACGGGCCTCCTGCCCCGTGGTGTAGAAGCGCACGCGGTCCGCACGCGGACGACGCGAGGGACAGGAGGGACGGCAGAAGATCTTCGTGGACGTCACCGCGAAGACGAAGTGGCCGTCCCATTGGCGATCGCGCTCGACCACCGCCCGCCAGCGCGGGTCGCTCGTTGCGTCAGCAACCGTATGCATCGCATCCATGCCACACGATACGCGACTCCCTGGCCGGCCGCGACACGATTCGTCTCCGCAAACCTCCCTCCGCCAATTGCTCGCCTTTCGCGAAAAACCGGTGCATGCTCTGGCAGCGCTCCACTCGGTTCACATCTCGCCTCGGTTCTGCGAATGGGCACCATCGACCTCGGCCAACTGGTCGCCGGCATCGTCAAGCAATGGGAAGGCGTGGAGGTGCGACCGCACCGATTCGGCGGCGTCGAGTTCCGTGTCGCGCATCGCGAGATCGGGCACGTGCATGTAAATGGCGTCGCCGACCTGCTGATGCCGGTGCGCTTGCGTCGCGACCTCGTGGCGGCCGGCCGCGCGGAACCGCACCGGACCCAACCGCACTCGGGGTGGATCAGCTTCCGCCTACGCAGCGAGCACGACGTCCCCGCCGCCGTGGAGCTCTTCCGACTCAACTATGAGCGGGGGCGTGGGATCGTGCGCCCACGCGCCGCACTGCCCGTACTGACCAATCCGACCATGCTGGCCGACCGCAGCGACGGCGGTCTGCCCGCGTAGTGTTACGCCGGCAGGTCCGTGCGTTCCACCAGCGCCGGCGCCTTGCTCGACATCAGCTGGGTTACGAAGCGCTGCCCTTCGGAGATGCGCTCGATCTCGATTGACATGGCGTCCACCGCCTGCTCGATACGCTCGAGTCGGGCGGTACCCTCCAGCAATTGCGGACTCGGCTTCGGCTGATTGGCGCGCTTGAGCATCATCCGCGCGGCCGCCCAGGCCAGCGGTCCCCATACCATCACAATCGACACGATGGAGATCGCCGTAAGCTGTCCGGAACTGAACGGACCGTAGCGCTCCGCCGTCGCCTCTTCGGACACGAGTTCGCCGGGTGCCCGGGCCAGTTCGCGACCGTTCGCCGCGATATCCCGCTCCAACTGCACGATGCGCTCGTCCATAACCCCCAGGCGCTGCTCGAGCCCTCTGGCGCCGGGTCCGCTGGTACTCAACAATTCCTTCGCGACGTCGTCCCGACGGCTCTGCACCGACGTCAATTGACGGGACAGTTCGTTGCGCTTGGCCTTCA
>NZ_JBILKJ010000170.1:0-5354 GCF_044376735.1 Gemmatimonas sp.
CTCGACGTTCCTCGAGACCTCCGACGAGTGGATCACGCAGCGCACCGGCATGAAGGAACGCCGCGTGTCGCACATCTCGGCGATCGAGATGGCCACCATCGCCTCGGCGCGCGCCCTCGCCTGCGCCGGTCTCGAGGCGGGTGACGTGGATCTCATCATCTACGGCGGCTGCAGCAACGAAGAGGCGGTGCCCAACAGTGCGTCCGGCGTGCAGATCGCGCTCGGCGCCACCCGCGCGGCCGCGATGGACGTGAACACGGCCTGCACCAGCTTCCTCTACGGCCTGTCTACGGCCACCGCCATGATCCAAACCGGCGTGGTGCGCAACGCCATCGTGATCGGCGTGGAGCTCATCACCCGCTACATGGACTGGAGCAATCGCAACGTGGCCGTGCTCTTCGGCGACGGCGCGGCCGCGGTCGTCGTGCAGGCCAGCGACAATGAGGAAGGGGTGATTGGTACGGTGCTGGGCTGCGACGCCGAAGCCCGCCAGAGTCTGCGCGTGCGCGGCATCGGCTGCGGCTACGCCAATCGCGACGTGTCGCTGGGGGACACGCTGTGGGATTTCGACGGACAGGTGATCTTCAAGCGCGCCGTGCACGGGATGAGCGAAGCCTCGGCCCGCGTGCTGCGTGACGCGGGCGTGACGGCGGACGACGTGGACCTCGTGGTGCCGCATCAGGCCAACTTGCGCATCATCGAGGCGGTGGCCAAGTACGCTGGCATCGGCATGGATCGCGTGATGGTGACCGTCCAGAAGTACGGCAACATGAGCGCGGCCACCGTTCCGGTCAGCCTGGTCGACGCGCTCAAGGAAGGCCGCGTGAAGCCCGGCAGCCTCTTGCTGATGCCGGGCTTCGGGGGTGGCCTCACCTTCGGCGCGCTGCTCGTGCGCTGGGGACAGCGCACCACGCCACTGGGGGAATCCTCGATCGTGATGCCACCGTGCGACCAGACCGCGCTCGAACTCGTCAATGAGATCCGGGCCAAGCAGGATCCGCACGGGCGGTCGCTGCGCGGGCTGATGGAACCCGTTTTCGCCGAATCGCGAACGGCCTGACCCCGAGGGGCGCTCACCACACCATGTCGGTGATATGCGTCCCTCGAGAGCGCCGCGCCTGGATCTCCTTGCGCAGCAGGACGATCTGACCGGCGTGGTAGGCCCCGTGCTCGACCACGCCGTCGGCCATCGTGGCGACGTTGTAGCCGTACGGCGCGATGACCTTCAGAAAGCCCTGCGACACCACCTCGCAGACCCGCACGGCCATTGAACGATAGGCGTCGGCCATCCGGAGCTGTGCGTTTTCCCACTCGGCAGTGTTGCAGACGGTGGGCACCCGAGGCCAGTCCTCGGCTGGCGTCGGCTCCTCGAGGCCTATTCCATCCATGCGCAGGCGTGCCCGTTCGGCCCGGGCCGTGACATGCAGGACGATCTCCCACCCGGTTTTCATGGTCCGCATGGGACGTTCGACGGCTTCGGCGGCGCTCATCCCCTGCAGCGCTTCGCGCAGGGAAGGCCCGTGCCACATGGGGCCGGTGATGGTGCGGCGCAGACGCCCGGACAGATGCCGAGCGTAGTCCATGTAGATGTACTCGGGGTGACGAACGGGCTTTGATTCGAACTCTTCTATTGGGATATGCGCTCCTCGGGTGCAGGGGAACCGCCAATAGAACGCAGGGGCGTCATCTCAACGTCATCGCCAACGCCCGCGGAAAGCGACGAGCGTCACCACGCCACCGCCCACGCGTCGTCTCCAGCCTGGGAACCGCTATTTTGCGGGATGTCGACTTTGCCTCCCGCCGGCACGGCACCTGCCGAACCGCTGCACACCGACGCCGGTCTCCACCTGTTGCGCTTCACCCGCGACGGAGACCTGCTGGTGTTCGACGACCGGCGGCCCGGCGAGGGGTTTGCGCAGTTCTACAGCCTCGAACGGAACGAGCTCCGCAAGTTCGTGCGGGAGGCGGTGCGCGCCAAACTCGAGCGTGTGCGCGACCGCGATCTCTGCCAGTCGGCCTTCGACCGGTATCGCGCCTATCTGGCGTCGCTGCCACCGGAGAAGGCGCCTACGCCGCGCAAGGCGGTGCAGGCGGCGCGACGCCTCGCCGCCGTGGAAGCCGGCGGGAGCGCCGAGCTGGCCGAGCTGTACGACCGGCTCGATGTGCGTGATCCGCGCCCGGTGTTCGTGACCGGACGGGCCGGCACCGGCAAGAGCACCGTGCTGCGCCAGCTGGCCGCGGCGCAGGGGGCCAAGTGCGTGGTGCTGGCACCCACCGGGCTCGCCGCGCTCAACGCCGGCGGGCAGACGATTCACTCGTTCTTCCGCTTTCCACTCAAGCCACTCACGGCCCGCGATGTTCAGGGCGGAAAGTGGATGCAGGTGGCGCGCAAACTCGACATGCTCATCATCGACGAAATCTCGATGGTGCGCGCTGATGTGGTCGACGGCATCGACGTCGCGATGCGTCTGGCCAAGGGCAACGACCTGCCCTTCGGCGGCGTGCGCGTCGTGATGTTCGGCGATCCGTTTCAGCTGCCGCCCATCGTGTCGAAGGAGCAGTCAGGCGCGTTCGGCGACTTGTGGTACGACACGCCGCACTTCTTCGACGCGGCGGTCTTCAAGTACGCGCCGCTCTCCACCGTCGAGTTTCGCACCGTGTACCGTCAGCGCGATCCGTTATGGATTGCGCTGCTGGACCGCGTGCGCACCGCCACGCCAACCGGTGACGACTACCGGCTGCTGCATACGCGCGTCGTGCGATCCACCGATGACGAACTCGACGAGACGATCATTCTCACGGCGCGCCGTCTCGATGCCGAGCGGGTGAATCAGCGCCGGCTCGACGCGCTCGACGACGCCCCGATCACGTTCTCGGCCGAACGCAGCGGCACCTTCGGCACGTCGGTCGGCACCGGCACGTTCAAACAGGATCCCGCCCCCGATCCGCTGCAGCTCAAGCGCGGGGCGCGCGTCATGTTCGTGAAGAACGACCCGGAAGAGAACTGGGTGAACGGTTCACTGGGCGAGGTGCAGGCCATCAGCGCCACCGGCGTCATCGTGAAGCTCGACGGCGGGGCCATCGTGACCGTCGAGGCGCAGGAGTGGCAGCAACTCGAATATTGGTACGACGATGAAGCCGACGACATTCGCCAGAAGGTGGTGGGTCGCTACAAGCAGCTGCCGTTGCAGCTCGCGTGGGCCGTGACGATTCACAAGAGTCAAGGGCTGACCTTCGATCGCGTGCATGTGCATCTGGGACGCGGCGCTTTTTCTGCCGGGCAGACCTACGTCGCGCTCAGTCGCTGCCGCACGATGGAAGGGATGACACTCGAATCGCCGATCGGCGCCGGTGATGTGCGCTGTGATCCGCGCGTGGTGGAGTTCATGGGCACATCGTCACCGGCCGGGCCGGTTTCGGCCTCTCCCGGCGGGATCCGCGGGTAAAGCCCCACAAACGTCCGGCTGAACCCGCCGCCCCGATGCCGGCGCAGCGAACGAGTTCATTCTGCGGGAGACGCGTTGGTCGCATCGCCGGCGGGCAGCTCCAACACCAACGCCGCTTCCGCCTCTGGCAATCGCTCGGCTGAACGCAGTTTCTTCTCCATCGCGCGGCTGCGTTGCCCGGTTTCCTCGATGGTGCGACTGGCGGTGCTGAGCTGTCGCTGCACCTTGTCGAGCACATCGCCAAATTTGCCGAATTCCGTTTTTACGGCGCCAAGTACTCGCCACACTTCGGCGGCGCGCTGCTCGACCACCAGCGTTTGGAAGCCCATGCGGAGGCTGGTGAGAATCGCCGCCAAGGTGGTCGGCCCTGCCACCACCACGCGATACTGCTGCTGCAGATCGCTTACCACCGACGGATGCCGCAGCACTTCGGCGAACAGTCCTTCGGTGGCGAGAAACATGATCGCGAAGTCGGTGCTGGCCGGCGGATGCACGTACTTGTCGTGAATCTCCCTGGCCGACCCGCGTACCGTGCGGATGAGCGCCTCACTGGCGGCCTGCACCGCCGGCACGTCGCTCAGATCTGACGCGTCTTGTAACCGGAGCCAGTCTTCCTGCGGAAACTTGGAGTCGATCGGCAACCACACGCAGCTGGCCGGATCGTCGAGCGGTCCCGGCAGCCGCACCGCGAACTCGACACGCTCGGCGGTGTCCGGCCGGATGCAGACGTTCTTGTCGTACTGCTCGGGCGTGAGCACTTGCTCCAGAATGGCGCCGAGCTGCACTTCGGCCCACGTACCGCGCGCCTTCACGTTGGTGAGCACGCGCTTGAGATCGCCCACACCGGTGGCGAGATGCTGCATCTCGCCGAGTCCTTTGTGCACGGTATCGAGGCGATCGCTGACCAGCTTGAACGATTCGCCAAGCCGCTTCTCGAGCGTGTCATGTAGCTTCTCGTCAACGGTGCGGCGCATTTCATCGAGCTTTCGCTCGTTGCCTTCCTGCAGCTCGCGCACCCGCTGATCGAGCGTGCCACGCACGCGGTCGAGCGAGGCCTGCGTGGCGTCGATCGACTTGGTCACTTCCTCGCGCAGTTCACGCGCCGACGCTCGCGATTCGTCGCGCGCGCTGCGCAGTTCCTCGCGGAGTTCACGGCGCGCCGCCTCCGGATCGACGGCGGGCTTCGCGCGAAGCAGGATCACCAGCAGCAGCACCACAGCCAGCGCGGCGCACGCGAGGGTGAGAAGCGCGATAGGATCACCCATGGGTTGCCCCCGGTGCCATGCCGTCACGCAACAGTGCCTCGAGCCCGCTGCCCCGTCGTACGGTGCGCGACACGGCCGATCGCATCACTGATTCGTCGCCTACGATCAACACGTGCCCCCGGGCGCGCGTGACCGCGGTATACAGCAACTCACGTCCCAACACCCGACTGCCCTTGGCCGGCAGCATCACGACGACGTTGGTGAATTCCGACCCCTGCGCCTTGTGCACCGTCATGGCCCATGCGGTTTGCGTTTCCGGCAATCGAGCCGGCTGAATCGAACGCGTGGAGCCCTCGGGCCCCGGGAAGTGCACAAGCAGCTCGCCATCGGCCTCCCAAGCCACTCCCACATCGCCGTTGAACAGCTGCGTGCCGTAGTCGTTTGCCATCACCATGACCGGGCGCCGGTGATACCAGCGGTCGGTGATGCTGGTGCCCTGACCGCGCAGCCAGCGTTCCACTTCAGCGTTGATGCCGGACACGCCCCACGTGCCTTCGCGTTCGGCACAGAGCACGCGGAACCCATCAAGGGCGGTGAGGGCGGCGCCCGGCGTCTCGGCCGCGAGGCAGCGCTCGAGATGTGGCACCAGCAGCGCCAGGAACGCAGCACGATCATGCGGTGCCGGGGCCCACTGCACATCGGG
>NZ_JBILKJ010000054.1:0-17428 GCF_044376735.1 Gemmatimonas sp.
GCCGTGGCCGATCGTGCGAAGGGTTCGACCGACCGTGCCAGGAATGCTGCGGGGCTCGGACCAGATGCACTGGCCGAGCTGCCGCCGTCGAACGACCCGGTGCGCGTCGCCATGGGCGAACATCTCGGCCGGACGGTGGCGTTGCTCACGACCGTGCGCGATCAGGATCCATCCATGGGTCCCGGCGCCGATGTCTCGGCGTGGGCGCGGGAGCTACTCCGTACCACACGATTGCTGATCGACGAACCGCAGCTGCGCGACGAACGGACGCGCCGCTTGCTGCAGGATCTTGAACTGGTGCTCGTGCAGATCATCCAGGCGCGTGGATCCGCGCCGGAAGCGCAGCGGGCGCCGAAGGAAACGCTTCGCGAAACCAATCTCCTCCCGCGGATGCGCGCCATCGTCACGGCGTCGCGTCCGCTCGAGGAAACGATCAACGGCCTGACCAACGGAGGAGACTGATGTCTCGCATTGTCCGCTGTACCGCTGCGCTTTCGCTCTGTGCCGGCGCGCTGAACGCCCAGGAACCGCCGCGTCCGCCCCGTCCGGCGCGCGCCCCCGTGGCACCGGTCCCGGCGCCACGTCCCGCGCCGACTCCGGCACCCGCCGCGGCGCCGACGCCGTCGGTGTGGTCGATGGACGGGGCGTTCATGGATCCGATGTGGCGCGCCGACGTGGAACGCGAAGCCTCGCGGGCGGCGCGCGCCGGCCTCGACGCGGCACGCGCCGGGCTCGACGCCGCGCGAGTCGGCTTGACGATCGACGGCGCCGCCCTGCGCGATCAGATCGCCGCGCTCGCCCCAATGGCGGAGCTCTCCGGTCTCTCGCGTCTCTCCGAGCTGAGCGCGCTCGCGGCGGTGGACGGCGTCGTGAATCTCTCCGGTCTCGCCGTGTCACGGTCGCGTGGCTACCGCACCGAGGCACCCGAGCCGTGGGCCCAGTCCGACCCGGCCGATTCGCTGTATCGCGAGGCGCGCAAGGCGCTGGCGAGCGATGCGTATCGCAAGGCCGCCGACATGTTCAATCAGATCTGGCGTCGCTACCCGAGCAGCACGTACACGCCGGATGCCTACTACTGGCAGGCGTTCGCGCTGCAGCGTCTCGGCGGCGATCAGAATCTGGGCGAAGCGCTCGCCACGCTCGAAACGCAAGCGCAGAAGTTTCCGAAGGCCGCCACACGCGGCGATGCGGCGGCGCTGCGCGCCCGCATGGAAGGCGTGCTCGCCCGTCGCGGGGATCAGGCGATGGCCACCACGCTGATGGGTCGCGCCGAAGGGGCGACGCGCGACGGATGCCTGCGTGCCAACGACGACGAACGCATCGATGCGCTGAACGCCGTCACGCAGATGGACGCCGACAAGGCGATGCCGATCCTCAAGAAGGTGCTGGCCCGCCGTGAGGCCTGCACGCAGCAGCTGCGTCGCACCGCCGTGTGGCTGGTGGCGTCCCGCAAGGCGCCGGAGGCCGCCGAGATCCTGATGAACGCGGCGAAGACGGATCCCGACAAGGAAGTGCGCGAGCAGGCCGTATTCTGGATGGCCAACGTGCCGACGGATGAGGCGACGACGATGTTGATCGACCTGGCCCGTCGCGGCGATGATCTCGATTTGCGCAAGCGTGCCGTGTATGCGCTGTCGCGGTCGAAGCAAGCGCGCGCCGCGACCACGCTGCGTGAGATCGCACTCGACGCCAGCGCGCCGATCGAACTGCGCGGTGATGCGATGCAGTGGTACATCTCGGGCGCTGGTCGCGGCGCCGACGAGACCATGACGTTCCTCAAGGACATGTACGGCAAGGCCGACGAGCAGCAGCTCAAGATGCGCGTGCTGTCGCAGATCGCGTCACGCCGTACCGAGGAATCGCGTGACTTTCTCGTGGCGATCGCGACCAATCAGCGCGAGTCGATGGAAGCGCGCCGCGCGGCGGTGTCCGTGATCGGCAACTTGGCGCAGCTGAGCACGATTTACGACAAGAGCCCAGACGTTGAGATCCGTCGCCAGGTACTGAGCTCACTGGGTTCGATGCGCGACAACGCCGGTATCGACAAGCTGATCGACGTGGCGCGTACCGAGAAGAACTTCGAGCTGCGCAAGACGGCCGTGAGCATGCTCTCGCGCACCAAGGATCCGCGCGCACTGGCGTTGCTGCAGGAAATCATCGACCGATGACGATGACGACGAAGGGGATCGCGCTTGCCGTCACGCTCGTGCTCTCGTCGTCGCTCGCCTTCTCACCCGCCAGATCCCAGTCCCTCGGCTCGCGCATCGAGGCGGTGCGCGATGGCCGGGTGCGAATGACCTTCGCGGCGCGGACTGGGGTGTGCGGGAACGGCAGTAGCTGGTATCGCTCGCGCGACGGTGGACGTTCGGGACAGTTCAACGGCACGTGGAACGGCGGTAACGACGTCGAGAACAGCTGTGAGCAGGGTCCGGTGCGCGTAGTGGTCGTGCGCGAAGCGGGTGACACGAAGGAGATTCGCACGTATGTCGGCGGCCGTTGGCGCGCCGATACCGGCATCACCGATCTCGGCGCCGTGTCGGCCGTCAGCGCCGGCACTTGGCTGCTGAGCCAAGCCGAACGTGGTGCCGACCGGCCGGCCCGCGGCGCGCTGACCGCCGCCACGCTCACTGATTCGGTGGATGCCGCGGCCACGCTGCTGCGCATCGCGAAAGACGACTCGCGCAGTCAGGAGGTGAAATCGAGCGCCGTGACCTGGCTCGGTGAAGTGGTCGGCGATCGCGTCTCGAGTACGCTCGACTCGATTGCCTACGAACCCGGTGACCGCGAGCTGCGTCGAACGGCGATCAACACGATCAGCCGCCGCCCGGCCGACGAAGCCGTGCCGGCGCTGATCAAGATGGCCGAGTCGCTGCCCGACAAAGAGCTGCGGCGCACAGCGGTGCAGGCGCTGGCGCGGAATAAGGATCCACGGGCGATGGCGTGGATCGAGCGGAGGGTGGGAAAGCCGTAGGGGTGGTGAACGGGATACTGCCAACTGCTTCCTCGGCGGTTGGCAGTTTGCGGATTCGCGGCCCATACTTCCGAATCAGCCCCCCCAACCCGCCCCCATGCCCTCCTTCCGCTTCATCGCCGCCGCGCTCGCCGTGAGCGCCTCCGCGCTCAGTGCCTCCGCCCTCTCTGCCCAAGCCCCCGCCGAACCGGCGCGCGTGCGCTGGGAACGCCAGTGCCAGATCCGCAAGGACAAGTTCGAGAAGATCCTGCCGCGCGCGATGCGCGAGAATGGCGTCGACATGTGGATCGTGATGCAGAAGGAGAATCAGTTCGATCCCATGTACGAGGATCTGGGCCGCGGCTACGTGGGGAGCGTGGGCTACTACATCTTCACCGACCGCGGTGGGGATCGTATCGAGCGCGCCGCGATCGGGGTGAGCGGTTACCTGCTCGAGCAGTGCAAGGTGTACGACATCGTGCGGGGCTTCGCGCCGCTCAAAACGTTCATCGCCGAGCGGAACCCCAAGAAGATCGCCCTCAACATGTCGGACGAAGTCGGCGCCGCCGACGGGCTCTCGAAGACGTCGTACGATCGGCTGATCAAGGAGATCGGACCCGAGTACGCGTCGCGGGTGGTGTCGGCCGAGAAAGTGGTGAGCGACTACCGCTCTGGCTTTACGGCGTCGCAGATCGTGGCACTCGGTGAAGCCGGCGAGATCTCGCGGCGCATTGCCCAGCGCGCGCTCAGCAACGAGGTCATCACGCCGGGCGTGACCACGCTGGAGGATGTGGCGTGGTGGATGATGGATCAGTTGCAGCAACGCGCGCTGGGGTCGTCGTTCGACATGCCGTCGGTGTACATCACTGGTCCGAAAGGCATCGAAGCCACGAGCACCGATCGCATCATTCAGCGCGGCGACCTGCTCATCATTGATTGGGGCGTGGGCTACCTGAACGTATGGACCGACGTGAAGCGCATGGCGTATGTGCTCAAGCCCGGCGAAACGACCGTGCCCAAGGGCATTCAAACGGCGTTCGACAATGCGCTGAAGGTGCGCGACGTCATTCGTCGTACCATCCGCCCGGGACCGACCGCCGGCGACATGGTGGAGCAGCTCAAGACGGAAATCGTGAAGTCGGGCTTCCGCATGCAGGGCGCGTTCAACGAAGTGACGAACGACAATCAGGTCGAAGTCATGTTCGGGTGTCACTCCGTGGGCGACCGGGGGCACGGCGCGGGTCCGTCCATCGCGTGGTTCAATCCGCGACAGATGACGTTCGCCATCAAGCCCTTCAACCCGTTTTCCATCGAACTGTTCGCGTGGACGCCCAACCCCGATTGGGGCGGCGCGAAAGTGCGCATTCCGCTCGAGGACGACGCGATCGTCACCGATCGGGGGGTGGAGTGGCTATATCCGGTGAATGAGAGGGTGTGGGTGATCAAGTAGGTATCGCAACTGCGAACACCCTAGGAAGCAGGGGGGAGGGTTTCAGGGGGCAGGAAGCAGGAACCACGCGCGGTTCATCTGCTTCCTGCCCCCTGAAGCCCTCCCCCCTGTTCCCTAGGGTGTTGGCAGTTTTCAGCCTACAGGCGTCGCACCATCACTCGTACGACCCGTTCAACTCCAATCTCCACGTGATTGGCATGTTCGGATCGAGCGAGTCGCGCACCGAGCAGTACTTGGTCACGGCCAGCTCGATCGCCCGCTCGGCGTGCACGCGTTCCACCTCGGCGCCGATGATGTGGTATACCAGCTCGATCTTCGTGATGCGGCCGGGCGTGCCGGCGAAGCGCTCGCCGACCACGTCGACGGACATTGCACTCATCGGCGTGCGCCGCTTCGCCAGAATATCCACGACGTCGACCCCCGTGCATCCCGCCAACGCGCACAGCAGCGTATCGACGGGAGACGGGCCCTGCTTGCCCGATGAGTCCATCGTGATCGACGGGCCACCCGACAAGCGGACACCGTCAAACACGTGATCACCCGACCACGTCACCTGCACCGTAGCCGGCGGCTTGCCGAGGATCGGCATGGCGGTGGTGTCCTTGAGTTGCTCTGCGCTCATTACGGCTCTCCTCCTTGGCGGATGGGGGCGCGGACGGCGTTACCCCACTCCGTCCACGACCCGTCGTAGTTGCGAACCTTCTCGAAGCCCAGCAGGTACGTCAGAACAAACCAGGTGTGCGAGGACCGCTCACCGATCCGGCAGTACGTGACCACGTCGTCGCCGCGCACGAGACCGAGTTCGCCCTCGTAGATCGCCCGCAACTCCTCGGCCGCCTTGAATGCACCGTCGGCTGCGGCGGCGCGGGCCCACGGCATGCTACGCGCCCCGGGAATGTGGCCGCCGCGCAGCGTTCCTTCCTGCGGATAGTCGGGCATGTGCAGCTTCTCGCCGGTGTACTCCTGCGGCGAACGCACATCCACCATCGGTTGGCCCGCTTGCATGTGCGCGCGCGTGTCGTCGATGAAGGCGCGAATCGCCACATCGTTGCGTTCACGCGCCGTGTACGCGCTGGCCGGAAAGGACGGCACATCGGTAGTCGTCGGCCGGTCTTCGGCCAGCCACTTGGCGCGACCACCGTCGAGCACGACGGCGTTGTCGAACCCGAACAGCTGGAACACCCAGAAGGCATAAGTGGCCCACCAGTTATTCTTGTCGCCGTAGAACACGACCGTCGTGCTGTCGTCGATGCCCTTGGCGCGGAGCAGCGATTCAAACGCGGCCCGTGCGATGTAGTCGCGCTCGACCTGATCGTTGAGGTCGATGTGCCAGTCGAGCTTCTGGGCGCCGGGAATGTGCTCCACGCTGTACAGGAGCACGTCCTCGTTGCACTCGAGCAGACGGAGCGACGGGTGGTCGAGGTGCTCGGCCAGCCACTCGGTGCTGACGAGGCGCTCCGGGTGCGCGTAGCCCTTTGCGGCGCTGCGCGGATCCGGCGTGTTGGGCAATGCGGAAAGTGGGGGCATGGATGGAGGCTAGCGACTTGGTGCTGGGGTGGCGAGGGGCGAACGCATTCCACCGTCGCGCGCTACATTGCGATATGCTCACCGTCCTCGGATCCGCCATTGCGTATCGACTGTTCGACGTGGGATACGCCATTGATCTCGAGCGGGCGCTTGCCCTGCTCGCCGCCAGCGCCCCGGAGCGCGTGCGCCCGGTCCGCGGCGAAGGGCAGGCGCTGCAGATCAGCAATCCGCCGATCACGGTGTGGTTGGGCGGCGACGTGCTCGTCGTGGACGGGACGGTGCATGAGGTCGAGCTGTCGGCCCGGATCTTCGATTTCGCCGTCGTGTCGCTTCGCGTGCGCGTGCGCCCCTTGGGGGCTTGCACGTGGGAGCAATTCACCGAGTTCGGCCGGCGGCTTGAGCACCATCCCGGCATCAACGCGCTGGTGCAGGCTCAGCTGCAGCTGCTGTGCGAGCGTATGCGACCGGCGATCGACCGGCCGGCGATTGCCGGGGTGCACGAGGACTACACCGTCTTCCGCATCACCCATATCACCGACGACCACGGTACGCCGCTGTCGGCGGCGGCGCTGGCCTCGCTGGATGTCGTACCGCTGCTGCTGAACGAAACGCGCCCGCTCAGCGCGGAGGCCCGACGCGAACTGCTCCCGCACCGTTTCACGTACTACGGCGACGACCTCGCCCTGTTGACCTGGGAGAACGCGCTCGTGGTCGAGCCCGGCGAGGAGGACACCGACCTGCAGTACATCCTCGAGTTCGCCAATGCGCAGCTGCTCGAGCTGCGCTACTACGACGCGCAGCTCGACGCGGAATTGCCCCGACTGTACGATGCGATCGAGGCGGCGCGCGCCCGCCGCTCGGTGTTCCCCGGCCGCCGGTTCGGGGCGCTGCTGTCACGCCTGCAGGCGCAGGTGGCCGATTCCACCGAATTGGTAGAGCGCGTGGAAAATGCGCTGAAGGTTACCGACGATGTGTATCTGGCCCGCGTGTATTCGGCGGCGCTGGAGCTGTTCCGCGGCCGGGCATGGCGGGCCGGGATCGACCGTAAGCTGGCCATCCTTCGGGAGACCTACGCCATGCTCAACAGCGAAGCGCAGGCGCTCCGCAGCGAGACGCTGGAAATCGCCATCGTGGTGCTGATCGTCGGCGAGCTGGTCATGGCGTTCCTGCGGGGCTGATGGACCGCGAATAGCTTACGGGCATGCAATCCAGCCGCGTCCCCGAGATGGAGCCGTACGCCCGGCATGTGCTGGTGTGTTCCGGCTCCTTCTGCAACGAGAACCGCGCTGGCCGCGTGATCTATGCGCGCCTCGCCTCGCTCCTGCAGCGCGAGGGCTTGCTGTTCGGCCCCACCCGCGTGAAGCGCAGCGAGGCGCCGTGTCTGGGGGTGTGCGTCGGGGGCCCCATCGTCGCCGTGTACCCCGAGGGGGTGTGGTACGCCGGCGTCACGCTGGAATTGCTGGAGCGCATTGTGTGCGAACATTTGAAAGCAGGCCGCGTGGTCGAGGACGCGGTGTTCCATCGGATGACAGCGGAGTAACGAGCCGGGAATACCACGACGCCGTACTCCTCACGTCACCGTCCGACGGTGCGGTGGTCGGCGTGGCTACTGTTCTTCGGCGCTCTGGTCGCCGCCAGGGCCTGTCGGCAGCGGAGCGTCCGCCTTTGAAAAAACGTTCGCGATGGCCTCGGAGCTGCGCAGCCCCCGGATCCCCTCCACGAGCTCCGTTGAGGCCCCCATCACGCCCCGGCGCGCAAGCTCCTCGGCCACCGCTTTCATGTGTCTTGCGTGTACATACCGCGCGCGTTGGAAGAAGTTCCGGCGGGCCTCGGGGTTTTCCGCGAGGAAGCGGGGCAAAGGATGGCTCCCCTTGCGTGTGTTGCAGCCGATACACGCCGTCACTACGTTGCCGGAGGATCCGTCGCCCCCGCGCATCCGCGGCTGGACGTGGTCCACGCTGAGAGCCTCCAGTTCGTGCACGAGCCCGCAGTACACGCAGCGGTGCTCGTCTCGCGCAAAGATCTCGAAGCGGTTCACCCGGTTCTGCCTGTCATCACTCCTCCTGTGAATCTCCCGGATCGCGGTCGTCGGATGATCTTCGATCAGCTGACCAGGTTCCTCGATACCGAGGAAAGCAGGGCGACACCCGATGACGTCCCGCCCCGCCTTACCCACAAAGCCCTTGAGGGCCTGCGTATGTCGCGTTCCCGTGAACGGATCCTGAATAATCTCGAAGAGATGTACCGCGAAGCGTTCGATCGCGCCAAGGAAACGGCCGATCCCGCCGCCATGGCGTCGCTCGACTTCGCTTATCGTCGCGAACAGTTGTACTTCGAGATCTTGCTCGACGTGCGGGACGCGATCGAGAAGAAGTAGCGGCCCTCCGGCCGCACCGATGGGTGCGGCCGACTGTTTACCGGGCCAGCAACCGGTTCGCGATACGTTCGGCGGCCGACCGGGCGTCGAACGTTTCGTCATTCGTGAGGATGATGATCGTCGTTCTTCGACCCGGGTATCGCACCCAGGCCGAGCGCCGTCCGTCGTCGCGGCCGAAGACGCGCTGCACGACCTCGTCGCGCTCGGTGTCCACCCGGAATCCGGTCGGCTCCGCGGTCTGAGCCGAACGCCCCTGATCGAAGCGGTACAGATCGTCCACGGTGCCGCTCCACCGTTTTGTGGTGCTGTCGTACGCCAGTCGCTGTGCACCACCCACCCCCGTCACGCGACGCACGGACGCGGCCGTGATGCGGCCGGTGCTGTCGGGAGCGAGTGCCGCGTTCAACACGGCCGATAAGCCGCCAAGCGCGAAGTTCGGCGCACCGGTTTCCGGCGTGAAGCGACGTTGGACCGCGATGCCATAAGCACGGTTTACCAGCACCCGCCCCCCCTGCGCCACGAGCACCGTGGCACCACCACTCGCCGGCTCACCATACGACGCGAACAGGGTGTCCACGAAGCGCGCTGTCAGCGGCGTCGCGTCGATCGCGCGCGACACCACCCGTCGCGTGGCGAGGTTGTAACGGTCACCCGGGCGCAGCGTGAGAAAGGGCTTGCCCGCATCGTTGGCGTCGCGGCCGTTGTACACGAATGCTTTGTTGCGCCCGATGATCTCGGCGCTGTCACCACGCACTACCCACACTGTCCCTTCGTCTTCGGAAATACCGAGCAGGTCCGGGCGGCGCGACGTGAGCGAATCGTGCAGGTCGGGGAGTCGTTCGCGCGCCACGACGTGCTGATCGATGGCGACGCCGCGCAGATACGCGAAACCTTTCAGATACTGCGGATGATTGAACAGCCGATTGTCGTTGGACGGCGCGCCGCGCACGAGATAGTCGCCCAGGATCGACGCGCCGGCCGATGATCCACCCACTACACCACCGCGATCGAGCACGTCCTGAAAGGCGCGCTCCGACTTGGTGCCAGCGTACGAGTTCACCAGCCGATAGTGGCGGCCGCCGCCGAACCACACGCCGCGCGCATTCGCGATTTTCGCCACGAAGCTGTCGGCATCGGCGACGGTACGACTCGTTGTGTGGTATACCACCACGTTGCGCGCGCCGGCATTCTTGAGCCCACGGCCGCCGTCGGAGGTGTCGATGGAATCGCCGCCGGCCGTCGGCACATCCACGATGAGCGCATCGGGCCCGCCCGCGAGTTCGATGAACTTGGCGAGCACTTCGGGGCCCTGCTGACCGCCACCCACCACCATCACCGAGCCGGTGCGCGGACCCACCGATGGGGTGCCGCGGGCACTCGTGGTGGCGGCGGAGACCCGGGGCGCGCCGCTTGTTCCGGCGCAGGCGACGGCGACCGATGAGACCAGCAGCAGTGCCGCCACCTGACGGCCAGGTACGACGAACGATTCAGCGAGCATGTGCGGCGTCCTGATGGAGGCAGACGGATAGACGTTCGGAGCAACCTCAGCTTACGCTCCAGGCGTCACTCTCGCTGGCCCGTCGCACGGTAACCTGTTCAATCGTGACGCACGGTGAACTGAAACGATTGCTGCACGAGCTGGGCGACCCGCGCACCACCGGCTTCGGCCGGGAGAAAGCGCATCCGCGACAGGGCCGTGCGCACCGCGGCCGTGAACAGCGGGTGCTGGCTCTCGAGCACCTGCAACGTGGCGAGCTGCACGCGCCCGGTCGAATCGACGACGAACTGCGCCATCACGTGTCCCTCGATTCCCGCCGTGCGCAACATCTCCGGGTAGGCCGGCCCTGTGGTCCCTGGAAGCACCATCACGGGCTTTTCGACCTCGTTCTGAAGGAACACGCCATTCACGGCTGGCGCGACGCCAGTACCCCCTTCCAGGCCGTTGGCGCGGCCACCCGGTTTGCCGATGCCCGTAAAGTCGTCCACGTTGGTTGGCGGAAGGCTCACGTCGACCGCGGGCAGCGATGTGGCGATGTCGATCGGGGCACGCAGCACCGCGAAGCCTTTCGCCACCGGCGCCGCCGGGAACACCTTCGGAGCAACGGCGGGTGTCGTGGGAGGCGGCGTGGTGGTGGTGAACTTGACCGCCGTCTCGCGCTGCTCGGCGACGCGGGCGACCGTGGTCTGGGCGGTCGCCACCACCAGCGCGCCCACAATGCTGGCGTGCACCGCGACCGAAACCATCGATCCGCCAACCGACCGGGTACGCGTGGCCCGCGATGCAATCAATGTCTGAAACATGCATGCCTCCATGAGGTGGGATAGGACAGCAGGTCTGTCCGATACCACAGTGGGAGAGCGGCATGAGGCCTTCATGACGGCGAGATGACGGATTGCTAATCCAATCATGACGTGTCAATGCGCCTTGCATGAAGGTAGGATGACGAGCGGTCGCAACGCGCACCGGTCGCCCAGCGAGTTACACCGGCAACTCGCGGCGCGCCTCGGCGTCGCGAAGCGCCCGCTGCGTCATCCGCGCGAAGAGCAGCCCCAGCACCACCGTCGCGATCACGCCGAGGGCGAGCACCGGCATGGGTAAGGTGCCTTTGCTGTGGGCCGCCTGCGACCCCGCTGCGCCGAAGGCCGCGTACGACGCGATGATCGGCAGCATCCCCGGCATCGCCAGCATGAAGTCGCGGGTGCGGACCCTCGTAACCCCAAGCGCGTAGTTGGAGAGCACGAACGGGATGGCGGGGGACAGCCGCAGCAGGAACATGAGGCGCAACCCGTCGTCGCCGATCACGCGATCGACGGCCGACAGGGTGGGATGCGCCGCCACGCGCCGCGCCACGCTGGCGCGGAGCACCGTGCGCCCCAAGAGGAACGCCATCGTGCCGCCGATGGTCGCGCCGGTCAGGACCAGCAGGCTGCCGTTGACCACGCCAAAGACGGCGCCGGCGGCCATCGTGAGCAAGAAGGCCGGGAGCATCAAGAGCACCACGCCGATGTACGCGGCCAAAAAGGCCAGCGGGGCCCACACGCCGAGGGTTTGGACCCACGTGGAGAAGCCGGGCAGGTACGGTGTGGCCAGCTGACCGAGGGCGATGCCGGCCACCAGTGGTACGGCGATCCCGGCGGCACGCACGAGACCGGTGGCGGCATTCCTGAGGTCGAAAGGCATGGCGGAATATACCCCAAGAAAACAGAACGGCCCCGGCGTGTCGTACGCCGGGGCCGTTCCGCACGTCAACGACGCACTACTGCAACGGCTTCGTCGGGCGCTGGAATCCGCCGTCGAGCGCGTTCAGGAACAGCTTGTACGTGCCGTGCGGCTGCGTCCGGAACAGAATCTCCGGTCCGAACAGCCACATCGTGCCCTGACCCATCTTCGCTTCGGCCATCGCGACGCCGCCCTTGAGCAGCTCCTGTCCCCACGCCCAGCCGCTGGTGAGCGGCTTGTCGGTATCGAAGGTGGCGAGCACGCGCACCCCCTTGGCCGTGGCATCGGGGCCCAGCTTCATCACCGGGCTGTTGTCGAACATCACGCTCGGGCGCGGGTTCATGCCGGTGGCGATCGTGGCCGATGTGTCGATGGCGACTTCGAGCAGCGAGCCGGGGATGTAGTACTTCTCGCCCGCGTACGGACGCCCATTCGCTTCCGTCAGGTAATTCTCGATGGGCAGCCCCATCGCCTTGCCAAGACCAATGGACGATCCGATCGCGACGATGCGGCCACCCGCTTCCACGAAGGTCTTGAGCGCCGGCACCGACTTCTCGGGGCTGATGCGGCCGATCGTGCGACGGAACTCCGCCGGGATGAGCGTGGTGTCCGGCGACCCACCGAAGCCGCGACCAGCGCCCGCTTCGGAGAACATGCCGTCCGTTACCACGATCACATCGTACTTTGCCTTGAGATTGCCCGCGTCGACATCCTGTGGATAGATCGTGGTGTACGCGAACTCGAACTTCTCGAGCAGCAGACGCGTCCAGCCAGTCGGCATGTTGCCGCCGTACCGGTCGATGAGCGCGATGCGTAGCGACTGCACTGGCTGCGCGGCGCCCGGCTTGCGGCTGGCCGCAGCGAAGTTCACGCCGAGCTCCTTCGCGGCCTGCGCGACGACCTTGTCAGCCGCACCGCCAGCGGGAATGAACCACGTGCCGGCCGGCCACGTCGTGCCACCATCGGTGAACGCCGTGGGAAGGCGCGACGCCTTCACCTTCACGGCGGCGAGGCGGTTGGCCACCGTGGCGGCGTCGTTCACTTCCGGGCGCACGAAGTAACCGGCCTTGCCCTTCGCGATCATCCCCATCGGCATCGTCGTGACGCCGTTCACTTTCTCGAACGGTCCCGTCAGGCCGTCGAGCACGCGCTCGAACTGGATGCCCATCTGGAACGCCAGCGTCCAGCCGGCATTGTCGTACGGCGCGATCGGTGGACCACCGGGATAGCGGAAGTCATTCGGGTGATCCTGCGGCTCGAACATGTCGAGCACGTGCGAACGGAACGCCTGATTCGTCATCACGACCCACGAGCCGGCCGGGAACGACTTGCCGTTGGCACTGAATGCCCCGGTGGCGCGATGCACCTGGATGCCCGAGTACTGCAGTGCCTTGATGAACTTGGTGGCCGTGGGAAAATCGTTTTGCGCGCTGCTGAGCACGTAGGCGCGCGGGTCACGATTCTCCGGCTTCTTGAGCTCGGCCATGTACCGATCGTTGGTGACCGCGCTGCCGATGTTCGGGGCTGCGCCGCCGCGCGCTCCACCGGCACGGTTCGCTTCGGGGCTCGGCGCCGCACGGTCCTTCGTGATCTGCGCGATCATCGCATCGACGCGCTTGGGGGAGATCGTCCAGTTGTCCTTCGAGCCGTTCTTGATCTGGTCGTTGCCCATCACCCAGCGATTGAACAGGAACGTCTCACGATAGCGCGAGGCGAGGTCGAGGAACGCGTAGTTCGCCGACACCGAGTAATCGATCGACTGCCGGAAATGCCATTCCTGCGGCGCAATCGGCATCGGAAGGCCGGCCGAGCGCAGCTGGCGATCGGGCACGAGCGAGACGCGAATGGGCGTCGGATTGCCGATCGTCTCGGTGAGGATGCCGATCTGATTGTGGAAGTAGCCCACGGTGCGCATGCCACCGTTCCACCAGGTGCTGTAGTTCGAGCCGGCGCGGAAGGTCAGGCCGGGCTTGTGCTCGAGCACGAACCGATGATTCAGTGCGGCGCCGACCAGGTCGAGGCCCGTGATCATGGCCGGGTGAAACCAGTAGTTGGCCGGATCGCGGTACGGCGGCGCGGCCATGACCGTGCCGGTCGGGCCGGTCTGGTGGTGGTTGTACATGATCTGCGGGTTCCATTCCACGAACAGCTGCTGCGACATGTTGCGCGTTTCGGCCAGCGCATTCATGTAGGCGTCACGGTTGTTGTCGTGGCCCGCATACTTCTCGTACAGGCGCGGAATGTTCGTGTTGCGGCGCAGCTTGTCGGGTTCCTGCATGTACCAGTTGGCCACCAGCTCCATGCCGTCCGGATTCGCATGCGCCATGAGAATGATGCAGTCGTTCAGGATCCGCATCGTCTCGTCGTCGGTGCGGCTGGTGAGCTGGTAGAAGGATTCCATGAGCTGCTGGGCGCCGAGCACTTCGGTCGCGTGCAGTCCACCATCGATCCAGAACACCACCTTGCCTTCCTTCGCCAGCTTGGCCGCTTCGGCGGAATCGAGCCCCTCGGCGTTGGCCAGCCGATTCGAGATCTCTTTGTAGCGCGCCAGATTCTTCAGGTTCGCGGGCGACGAGACGATCGCCATGATCTGCGGCCTCCCCTCCTCGGTCATGCCGATGGTGTCGAGGATCACGCGATCGCTTTGCTTCGCGATGGTCGCGAAGAAGGCGTGCAGCTTGGTGTAGTTGGGCAGCTCGTAGTCGGCGCCGATGTCATGCCCAAAGAACTCCTTGGGGGACGTGAGGCGCGGCTGAGCCGGGAGCGTGGCCGGCAGGGCCGCCGCGAGCAACAGCGCGGAGGAGAGCCGGGTGACACGACGCAGGCAAATCATGCGAGGGACGGGTGGAGAGGATGTTGGGGCAGCCGGGCCCGGCTGCCTGGTTCTCCCGCGAGGGGAGCCACGAGGCATACGATGGGGCTGGGGGCGGCGTTGGGCAAATGATTGTCCAGAATGGCCCGTTTGACGAACTTGGCGGTATCACGGGAGTCCGCCCATCCCAACGTTTTCTGTTGTCGACCCTCAGCCCGCCCAGCGATGCCCACGACTCCGACGCGTTTGGCCGCCCTGCTCGCGACGAGCGCTGCCCTGATCGCCGCTCCGTTGTCCGCCCAAGAAAAGCCGCCGGCCAAGCCGCCTGCCGCGGCGATGGACCGTTCCAAGATGGACCACAGCAAGATGGACCACGGCGCCGCCAAGGCCGAAGGCTGGAAAGAGCTCGACGCCTACCACATGCTGATGATGGCCACGTGGCACCCGGCGAAGGACAAGAACGACTTGGCGCCGATCCGCGCCAAGGCCACCGAGATGGTGGCATCGGCCAAGCTGGTGGCTGCCTCGAAGGCGCCCATGAGCTGCCAGAAGCCGGAGCTGCTCAAGGCGCAGGCCGCCTTGCCGGGTGAGACCGAGAAGGTGGCCGCGATGGTCGCGGCGAAGGCCGCCGACGCCGAGCTCAAGGCCGGCCTCAAGGGGCTGCACGACCGCTTCGACGTGCTGGAAGCCTGTGCGGGTGCGGGGATGAAGCACTAGGCTGGAAACAGCAACACCCTAGGAAGCGGGAAGGAGGGTGTCAGGAGGCAGGAAGCAGGTGAACCGCGCGTGGTTCCTGCCTCCTCCTTCCCGACACCCTCCTTCCTGCTTCCTAGGGCGTTTTGTTCGGTCAGTTCACCAGCACTAGTCTAGATGATCTCGCACGCCCCACCGGCACACGCCACCGTGTCGGCCAGCGTGGTCATGTCCACGCCTTCCAGCAGCATGGTGTAATCGACCGGGCGATACGACAGCGCGTTCCAGCGGATCATGTCGGTCTCGGTCGTCACTTCTTCGCGCGGTGCCTGCGCGTAGATCTTGTCGCCCGTCTCGCGCAGCAGCGAAATGCCGGCGAAGTATTCCTTGTTGTCCCAGATGAACTGCTCGACGGCTTCCCATTCGTCGTCCTTCACCGTGACGGTGTTGGACACGTTGTGGTGGAGCCCCGGGTTGTACTGCTCGTGACGGCGGCCGGCGCGGACCCAATGCTCCTGCACCAAGCGTACGTACTCCAGGAACTGCACGGCGCCGACATCTTCACGCAGGATCGCGTCGGGCTCGGCGCTCACCGGGAAGGTGATCACGTCGGTCGTCTCGGGATCCCACACCGACGTTTCGGTCATGTGCGGATTGTGCAGCTTGAACCACTGGTACAACGGCTCCGTGCGCGCGGCCTGCACGCGACGGAAGTAGTGACGCGCATGGTGCGGGTGAATCCCCGAGCCCGCGCCCAGCACGAGGCTGGCGGTGCCTTCCGGCTTCACGCACGTAATACGCGCGGCCGGCTCGATGCCAAGATGTTCGGCGATCGCGGCGTTGGTGTCGAGGCATTCCTTGGCGCCGCGCTCCAGCACCGACGGATTGAGCAACAGTGACGGCCGATCGAGAATGCCACAGATGGACACCCCCAGCAGCGACTCGCGCTCGTTGATCACGCGCGTGGCGGCGCCGAGGTACGGAATGTTGGTGTACGCCGCCTGCATGGTGCCCAGCAGCGACGCGGCACGGCAGCAGGCCAGGAACGACTCTTCGCTGTCGCAGGCGCCGGCGTTGATCGTGGTGAGGTTGCACATCTGCCAGCCCGACACGCGCGAGCCGACGGGCACGTCGGGGCGGCCGTACTTGGCCAGCTTTGCCTGGGCCGCTTCGTCCACGATCATGTACGGCGCGAGGCCGATTTCCACGCACGGGTTGGCGCCGTATTCGGCGTCGTCCACGAAGTAGAAGCCGGGTTCGCCGAACTCCTTCTGGAACTCGAAGAGCTTCGAGAAGTCCGACGGCTGCACCGTTTCGCGCACGAGCACGGCGGAGTTGTTCGACTTGCCACGCTGCGGGTTGGTCTCGAACCAGTTGCCCGTCTTGGCCGCCGCCATTTCGTCGTCGTCCGACGAGAACAGGCAGATGGTGGCCGAACGACGGATGCCGCCGGAGAGCACGGCGACCGCGACGTGCATCATGATGTCGTACACTTCGATCGGGCGGAGCGCGCGGCCCGGCACCTGATCGAGCATGCGTTCGGCCGACAGCAGCGCTTTCTTGAGCGGCAAGTGTCCCGGCGCGCGACCACCCGAAGTGCGGAGCTGCTGGCCCCGTGAGCGCACGGCGCTGTAGTTGAACTCGATCTTGGTGCCGTCGATGTAGGAGCGGATGAGCGCATCGAGGGCATCCGCCCAGCCTTCGAGCGTATCCGGCACCATGTAGTGCACCACCGGCAGCTCGTTCTCGGCCGCGCGGAGCGGGAAGGTGGGGAGCTGCGCCACATGGTGCTTCTGCACACTGAAGCCGACGCCCGTGCCCGACATGAGCAGGAAGAACGACTCTTTGAACGCGTCGAGTCGATCCATGTGCGTGAAGGCGCAGTTGAACATGCGCGCGTTGTTCGCCTTGATCGCCTGTCCACCGAACTGCAGGGAGCGCATGGAGGGCAGGATCGCGCGACGCTGCAGCGCAGCCTCCGTTTCCGCCATGAGCGCCCGCATCGTGCGTCCACCGAAGCCGGCCACCGGCAGGTCGACCCGGTCGGCGAAGTGGTCGCGATGCATATCCATCACGCGCGTGAACGCTTCGGACGGCGTTTCGCGGCGACCCAGATCCTCGCGGTAGCGCGAGTAGCGCGACAGGAAGATGTAGTCCTGCAGGCCGTTCTCGCTGTGTACGCTGAGGCGATGCTGGGCGCGGGCGGCGCGATACAGCACGTACCGCTTGGCGATGTCCCAGTGTCCGCGCGCGGCGATCATCATTTCAACGATGTCCTGGATCTCTTCGACCGTGGGGACATGGTCCTGGGCCCGACGCTCGACCGTGTTCACCACCAGCTGCGTGATCGCGCAGACGTCGGCGAAGTCGGTGAACCCCAGCCCGAAGCGATGGGCGGC
>NZ_JBILKJ010000055.1:0-17418 GCF_044376735.1 Gemmatimonas sp.
CGAGCATCTCGTGCTGTTGCGGCTCGAGCGCCCTACCGCCGACAGCCCGCTGTACGCGGCGACCGAGCGGGCCGTGGACGACGCCGATGCCCTGCTCACGGAGGTCTCGGCGGCGCTCACCACATCGCATCGGGTCACGATGGAGTTGGCCGCCAAGGTGGCGCGCCGGACCGACGAGATCCGGCGCGAGCTCGACGCGGTCCAGCGTGCCGGCACCGCGGGCGTCGGGTACGGCGTCGCCGCCGGCGCCCCCCTGGTTGACCGGCGCCGATAGGCCCGCCGAGGACACGACCATTGGCTATCCCCGAGGCATTCAGCGCGCTGCTCCAGGAGAAACTGGACGAGCTCGATCAAGCCGCCGAGCACGAGGCGCTGATGGAGCACGATGAGGTCGAGCAGCTCCGCCTGCAGGCGGCCTATCTGATTGGCCGCACGGATGGCAAGCCGTGGCACACGGGCGCCGCCGTCCAGTTCCGGGGAGAGCTGTCCGACCTGGATGTGGCGGTACCTACACTCGATATCAGCTATCCCGCACCACCGCGCCCACGGAAGTTGGCGTGACCACCAGCACCATCGTTCGGCACCGAACGGGCCGTAGCCCCTACTTGGGCGACAGGGACGTCGCATCCCGGGGTCAGGAAATCCGCGCAACCTGCTCAAGTTGCGCGGCGCTCCTGCCGATAGTCTCATGTAAGGAGGAGGAACCCCTATGCGAATAAACGGAACCAGTCTCGATTCACTGCGCCCGACGCCGGCGAGCATCCCTGCCGTACAGCGTCCCGCGCAGGAAGTCGTGCAGTCACCCGCTACCAAACCGGTCAAGTCGGATTCGGTCCAGATCTCGGACGCGGGTCGTCGGATGAACACCGAACAGGCGAACGCGCTCGACCCGGAACGGGTGGCCGAGCTCCGGACGAAAGTGCTGACCGGCGCCTACAACACCCTCGATGTCGTGGACCAGGTCGCGCGCCGCATTCTGACGCGTGGCGATCTGTAAGTCTGTGGCCCACTCCGACCGGCGCGATCAGGAGACCGGCAGCATGCCGTTGTGTGTGAAGGACGAGTCCGTACCAAAGCGGCCTCGCGGGAGCGAGCAGCAGCCGCGGATCGTCGCCGGCGACCTCGTTGATCTTGTGCTGGCCGCCGCGACTGTGGCAGGGATCCCATGACCAGCACCCGCGCGCGGGAAGTCCTCTACGAGTCCGAGGCGGCCCTCCGTCTCGTGGATCATGAGCTGATCGGTCTGCACGACGTGCGCGACGCCGCCGAGCCGGAGGACCGGGCCACGCCGATGCTCGCGCTGTCGGACCTCCCGGACGTACTCGAACAGGCGAACGCGCAGATTCTGCACGTGCTGTCGCGCCTGCGCGAAAGTCGCGCCACGCTGCAAACCACTGCGCTGGAAAAGCTTGCCAGAGCGCAGGAGTACCCAGGACACCACACGACCGCGACGAACGACGCGGCCGCCGACGTCGAGGACGCCTGCGAGCGCGCCACCCGGCTGGTCGACGAACTCGATCTGATCGATGCCGACGAACGGCTCGACCGATCGGAGGCGGACGGCACCGAGGCGAACCTGCGCGACGGGTTGTTCCTCATGATGGGCGCTCTGCGGTTCCAGGACATCACCTGTCAGCAGCTGTCGCAGGCGTCGGCCGTGCTGGCGGACATGGAGAACCGGCTGCTCGAAGTGGCCAGGCTCTTCGATGACCACACCGATCAGGCCGCGGGTCCCTCGGAGGCGGCGGACGATGCCGCTCGCCGTGCGGCGCCTGCTACCGCGTCTCCGGAGGTCACGCCACGGCGCGCGGACTCGCGTCAGGCGCTGTCCGACGAAATCTTTACGGCCATGCGAGCTCCCGCGGCGTAGCGCCCCCCCCGCTGCGACGTGTGACGACGACGGTCCGCACCTTCAATGGTTCGGGCCGTTCGTCGTTGGCGCCGGTGCTAGTCGGTGGCCACGTCGGCTGGCAGCACGAGGCGCGCGCACGTGCGGAGGGTCGAACCGTCTCCACCGATCCGGTCGAACTGGAGCGACCCGCCAAGCGTGTGCACGAACGCGGCGACGATCGCCAGTCCGATCCCTGCCCCGCGCACCCCCTGTTTGGAGGTCACGAACGGCTCGGTGATCGTCGGCCGAAGCTCGGCGGGAATGCCGCCGCCCTCGTCCTCCACCTCCACGATCACGAGGGCCTCCTGCACGGCGCTGCGGATGACGATCGCGCTGCCCGCGGGGGCGGCGTCGTGCGCGTTGCGCAGCAGTTCGAGGACGACGTCCCGCCACCAGCCGGCATCGGCGTGAATCCGCCCACCACCGAGGGTCACGTGCACCGGCCGATCGCTGTGCTCGGTCGCCAGCGCGGTCAGCGCGTTGGAAATGCCGTCATCCACCGACGTGGGCATCCGTCGCATGCTGCCCGCCCGCGCAAAGTGCGTCACCCGCTGCAGGTAGCGCACGGTGGCGTCGGCCGCCTCGTGAATCTCGGCGACATCGCGACGCATCGGGTCGCTCTCGGACAGGTCGGCCAGCAGCAGCTCGCTGTACGCCCGGACAATCGTCGAGAAGTTGTTGAGGTCGTGCGAGACCCGCTTCGCAAAGCGCACCAGCGCCTCGCGCTCGGGCATGGCATTTGTGTCGGCGGGCATATACGTCTTACAATAGACATCACCGTGGCAATTACAACGGTCATTTCTCGTCGGTCCTTCCGGGAGCTTGCATCATGTCGTTCCGAACCAGCGCTGTCGTGACTTGTGTCGCTGTCCTGTCGCTCGCCGGTGCCACCCTCGGTGCGCAGACGCCACCCCCCGTGGCCGAGCAGATCACGGCGGCCGTGCAGGCGCTCCCGAAGGAGCTGCGCGATGGCGCCGGCGTGATGGGCTACAAGACGGCGGGCAAGCTCGAGTGGCTTCGCCCCACGAAGAACGGCATGATGTGTCTGGCCGACGATCCGGCCGAAGAGCAGTTCCACGTGTCCTGCTATCACGACTCGATGGACCCGTTCATGGCCCGCGGCCGCGCGTTGCGCGAATCGGGTGTGAAGGGAGCGCAGGTGGACACGGTACGCTTCGCCGAAGTGAAGGCGGGCAAGATCAAGATGCCGACGGCGCCCGCGTCGCTATATCAGATCTTCGGCAAGAAAGATGCGTTCGATGCCGCGTCGGGCACGGTGAAGCAGGGGAACCCGCTGTTCGTGGTGTACATCCCGTTCGCCACGACGGCCACCACCGGCATCTCGACCACGCCGTCGGACACCAAGCCGTGGCTGATGTTTCCCGGCACGCCGAAGGCACACGTCATGTTCTCGTTGACGATGTGATCCGGCGGTGACGATCGTCCAGCTGACGCCGCGTCGTCTGCAAACGGCGGTCGCGACGCTCAGGGCCAATGATCCGAAGATGGCCGTCGCCATCGAGCGGGTCGGTGCGTGTACCATGATCCCGCGCCGCGACGGGACGCACTTCGATCATCTGGCGCGGGCGATCGTCTATCAGCAGCTCTCCGGTGGGGCCGCGTCCACCATCTACGGGCGCTTCACGGACCGGATCGGCACGGGCGGCGCGGTGCCGACGCCGGCGCAGGTGCTCGCCTCGGACGAGGCCACGTTGCGCGCGTGCGGCCTCTCCACCGCGAAAACGCGCGCGATCGTCGACCTTGCGCGCCATGTCGAGGATGCGCGGCTGCCGCTCGATGTGATCGACACGATGGACGACGAGGCGGTGATCGACGCCCTGGTGGCGGTGCGCGGGGTGGGTCGGTGGACGGCCCAGATGTTCCTGATGTTCCGGCTGGGGCGCCCCGATGTGCTGCCAGTGCTCGACCTCGGCGTTCGCAAGGGCGCGCAGCGGATCTATCGCATGCGGGCGCTGCCGGACGCCGACCGGCTCGAGAAGGTGGCGCGGAACTGGCGCCCGTGGGCAAGCGTTGCCAGTTGGTACTGCTGGCGCGCGCTCGATCTCGAAGACGCCGGCGGCTGGTAGCGCAGAGGCTGGTCCATGCGGGTCGCCACAGCGGAGAGTGGTCGTGTCGATGCAGGAATTCCGGAAGCAGGTGCAGGCCCCCGTGTCCGTCGAGGCACTGTTCGCCTGGCATGAGCGGGCGGGCGCGTTCGAGCGTCTGTCGCCGCCGTGGGATCGCCCCAAGGTGCTCGAGCACACGGGCGGCATCCGCGATGGGGCCAAAGTGGTGCTGCAGGTGCACGCCGGCCCCGTTCCCACCACGTGGACGCTCGAACACCGCGATTACATCGCCAACCGGCAGTTCCGCGACGTGATGCGCCACGGACCGTTTGCGTCGTGGGAGCACACGCACGGCTTCGCGCCGATCGATGCCCACGCGAGCACGCTCGACGATCATATCCGCTATGCGCTCCCACTGGGCGATCTGGGCAGCGCGGTGGCGGGCGCCTACACGCAGCGCACGCTCGCGCGCGTGTTCGCGTATCGGCACGCCGTCATGCTTGGCGACCTGGCACGGCACGCGGAGTTCGCCGACCGGCCGCGGCTGCGCATCGCGATCACGGGGGCGAGTGGCTTCATCGGCACGCAGCTTGTGGCGTTCCTGTCCACCGGCGGCCACGAGGTGATCCGCATCGGTCGCGGCGCGCCCGAGCCGGGCAGCCGCGATGTGCAGTGGAATCCCGAGCGCGGCCAGCTCGATCCACGCGCTCTCGAAGGCGTAGATGCGGTGATTCATCTGGCCGGCGCCTCGATCGCGTCGCGGTGGACCCGTGCGCATCGCGCCGCCCTCAAGAGCAGCCGCGTAGAAGGCACGTCGCTGCTGGCCCACACGCTGGCGCAGCTGTCGCGCAAGCCGCGCGTGCTGCTCAGCGGTTCCGCCATCGGCATTTACGGCAGCCGGGGCGACGAAGTCCTCGACGAGCGCAGCACCCCGGGGGGCGACTATCTCGCCGACATCGGGCGGGCGTGGGAAGCGAGTACCGCGCCCGCGGAGCAGGCGGGGATCCGGGTCGTGCACCTGCGCACCGGCATCGTGCAAGGCGCCGCCGGCGGCGCGCTGGGCACGCAGGCGCCGTTGTTCCGCTACGGCGCCGGCGGGATGCTCGGCCCGGGCACTCAATGGATCAGCCCGATCGCCCTCGACGACGAGATCGGCGCGATCCACTTCTGCCTCATGCGCGACGACATCCGGGGCCCGGTGAACCTGGTGGCGCCGACGGCCGTCACGAACGCCGAATACACGAAGGTACTCGGCGCCGTGCTGGGTCGCCCCACGATCGCGCACGCGCCGGCGTTCGCGCTGCGGCTGGCGCTTGGTGACGAGATGGCCAATCTCACCGTCTTAGCGAGTCAGCGCGTGGAGCCGCGCGTGTTGCGCGAGGCCGGCTTCGCGTGGCGGTTACCCGGTCTGGAGTCGATGCTGCGGTTCGAGCTGGGCGAGTAGGCGATAGCGGCAACGGCCACAGCCACAGCAAAAGCAAAAGCAAAAGCAAAAGCAAAAGCAAAAGCAAAAGCAAAAGCAAAAGCAAAAGCAAAAGCCAGAACACGGATGACACGGATTTCACCGAACCAACACGGATAAGCCGAACAGCGCTTTTTGCTTATCCGTGATTTTTCCGTCCGATCCGTGTCATCCGTGTTCTGGCTTTTGCTGTGGCTGTTGCCGTTGCAAAGGCCGCCGTGCGGGGGGGCGTATTGGACGGACTGCCGCCGGCGCCGGGCGTTCCGACGGCCCGCGATGGCCTGTCTCGCCGAGTTTTGACACTTTCCGGTTCGGGCCCCGTACTATTCTTCAACTATATGAACGTCATCCTACTCGAGAGCGCCCTCTTCATCGCCTTACTGGCGGTGGTTGGCGCTCTTTTTGCTACGGCGCTGGGCTTTACCCCATTTGGTCGCCGGATTCGGCAGACGGCCAATCGCAAGCGTATCGATCGCCAAGCCGATCTCACATGCCCGATTCACGGGTTGCAGCGCGAAGAGGATCTCGTGCGACTCCCCACGGGTGAACCGTTGTGTTCTCATTGCTACAAGGAGGCCGTCCATGGCCACATCGATTGATTCGACGCTCGAAGGACTGCGCAGCTCGATGCGCAACCCGCTCAACAGTATCCCCGGTGGCGGTGGAGACGGGTCGGACAAGATCAAGAAGCTCGCCGGCGCGTTCGTCGTGCTGCTCGTGCTGCTCTTCCTGGTGCGCCCGTCGGTCACCTACGTCGAGCCGGGCCACGTCGGCATCGTGATCCATCGCGGCGGCGGTGGCGTGGATCCCACGCCGTTGGGCCCCGGCATCCACCTGCGGAACCCGCTCATGACGCAGATTCAGGAGTATCCCACGTTCATGCAGACGCTGGTGCTCACGCGGGAGAATACCGAGGGCTCTCCGAACAACGACGAAATCAACGTGAACTCGGTGGAGGGGCAGCCGTTGTCACTCGACGTCTCGATGAGCTTCGAATTGCGTGGGGACAAGGTGCCGGCGCTGTACCAAACCTTCCGCACCGATGTGGAGACCATCGCGCACGGCTACATCCGTCAGGCGATTCGTCAGTCGCTGCAGGAAGTGGTGGGCAACGAGGAGATCGCGGCCATTCTCGGCCCGAAGAAAGCGGAAGTGGTGACGCGGACGCAGGCGAATCTGCAGAAGCGGCTCGACCCGTACGGTATCGACGTGCGTCAGTTCACGCTGAACGAGTTCCGCGCGCCGAAAGCGGTCATGGACGCGATCTCGCTCAAGAACGTGATGCAGCAGCAGGCACTCACGGCGCAGAACGAACTGCAGAAGAACACGTTCCAGGCGCAGGGTGACAGCATCAAGGCGGCCGGCCGCGCCAAGGCGATCACCGCCGAAGCGGAAGCGCAGGCGCGCGCCAACGAGCTGCTGTCGAAGAGCATCACGAATACGTTGGTGCAGTACGAGATGGCGAAGCGTTGGAACGGTCAGATGCCGCAGGTGACCGGCGGCGCGATGCCGATGCTGCAGCTCCCCGGCGCCAAGAACCCGGAGTAATCGCGATGCCGGTGGTGAGTTTCGACACGCTGCCAGACAGCGCGCGGGCGTGGGTGTTTGGCGCGGCGGCGCCGGTGACAGGCGCCGCCGCGCAGTCGCTGCTTGCCACTGTCGATGCGCATCTCGCCAACTGGCGGGCGCACGGGGCGCCGCTGGTGTGCGCGCGCACCTGGCGCGACGATCGGTTCCTCGTGATCGGCGTCGACGAAGCCGCCACCGGTGCAACGGGCTGTTCGATCGACGGACTCTTTCACGTGCTCCGCGACATCGAATCGCTCGTCGGCACGACGCTGGTGGGTGGCGGCACGGTGTATTGGCGCGATGCGGCGGGCGCGGTGGTGTCCGGGGCGCGGCCGGTGTTCCGCGAGACGGCGGCGGGTGGTGCGGTCTCGCCCGAGACGCATGTGTTCGACACCACGGTCACCACCGTTGGCGCGTATCGCGCGGGCTTCGAAAAGGCGGCGGCTGAGAGCTGGCATGGCAAGCTGCTGCCGGTGGCGCGGTGATGCAGAGATCGCTGAACTGATCACGCAGAGAACAACCGGAGAGCGCAGAGGCCGCAGAGAACAACGTCTTTCTCTGCGGTCTCTGCGCTCTCTTCTTTCTCTGCGTGATCAGTTCAACGATCTCGCCATCACGCCAGAAACTCGTCCAGCCGTTCCGCTACGAAGTCGTCGTCGGCCAAGTCCGGATACTGCGCCGACAGCCGCGCCAAGGCCTCGCCCTGTCCGGGCGACAGCTGTTCGTGCGTATCGAACGTCCACGTGCCGCGCACCAAGCCCTGTCGGCGCAGAATCTCCAGAATGCCCGGCAGGCAGCCGCGGTAGCTGTGGGCGGCGTCGAAGATCACGGCGTTGGCCATCGTGAGCGCCGCGCCGCGGGTGAGCCACTCGCGCGGTATCGTGTCCGCTCCCGATGCGCGCCATGCCTGGATCTCGCGCAGCATCGCCACCGCGCGTGACGTCCACACGGCCCATTGTCCGAGCAGGCCACCCACGAAATGCCGCGTATACGCACGGCCGCCACTCGTCACCGGCACGTCGGTCAGCAGGTCCGGCACGATGGCGTCGTCGTTGCCCGTGTACAGCGCGATGTCATCGCGTCCCGCGTCGGCCAGCGCGCGCACGACATCGAGCGTGGCATAGCGATCGAACGGCGCGACCTTGATCGCCACCACGTTCTGGATCTCCGCGAACTCGCGCCAGAATGCGTACGACAGCCGTCGTCCACCGACGGCCGGCTGCAGGTAGAAGCCGAACAGCGGCAGCACCTCGGCCACCCGCGCGCAGTGCGCCAGAATGGCCGCATCGTCGGCATCGCGCCACGCTCCGAGCGACAACAGACCGCAGTGGTACCCGAGTGCCTCCGCGATCTGTGCTTCGCGCACTGCCTGCGCCGTGTCGCCGATCAGTCCGGCCACGCGTACGAACGCGCGTGGATCGTGCGCGAGCGACGCGTCGGCGGTTTCGGCGGCGAGCTCCAGCACCGGCCGATACAAGCCGATCGTGGCGTCGTGAATCGGAAAGCCGGTGGTATGCACACCGACCGCCATGCCACCGGCCCCCGCCGCCACGTAGTAGCGCGTGAGGGCGCGCTGGTGCTGCTCGTCGATGGTGCGGGTAGGTCGCAACGCCAACGGATGCGCCGGAATCACCTGACCGAGGTTGAGGTGACGGCGGATGTCGAAGGCGTTGGGTATGCCGTGTTCAGTAGCGGCCATCGCGCACCTCGAACTTCGTGGGCTTGTTCAGCAGGCGGCCACCGCCACGAATCCAGCGCACGGCCCAGTCACACAACGTGTCGAGCGGCAACGCGTGGTACGGCAGCTGATCGGCGAGACGCCCGGTGTTGGCAATCAGCGCATCGTCGCCCGGCGTGCCCGTGAACACCGGTGACACGCCAGCGATAGCGCCGATCCGTTCGGCGATCTCGCGAACCGCCACGATGGGGCCGGTGACATTGAGCGCCACGGGCGCGTTGGTGGCCGGCACCACGGCCTGCGTGAGAGCGCGCAGAGCGAGGCGGTTGGCATCGCCCTGCCAGATCACGTTCACGAATGCCGTGTCGAGCGCCACCGGCACGCCGTGCAGCACCTTGTGCGCGATGTCGGTGATCACGCCGTAGCGCAAGTCGCAGGCGTAGAACAGCCGGTACAACAGCAGCGGCGTGTGTGTGCGCCGCGCGATGGACTCGAACACGCGCTCGCGGCCGATGCACGACGCGGCGTATTCACCATCGGGCACGAGGGCGTCTTGCTCGCGCGCGCCTCCCAGGGCGACGGGCTGACGTCCGTACACATTGCCGGTGGAGAAGCACACGAGGCGCGAGCCGGCGTAGCGCTGCGCGGCGAGGGCGGAGGCCACGACGTTCTGCGTCCAGGTGCCCACCGGGTCGCCGGTCGAGCCGAATTTCTGCCCGGCCATCCAGAGCACGTTCGGCGCGTCGGGGAGCGCGGCCACGGCGGCCGGGTCGGCCAGGTCGGCGCGGATCGTTTCCACGCCGTGAGCCTGCAGTGCGGCGGCGGCCGCCGCATCGGTGAAGCGCGACACGGCGATCACGCGGCGTGATGGATCGGCGATGGCGCGGCGCGCCATGCGGGCCACCGTGGGGCCCATTTTTCCACCGGCACCCAGGATGATCACATCGCCCGGCAACGAGGCCAGCGCGTGGGTGGCGTGTTCGTCGGGCGCCGACAGCAGCGCGTCGAGCGCGAGCTCGCTGGTGGGCGCTGCGGTGGTCATCGCGGGATCAGGCCGATGCCGCCGCAGTCGTGGCGTCACCCACGCGCAGTCCCAACTCGGCGGCGAGGGCGCGGCGCCCGGCTTCGATGCGCTCGCGCGTTTGCTGCCGCAGCGTGCCGACGTCGGCCAGCGTCAGGCCGGTGGTCGGGATCGGCTCGAGCAGCTGCGCGATCGCGCGGGCCGGCAGGAAGCGGAAGGTCCCCTTCGCCATGGCGTTCCGTGTCCCCGCCACGGCAATCGGGAGAATCGGGGCACCCGATTCGATCGCCAGACGGAAGGCGCCGTCCTTGAACGGCAGCATCTCCCACGACCGCGAGCGGGTGCCTTCGGGAAAGATCATGACCGAGACCTTCTTCGCGAGGCGATCGCGACACTGCACAATCGCGTCGGCAGCGGAGTCGCGGTTGCCGCGCACGAGCTTGATGTCGCCGGCCATCTGCATCATCCAGCCCATGCACGGAATCTTGAACATGGTGTCCTTGCTCAGCCACTTCATTTCCCACGGGAAGCAGCTGATCAGGAACACGTCGGCATACGACTCGTGATTGGCCACGACCACGTAGGGGCGTCGGGCGTCAGTGAGCGAGCCTCTGGTGCGGAAGCGCCAGAGGCTGTTGAGTCGTAGCGCCGTGACACCGACCAGACGGAAGGCGCGCCCCGCGGCATAGCGACCCGGATCGAAGGGGGCCGTGATCGCATACGTGAGCGCGACGACAGGCGTCCCGAGGAGTACGACGAGTACGGTTTCCGTCCAGGCCCACCAGTTCTGCAGCGTGCGCACCAGCCGCATGGCGGCGTTCAGCTGGCGGGAGTGTCTTCCGGTGCATCCACCGGATCGCAGAATCCGCTCTCCTTGTGTGAGCCGTCGCAAAACGGCTTCACCTTGGACGCGCCACAACGGCACAGCGACATGGGGCGCCCTTCGGCGCGGGGCGGGATGACCGCACCGGTGTGATCGAGCAACACGATCTGCGCGGCATCTTCGGCGGAAATTCCAAACGAGCCGTTCTTACGGACGGTGATGGTAATGGGCATGGAACAGTATGGAGTAGGGAGTGTGGGGTACGGAGCAGAAAAGAGATTTCTATTCCGAAACCGTCGCAGCGCTCTGCGTGGCGAAGCGCTTGAGACGGGCGATCATGGCGGCCAAGCCGGATTCGCGGGCGCCGAGTCCGATGTCTTGCATCAGTAATCGCACGAAATCCGTGGGCAGTGCCAGGGTGACGGTAGGAGACTGATCGTTGACTGCCGCGAAGGTAATCGCCAGCACCGCGGCCACTGTGGGAGACTGCCGGGCGTTGACGTCGGCGTAGAAGTGAATCGTGCCGTCGTCCTGACGTTCCGGAAAGATATCCACCCGGGTCTGGCATTCGGGCACGGTAAACGCGGCTCGATCGAGATTCGCGAACCGTTCGGGGAGCGGTTCGAGCTTTTTGGACCACCCCAGCAACGCCTGCATCTTGTCTTCCCGCTCCAGCAACCGGAACTGCCGGAGCGTCCGGGCCAGCGTGTCGGGCAACACGCCCTCTGAGGGCGCGGTGTCGGTCGCGGTTGGTGGGGTGGCGTGAGACATGGTGGAATGCAATGTTGCGGAGATCGGCCGGTCAAGCGTGTCTGGTTCGGTGGGTGACCCTTTTCGCGAGTGATTTCGTGACAGTGCGTACGTTCCCGCTCGTGGCGCTCGGGCCATTGCTGCTCCTTGGCGGCTGCTCGCGGTCGTCGGCACCCGATACGGCGGTCGGGACCCTCGAAATGGTCGAAGTGGACGTCGGGCCGCTGCAGCCGGCCCGGGCGTTGCGCGTGCTGGTCCGTGAAGGGGACGAGGTTGAGGCGGGCGACACGCTGGTGCTGTTCACGACGCCGACGCTGGCCAGCGCTACGGTGCAGGCTGAGGCGCGTGCCGCGGCGGCGCAGGAGACCTCGCGCGAGCTGGCCCGCGGAGCTCGGCCGGCTGAGATCAGCCGGGCACAGGCTGAACTCGGGGTCGCCGAAGCGGACGCTGATCGGTCGGCGGCCGATCTCGCGCGACTCGAGCCACTGGCGGCCAAAGGCGACGTGAGTCGTGCCGCGCTCGATGCGGCCCGTGCCGCGGCCCGTATGACGGCGGGTCGACGGGAGGCTGCCCGGGAGGCGCTGCGACTGCTTCAGGCGGGGGCGCGTACGGAGCGGCGTGTGGCTGCTGCCGCCGAGGCGCGTGGGGCGCAGGCGGCAGTCGAGGGATGGCGGGCGACGGCCAATGACATGGTGCTGCTCGCGCCGGTGCACGGCGTGGTTTCGAGTCGCAACGTGGAGCCGGGCGAAGTGTTGGCGGCGGGGCAGAGCGCCATCACGGTGGCGCAGCCGTCGCGTCCGTGGGCGCGCATCTACGTGTCGCAGTTCGTGCTGCCCACGCTGCGTCCGGGCGATTCCGTGTCGGCGCGCCTCGACGGCGACTCCACCGTGTTTCGCGGACGGATTTCGGCGATCGCCACGCGGGCCGAATTCACGCCGCGGGTGGCGCTCACCGACAAGGAGCGTGCCGATCTGCTGTTCGGCGTGAAGGTGGAGTTCGCCGACACCACGCAGCGACTGCGCGCCGGCATGCCGATTTCGGTGTTGTTGCCGCGCCCCACCAAGTGACCGAGCCGGTGAACGCCGTCGTCCGTACGCGCGCGTTGCGCAAAGTGTACGGCGAGCTGGTGGCGGTGGCCGGACTCGATCTCGAGATCGCGCGCGGCGAGGTGTTCGGGCTGCTTGGTCCGAACGGGTCGGGGAAAACCACGACCATTCGCATGCTCTGTGGACTGGTGGTGCCCACGAGCGGCACGGCGGAGGTGGCGGGGCTCGACGTGACGACGAATACGGAGGGTGTGCGCCGGCGCATCGGGTACATGTCGCAGCGGTACGGGTTGTACGACGAGCTCACGGTGGCGGAGAATCTCCACTTCTATTCGTCGGTGTACGGGCTGGTCGGGCGCGATCGCGACCGGCGCTTGGCCGATCATGTGGAATCACTGGGGCTTGGGTCGCGCCTGCACCAGCGCGCGGGGACGCTCAGCGGTGGGTGGAAGCAGCGGCTCGCGCTGGCGTGTGCCACGGCCCATCACCCGGATCTGGTGTTTCTCGACGAGCCGACGGCCGGTGTCGATCCGGCGGCCCGTCGCACGTTCTGGGAAACGATCTACCAGCTGGCGCGCGACGGCACGACGATTCTCGTGACGACGCACTACATGGACGAGGCCGAGCGCTGCCAACGGCTCGCGTTCCTCTCGCGCGGGCAGCTGATCGGCCTGGGTACACCGGCGGAAGTGGTTACCCAGTTTCATGCCGAGACGATCGAAGATGTCTTCGTCATGTTACAGAAGCGCGACGAAGCAGATGACGCCATGTCCGCGACCACGAGGCGGTCATGAGCACGCGGTACGAGCGGGTGCAACGGTGGACGGTGTGGCCGATGCTGTGGAAGGAGTTCCTGCAGCTGCGTCGCGATCGACTCACCTTTGCGATGATGACGGCGCTGCCGGCCATTCAGTTGCTGCTGTTCGGCTACGCGATTCAAACCGACGTGCGACGGTTGCCGACGGTGGTGGTGGATGAGTCGCGCACCAGCGAGAGTCGCGCCCTCATTCAAGTGCTGGCCAACACCGACAACTTCACGTTCGTGGCCGCGGTGCCCGACCGCGCGGCGGCGAAACGCTGGATCGAACGCGGCGCGGCGCGCGTGGCGCTGGTGATTCCACCGGAGTATCAGCGCAACATCCGGAGCGGTCACACCGGTGTGGCGCAGATGCTGATCGATGCCGCCGACCCACAGAGCTCGGGCGCGGCGATCGCGGGCGCGCAGCTGGCCGCGCAGGCGCGCGGTGCGCAGCTGCTGGCCTCACAGTACAAGCTCCGGCCGCCGGTCGAGATCCGCGTGCGTCCGTGGTACAACCCGGCACAGAAGAGCGCGACGTTCATCGTGCCGGGCATCGTGGGCATTCTGCTCACGATCACGATGACGCTGATCACCAGCACGGCCATCGTGAAGGAACGGGAGCGCGGCACTCTCGAGCAACTCATCGTCACGCCGATCAGTCGGACGAGTCTGATGCTCGGGAAACTCGTGCCGTTCGTGTTGGTGGGCTACGTGCAGATGTCGGTGATTCTCACACTGGGCGTGACGTTCTTCGACATTCCCATCATGGGCAGCCTCGGACTGCTCTACGCGCTGGCCCTGGTGTTCATCGTGGCCAGTCTCGGCGTGGGGCTGCTCATCTCCACCGTGGCGCGCAGTCAGCTGCAGGCGATGCAGCTGAGTTTCTTTTTTATGCTGCCCAACATCCTGCTGTCGGGCTACATCTTTCCGCGCGCCGCCATGCCGGAGCCGGCGCAGTGGGTGGGCGCGATACTGCCGCTCACGTGGTTCCTCGATATTCTGCGCGGCGTGCTGCTGAAAGGTGTGGGGATGCGCGATCTGTGGACGCAACTGGGGGTGCTGACCGTGTCGGCATTCGTGCTGCTGATCGTATCGGTGCGGCGCTTCTCGAAAACGCTGGACTAGGGGGCCGAGTGGAGCGTCTCTCGGGGCGCGTCCGGTCCAAGGCCTGCGTGACCGTCGTTGCATCACCGCCCACTCACACGTTATCGTTGCGCGACCGGTCACGGTTGGGGTGCGCGTCGTCCGCCCCCGGCACGTCTATCCCCCGACACCAACCTCCATGTCTCACTCCGTAGCGTCTGACTCTCGGTTGCGTCTGCTGATCGGTGCCGCGGCCATCGTCGTGATTGCCGGCGGCCTGCGTTCTGCGGCGGGCGTGATCGATCCGTTGTTGATGGCGGGCGTGGTGGTGTCCTGCGTGGCACCGCTGCAGGAGCAGCTCCGTCGACGTGGCTTGACCAAGGGCTGGGCCATGGCCGTGGCGTCCATCAGCGTGGTGATCACGCTTCTCGCCTTTGTCGGGCTGGTCGGGTATGCCGCCAAGGCCCTCGTGGACACGGTCCCTCGCTACCAGGAGCGACTCACCGCGCTGATCGCCTCGGGGACGACCTACCTCGATGGATACGGCATTGAAATGTCGAAGTCGAGGGTGATGGCCATGATCAACCCGTCCAAGTTGATCGCGTTGGCCAGCGAACTGGCGCAAGGGCTTGGCGGCGCGTTGAGCGAGGCGCTCCTCATCGTCATGCTCTCCATCTTTCTCCTGATCGAGTCCAACACCTTCTGGCGCCGGCGCAGCGCCCGTCAGCAGAGCGACGAGATCCCGTCGGTATGGCACCACCGCTTCGATGCCATCGCCAACGATGTGCAGCAATACGTCAACATCACGTTGTTCACCGGTGTGATCTTCGCGGTCGGCGTCTGGCTCGTCATGATCGCGCTCGGCACCGATCTGCCGGTACTCTGGTCGGTGGTGGCGCTGGTGTTGAGCTTTGTGCCAGGTGTCGGCTTCGTGCTGTCCATGATTCCACCGGTGGCCCTGACGCTGCTGGAGTTCGGCATTCCGCGTTCCTTGGTGCTGATTGCGGTGTTCGTGGTGTGGAACAACGTCGTGGATAACGTGATCAAGCCGCGATACATGAAGGACGGCTTCGACATGGGGCCCTTCGTCATGTTCGCGTCCCTGTTGGTGTGGGCATTCCTCCTGGGTCCGACCGGCGCCTTGCTGGCCGTGCCCCTCACCGCGGCCGCACGCCGACTGGTCTTCCCCACCGACGTGGCGTCGTCGGTCCCGTCGTCCAGCGCGAGTGACGCAGCGTGAGGGCACGCGCGGGTGTGGCCCTGCTGTCCATGATCCTCCTGCCCGCCATCGGGTGCAGCAGCGCCGACCCGGCGGCACGCGAACGCATCGTGGAACGCGATCAGCTGCGCCGCGAAGTGGCCGGGTTTCAGTCGCTGGCCGCGCTCGAAGCGAACATGCTCCGTGATCAACAGCACCAACTGTTGGTCACGGTCACCGATACGCTGCTCCGTTCGCTCATCGATGTGGCCTTTCCCGTGTCGGTTAACATTCGCGAGGGGTTGACCGTCACGCTCACCAACGCCAAGGTCATTTTTCGCGGGAACGTGGCGCGGGTCGACATCAGTGGGGAAGTGCGTCGGTCCACCTTTCCGCGCGTCGCGGCCGCCGTGACCTTGCGAGGGGCCCTCGACAGCTTTGCCGTCGATAGCATGTCCACGCTGCGTGCGCACATCAGCGTGGACGATATCAAGCTGGATACGCCATCAGGTACGCCGGCGGCGCTCGATCCCATTGTCATCACCGTGTTGCAGCGCGTCGTCGAGGGCAGCCTCCCTGAGCTCACCGCGAGCCTGCCGGCCGTCGCCGTCCCGATCAAGCTGGACAAGGCGATGCAGCTTCCGGGCTTTGGCCCCGACGGTGTACTGGCGGTCGCGCCCAGTCGCGCCGCGATGAAAGTCGAGGTGTCGCGCGTCATCGCCTTCCAGGACCGACTGTGGATCGCGCTGTCGGTCCAGTTGGGTGCGTTCTCGGCCACCGGCAAAGCGCCGATCGCCTCGGCTGCGACCACGGCGGCGGCTTCCGCGGCCTTGGAGCGCCAGCCATGAAGCGCTGGGTGCTGGGTATCGGTATCACGCTGCTGGTCATGGCGCTCTCGGCGGTCGGTGTCCTGAGTTATCGCTATCGCCCCAAAGCGCAGCGTGAGGATCCGGCGGCGGTCCTTCGTGAAATCCAGACGCTCACCATCACGCGCGACTCGTTACGCGCGCAGGTGTACGCGTCATTTGCCGGCAGTGAACGCATGCGGGGCCGACCGGCAGGCGACATCGTGATTGGCGTGCCGGCCCCGTTCGTCGAGGCCGTGGTGCGCGAGGTCATCGTCGGATGGTTCCACGACGTCGACCTGCGCCTGCCGCCCATTCGCGTGCGCAAGGCCGGCGAACTCAAGGCACGCGTGAGCGTGTTGGGGCGGCGTACGCTCGGCGCCTACGCGCTCGAGGTGAACTTGCGAGACGTCCGCGCGCGTCTGCAGCCGGGGGCGCCCGTCATGCGCTTCAGTGGCGATGGTCTGGGGCTCGAACTGCCCGTTCGCCTCGCCGGCGGATCCGGCATCGCGCGCGTCAAGATCGACTGGGCGTCCAAAGGCATCGCCGGTCCCGTGTGCGGTGACCTCTCCGCTGATCGCGAGGTCACCGGCCAAGTGCGGCCAATGCTGTACAACACGCGCGGACGGATCCGACTGGCGGCGAAAGACGGACGCATACTGGCAGACCCCGCTTTCCCCGGATTGGCCCTGAGGATTTTCGTGGATCCGGCGCCACGTTCCATTGCGATCTTGGATTCGCTGCTTGCCAGCAAAGGGGGGCTTTGCGGCGTTGCGATCGGGAAGGCCCGCGCCAGCGAACGCATTCAGGAGCTCGTCGGCCGTGGATTCAACGTGAAGATACCGCAACGGTTCTTCCGCCCCGTACAGCTGCCCATCGCGTTCGAGACCGCCCTACCCATTCAGGATCGGTCGTTGGGGTTGCAGGTGAAGGCCAGCGCGCTGGTGACCACGCCATCGTTCGTGTGGATGGCCGCCAACGTCACGCTGGCGCCGCGCGCCGCCGCGGCACCCGCACCCGCACCCGCACCCGCACCCGCACCCGCGAAAACACAGGCGAAGCCGTAACCACGCCCGAACGATCACCTCAGCGTGCAGGCTCGCTCGCTCGGATTGCCGCTTCCACGGCCAACGCCAAATCACTGCGCACCTGAGACCAGGCTGGTTCATCGGTCCACGCGCGCACGA
>NZ_JBILKJ010000171.1:0-5339 GCF_044376735.1 Gemmatimonas sp.
GCCGAGCATCGGCCGGCGCTGCGCGACGAACTCATGGCGCGCTTGCGCGCCGACGGGATCGATACGCGCCCGTTCTTCTATCCGATGCACAGCATGCCGCCCTACGCGTCGTCGCGTCCGTTTCCAGTGGCTGACGCGATCGCCTCGTCGGGTATCAACATCCCGTCGTCGCCTCGTCTCACCCGCGAGGATGTGTTCGCGATCGCCGCGCGCATTCGGCACCATGTGGAAGAGATCGAGCTGGGCGACGTCTTCGGTGGCGTATCGGTGTCGGTGCCTGATGCCACTGGCGTTCCAGGCGTTGAGCGCGTCGCCTCGTCGGCGGCCGCGTGAGTGGCACCGGCGTGGGTACGATCAAGGTGGCCATTCTCGGCGCGGGAGGCTTCGCCCGCGAAGTGTGGTGGGCGCTCCTCGACGCGCACGCTCACCAGAGCGCGCTGCGCTTCGAGCCGGTCATGTTCGTGGATCGTGAACCTCGGGCGACGTTGCTCAAGGGACTTCCGGTGGGAACCCTGGCCGATGTACCCGACGACACGTTTCTGGTGTGCGGCATCGGCGGCATGACCGACATCAAGGATCGCGTGGTGTCGGCAGCTCGCGCGGAAGGCTATCGGTTTGCACCGGCGATCATCGCAGCGGGTGCGCGTGTTGGACCCGACGTCGAGATCGGCGAGGGCACCATCATCTGTGCAGGTACGATTGCCACCACCGACATCGTGATCGGCGCGCATGTCGCGGTCAATCTGGATTGCACTATCGGGCATGATGCCGTGGTCGGCGACTTCGTCACGGTGTCCCCGGGATGCCACATCTCCGGCGGCGTACAGCTGGGCAGCCATTCGTACATCGGCACCGGTGCATCCATCCTCGAGCATGTACGTATCGGTCGTCACGCGATTCTTGGCGCGGGTGCCGTGGCGACGAAGGACATCGGCGACTTTGCACTCGCGGTCGGCGTGCCGGCCGTCGTGAAGAAGATCCGGCACGCGGCCTGAGCGCCACCTCTCACTCTCTGTGATCGTTATGACCAGCTCCGTCCTCTCCCCTGCGGTTTCCGCCAGCGCGCAGCGCAACCTTGACGCGATTCGCGACGTCATCGGATCGCCCGCGTTGAACAACGCGACGGCCGATACGCTCGAGCTGCTCGCGCCGGACGATGTGAACAAGCCGCGCCTGATCGAGTGGCTCCGCGAGGGTGCGGCTCGAGACGAGCGCCGATTCGAGATCCGGTCGGCACTGCGGGCGATCGCGCATGCAACCCAGCCGCGGAGCTATCTCGAGATCGGAACGCGCCGCGGGTGGAGTCTCGCCCAGGTGCTGGCCGAGTCGCCCGAGGTGCAGGCGTACTCGTTCGATTGGTGGACGCAGAACTACGGCGGCGTGGAGAATCCTGGTCCGGGCTTCGTGCGCGACGAAATGCGACGGGTTGCCCCCAATCATCGCGGCGCGCTGCATTTCCTCTCAGGAAACAGCCACGACACGCTGCCGGTCTTCTTTCAGGAAGTGCAGCTGGGCGCGGTGGAGCTGGAAGAAGAGCAGATACTGCGCACCGGCGAGGCGGCTCCACGGATGTTCGACCTGATCACCGTGGACGGGGACCACACGGCATTGGGCACGTGGTGGGATCTGGCCGATGTGCTGCCACACGTGGCCGTCGGTGGCGCTCTGGTATTCGACGATCTGCTCGATTCATCCGACGAGTTGCTGGGCGATTCGCCGAGCAGTCGCTACGCGCACATTCGTACCCATCCCGAAGAGCTGCGCCCATCGCTCAGGTGGCTCTGGGAGCACTTGAAATCGGTGCTGGATGGCTGGGAGTTCATCGAGTCGTTCGACTCGATCGTGCCGATCGGCATTGCGGTGCGTATGCGATAGCGTAGATGTCGCGTACGCCTCGCGTCAGCGCCGGTTGGCGCTACGCGAGCGAAACGCTCGCCATCAGCGCGCGGGCGGACGCCGTCCAGGAGAACCGCTTCGAGGTCTCCACACCGGCCTGATTCAACGCCAGCTCACCACGCTGGCGTTCGCCGTGTACGTCCCGGAGATGCTGCACCAGCTGTTCGTGCTGCGCATCCCCCCACGCGGCCCATCGGCCGTAGTGCTCACCCGGCACGGACTCTTCGAGCGCGTCGATATCGACCAGCTTCGCATTGTCCGCGGTCAGAAACGCCGTGTGCGCCGTGCATGCCGACGCGATGACGCGCTTCCCCATGGCCAGCATCTCGAGCGCCTCGAGGTTCCAGCCTTCTGCGCGCGCCGGAAAGACGGCGCAGTCGGCAATCGCCATCGCGGCGGCGAGATCCTTCTGATGCGGCAGCGGTTTCGTGATGAGCCTGATCCGCGACGCCATCGGCGATCGCTTGAACGGTGCCAGCATGTCGTCGAGTCGTGCCTGGTCGACGAACGCGTTGTGACAGATCAGCACCAATTGCACGGTGTCCTTCGGAGAGAAGGCCGCTTCGAACGCGCGGAGCAATTCACGCTGTCCCTTGCGCGCCTCCAGCTTCCCCACGCTCATGAACACGGTGTCTCGACCGCGCTTGGAGGCGGGAGCGACATGCTCGTTGAACACGGCGCGATCGACACCAAGCGGTACGATGTCGATCGGCGTGCGCCAGATGCCGTTCTCCAGCAAGACGGTGCGCGCCCACTCGCAGGTCACGATGAGACGATCCTGCCGCTCCAGATGATGCCGCTCGGACGCGTTGAAGCGATCGAGCTCGAAGATAGGGAACCCGATGCGTGGTCCGCGCCCGACATGCAACGCCAAGTCGAACTGCTGCGAGAGTCGCACACTCGGCGCGGCATCGTCGAACTGTCCTTGGCGATCCATGGCGGCACCAAGCTGATCGTTCTTGACGATGCTGCGGTCGACGTGCCCCAGCGGAAAGTACGCAACCGGTACGCCGAGCTGCGTGAACTCGCGGAGGAGGTGCGCGCCGACCACGCCGTACCCGGTCCGGCAGTATGGCGCGATGAAGGAAAAGCGGTCGGTTGAGGTTGGTGCCGCACTCGTCGGGGCCGATACCGGGACACGGGCCACCGCTGGTGTGCGCGCGGCCATCGCGCTTTCGTCGACGGCCTGCTCGGCCGCCGTGCCGGCGATGGCGATGACCGGCACCCCCACCGGCCAGTCGGCCGTCGCGAAGAGTGACGGTTCGCCGTCGGCGTCGCGCATCTCATGCATCCCGAAGCCCGCGGCCTGCAGGAGTGCGCACGCGTGCGTGTGAGCGGCCTCAGAGGCGTCGACCGACGGCGAGAGGCATATGGCGACGACACGCCTGAGCACCAGAAGCGCGTCGAGGCTCTGCAGCACAGGGGCCAGCGATAGCGCGTCAGCGTGCACGAACACTCGTCCTTCGGTCGCGATACGATCCGCCACGAGGGTGACCAAACGGTCGTTGGACAGATCCGCGTGAACGACCTCGTCGAGCCAGCCGCCGACATCGCGCGCCGCACCTTGCAGCAACGGCAGCGTACCCGTTTCGTCGTCGAGCACGAAGACGCTGGGGAGGCCCATCGGTGCGGTCACTGCCGACAACGCGACGAAGCCGAAGCCCGGCGCAACATCGACGAGCGCATCGCCCGCTTCCAGTTGCGCATCGAGGAAGAGACGAAGCTCCGCGACGACGCCGGCCGATTGTTCCTGCTCTACCGCGTCACGCCAGGCCGCGTGCGATGGCTGTGCGGGGATATGAAAGCGGGGCGCGCCGTCTTCGCGACGCTGGGCGCTCTCAAGCGCGGCCACGACCGGCGATGGTGAAGAGGACGACGGCACCGCCGTTACGACAACCGAACGCCGTCTTCCGCGATCGGATACACCGCCAGATCGATCGGCTCCCGCAGCGCGTAGCGCTCGTCGCGATTAACCACCTGCTGGGCGAGGCCCTTGGCGAGGTTGAACACGATCGGCGCGCGGAAATTCCCGGTGACCGGCTCGCGGGGTGTCATCGGCAGCGCGACCACGACCAAGGCCAGCGCGTCGGACGGGTCCACGATCTGCAGGGCTTCGCGCTCCGACTCACCGAGGTCGATGCCATACTCGGCGTGTGACACGAACGGATCAGCCAGCACGAACGTCGTCTGCGGCTCGTTGACCGACAGCAGCCACCAGAGTCCCTGTCGGGCGGCAGGGAGCAGGGCGTAGGCGGTGCGATCGGGGAATCCCCAGAGCGCTTCGGTGAAGTGCATCACGAACTCTCCGCTCACTTCGATCGTGCCGACGGAGGGCGACGTGATGGTGTACGTGGTCGAGCGGCGATCCAGCTGGTCCATAGCGGCGGAAGTCATTGCGTTCAGAGGTAATTCGCGAGGCTGAGTCCGAGGATGCGCGACGTCGCGCTCATCGCCGCCTGATACAGGGTCTGCTTGCCGACGAGTTCCACCATGGCCTTGTCGACCTCGGTATCGCGCAGATCGGAGCGGAACGCGACCAGGTTCAGCTCCATCTGTGCGAGATTGCGCTCGGCCGTCTCCATCTCATTGATGCGCGCGCCCTGCGCACCGATGAGCGATTGCACGTTGCTATTTGCCGCCCCGATGCGATCCGTCGCCGCCTGAATGGCGGCGGGATCGTTGTTGCCGAGCGCCGTCGACAACGCGCGCAGCGCCTCCAGCGCATCGGTGTCGAGAAACACCTCGGTACCGTTGTGCGTGGGCGTGATGAACGTGTTGTCGCCGATCTCGAGCGTTGGATTGCCGCTCGGATTGACCGGATTGCCCGCCAGGGTGAGGCGGGAAAATGGACCGGTGGCCGGCGCCGGTGTCGTGAATGGCGCCTCACCCGACCGATTCCCGCCGAAGAGATATTCGTCGCCGAAGCGCGTGTTGCCAAGGCCCGTCGCGAAGTTGATGATCTGGTCGATTTCACCCTTGGCGATCAAGCGCACCCCCGCGTTCGCGGTGGCGCCCGCCTGCGCGATGCCGAGCTCGACGCCGCGCTCGAGCGCCCTCGTGAGCTGGTCGAGGACGTTCTCTTCGGCCGTGGCACGGGCCACGCCGGTATCCACATTGCGCTTGAACTGCGTCAGCGCGCGCATCGAGCTGCCAATGCGCACAAGTTCGCCGCCGCTCGTGGGGTCGTCGGACATCTTCCGCAGGCGAACGCCGGAGGAAATGTCGGCCCGGAGGCGATCCATTCCCTGCAGGTTGGCCTGCAAGCGCGATTGGCTGTTCCGGGTGATGATCGAGTTGGTAACGCGCATCTGACCTGGGGGAATCGGTGACCGTTACATCGCCGAAGGGGTGCAACACGGTGCCGGCACTCTGCCGTTAAGTATCGGACGGGTGAGCAGGTCCTTTAGCAACGCGGGCCGCCGGGGATCCGATACACACGGTCC
>NZ_JBILKJ010000172.1:0-5331 GCF_044376735.1 Gemmatimonas sp.
CCAGGCCCGCGGTGCCGGGGTCAAAGTCATCGGCGTTCCACCGAAGTGAGGAAAGGCGCGGACCCGGACACGGGTGCGCGCCCAACCACGAGATCCACGTCGTGACCACGGCGGGCGAATCCATAGGGATCGTCCGCCGTTGTACGTTGTATAGGTCTCATCCCCCCGACTCCCAATGACGCCAACACCTCCGTCGCTCCCAGACACTGCCGACCTCCCACCGCCGGAACGCCCGCGGTACCGACCGCCGATCGGTGTGCCGGTGGGCAACCAGCGCCGGGTCCGCAGTCTGCTGATCAGCATCGGGATCCACCTGCTGATCATCCTCCTGCTCATCGTGCCGTTCACCTCGCCGGAGATGATCCGCGAGGTCCTCGGCGCTGGTGGCCTGGGGCCGGCCGGAGGTGGGGGCGGCGGAAACCGCGGCACCGGCGGCATTGCCAAGGACGAACGGCTCCAGTTCGTTCGCGTGGCACCCGCGCCCACCCCCCCACCACCCCTGGTCAAGCCGCCCACGGTCAAGCCGATTGTGCCGCCGCCTCCGCCGCCGCCGGTCGTCAAACCGCCCCAACAGCCCGCGGCGCCGACGCAGCCATCCGCCAGCGAGACGGCCGACGCCAAGTCGACGGTCGCGGGTACCGGAGGTGGTTCCGGAACCGATGGCAGCGCCGGGTCGGGATCGGGAAGCGGTGGAGGTGTCGGATCCGGGGTCGGTACCGGGAAGGGGACCAGTGTGGGGCCGGGAACCGGTGGAGGGCCCGGTACCGTGTATCCCCCCGCGCCCACCGAGCTGTTCCTCCCCCCACTGCCGGTACCGAACAAGGCAAAGGGCACCGTGATCGTCGTCTTTGAAGTCGACTCCACGGGGAAAGTGCTGGATCTGCAGTTCACACCGACCAAAGACGGCGCGTACAACCGAAAGCTGCGTGAGGCGCTCGTCGCCATCCGCTTTCGCCCCGCTGTGAATGCGCAGGGCGTCCCGGTCCGCGGCAAAGCCGAAATCACGTATTCATTGTAGGCTCGCCGTACGCGTGGCTCGACAGTACCTTGCGCCCACGTAGTACCCGCGCGCCGCTTCCACCCTCCTGACACGGCGCGCTCCTCCCCCCGATCCGAGGGCCCATGGGGCTGTTTGATCGAAAGCCGATCGCCGCTACCGATGAAAGCGGCACTGGTATGCGCCGTACGCTCGGCGCTGGCGACCTTGTCATGCTGGCCATCGGCGCCGTCATCGGTGCCGGCATCTTTTCGTCGCTGGGAACGGCCGCTGCGGGCGAAACCCTCGCGGACGGTACCGTGATCCGATACGGCGCCGGACCCGCCCTCGTCCTCTCGTTCATACTGCTCGGGGCGGTGTGCGGTCTCGCCGCGCTGTGCTACGCGGAGTTGTCAGCCATGATTCCGCAGGCTGGCAGTGCGTATGCCTATTCCTACGCGACCCTCGGTGAGATCGTGGCGTGGATTGTCGGGTGGGCACTTATCCTCGAATACGCGGTCGGCAACGTCGCCGTCGCGATCGGATGGTCCGGCTACTTCACGTCGTTGCTGTCGGGATTCGGCGTCGACCTGCCCGGATGGCTCACGCACGGATACTGGAACGTGAAGGCCAGCGGAGACCCCGCCATCAGAGGGCTGATGGAATCGGCGCCGCGCATCGCCGGCGTCCCGGTCCTCGTAAATCTGCCGGCCTTCGGCATCGTTGTCGCCATCACCCTGTTGTTGCTCAAGGGCGTCAAGGAAAGTGCGCGCGCCAACAACATCATGGTGGTCATCAAGCTGCTCGTCCTCGCGCTGTTCGTGATCGTCGGCGGCATGCACATCGATCCCGCCAACTACAAGCCCTTTGCGCCGAACGGATTCCGCGGCATTCATCAGGGCGCCGCGATCGTCTTCTTCGCCTACATCGGCTTCGACGCGATTTCCACGGCCGCTGAGGAGACCAAGAATCCGCAGCGCAATCTCCCCATCGGTATTCTCGGCGGATTGGCCGTCTGCACCTTGATCTACGTCATTGTCGGGTTCGTGGCCACGGGGCTGGTGCCCTACGAACAGCTTCGGAGCAGCGACCCATTGGCCAAAGCGCTCTCGATCGCCGGCCTCTCCACTGCCAGCTGGATCGTGGCAGCCGGTGCGGTGGTCTCGATGTCCGCTGTGTTGCTGGTGTTCCAGTACGGGCAGCCGCGCATTTTCTACGCCATGGCTCGCGACGGTCTCTTGCCCAAGTTCGCCGCCAAGTTGCATCCGAAAACGCGGACGCCACACATCACCACAATCATCACCGGTGTCGCCGTGGCGCTCGGTTCCCTACTCGCCGACGATGCGGCCACCTATGACCTCACGAACATCGGCACGCTCGCCGCGTTCGCCGTGGTGTGTGTCGGCGTGCTGGTCCTGCGCATTCGTGAACCAGATCGGCATCGCCCGTTCCGCGTCCCCTTCGTGTGGCTCGTCACGCTCGGCGGGGCCGGTGCCTGCGTCTTCGTCATGCGCGGCCTGCCGTCGAGCGCATGGAAGGCGTTCGCCATCTGGATGCTCATCGGTCTCTCGTTCTACTTCGTCTACGGGTACAAACACTCGGTGCTGCGTCGAGGCGACGCACCGCTCTCGCCCGAGTAACTCACTCGCACGACCACGTCTTCTCTAACCAGCACCATGGCACATCAGTCATCCAGCGCATCGTCGGCGGCTCCGAGCAGGGGATTCCTCGGCATCGGATTCTCGCAGTGGATCATCATCTCGATGCTCATCGGCATCCTGATCGGGTGGCTTGCCCCCGATTTCGCGCCGAACCTCAAGCCGTTCGCGAACATCTTCCTGCGCATGATCAAGTCCTTGATCGTGCCGCTGCTGTTCAGCACCCTCGTCGTCGGGATCGCCGGGCACGGCGATGACATGAAGAAGGTCGGTAAGCTCGCGCTGCGTTCGATCATCTACTTCGAGGTGGTCACCACCGCTGCGCTCGCGATCGGACTGATCGCCGTCAACTTCGTCAAGCCGGGCATCGGCCTCTCGATCGAAAACGCCGCGGGAAGCACTGAAGAGTTCAAGGCCCTGGCCGCGAAGACGCCGACGTTCGCCTCGGTGCTCGAACACACGGTGCCGCAGAGTTTCTTCGAAGCGGCCGCGCAGAATGAAGTGCTGCAGATCGTCTTCTTCGCGATCATCTTCGCCGTCGCGCTCTCGCGCGTCGAAGGCCCATCCAAGAAGCTCATGCTCGACGGCCTGCAGTCGCTCAGTGAAGTGATGTTCAAGTTTGTCGGTATCGTGATGGCGTACGCCCCGATCGGCATCGGCGCCGCCATCGGTGTCACCGTCGGCAAGAGCGGACTTGGCGTCTTGCTCAGCCTCGGCAAGCTGGTCGGCACACTCTATGTTTCGCTGATCATCTTTGTGCTGATCGTGCTCGTGCCGGTGGCGATGCTGGCGCGCATCCCGATCATGCGCTTCTGGCGCACGGTGAAGGAGCCCTGGCTCATCGCCTTCTCCACCGCCTCCAGTGAAGCGGCCTTTCCGCAAGCGATGCAGGCGATGGAGAAGTTCGGCGTGCCGCGTCGGATCGTATCGTTCGTCTTGCCAACCGGCTACTCGTTCAATCTCGATGGCAGCACGTTGTACCTCGCCATCGCCTCGGTCTTCGTGGCGCAGGCCGCCGGCATCGACATGCCGCTCAGCACGCAGCTGCTCATGATGCTCACGCTCATGCTCACCTCGAAGGGCGTCGCCGCCGTACCGCGCGCGTCGTTGGTGATCCTGTCGGGCGCGCTCGCGCAGTTCAATCTGCCGCTCGAAGGAATCGCCCTCATCCTTGGCGTAGATGCCATCATGGACATGGCTCGTACGTCGGTGAACCTGCTCGGGAACTGCCTCGCCACCGCCGTCATGGCGCGTTGGGAAGGCGAGTTGAACATCCCCGCCGAGGAAGCCGTACCGGCACGGGCGTAGCACGACATGGGGATCATTCAGGCCAGCATTCCGCTGTTCTTCATCCTCATTGCGGCCGAGTTGCTCTTCACGCGACTCGGCCGTCGCTCGTTCTATCGTCTCAATGATTCGATCAGCGATCTCTCGGCGGGCACGCTGAGCCAGATCGCCGGCATCTTCACGAAGTTGCTGCTCGTTGGCATCTTTGCGTGGCTGTTCGAGCATGCGCGCATTCAGCGTTGGGTCGATATCCCGGCGTGGCCCGATGGTGCGATGCTGCGTCGGGACCTGAGCGGTGCTACGGTCGACTGGACGGCGGTTGCGGGTTGGGTGAGTGCCTTTATCGTCGTTGATCTGGCGTACTACTGGTTTCACCGCGTCTCGCATGAGGTCAACCTGTTCTGGGCTGGGCACGTCGTGCACCACTCCAGCGAGGAGTACAATCTCGCCGTTGCCCTCCGTCAGAGTGCCGTCGGTGGACTGATCGGCTGGATCTTCTATGCGCCGCTCGCGCTGCTCGGGATTTCGTGGGAGCAGTTTGCCGTCTGCTACGCACTCAACCTGGTGTACCAGTTCTGGATCCACACGCGCGCCGTCTCGCGACTCCCCACGTGGGCCGAGGCCGTGCTGAACACGCCGTCCCACCACCGCGTGCATCATGGTGTGAATCCCGAATATCAGGACCGCAATTACGCGGGCGTCTTCATCGTGTGGGATCGGTGGTTCGGCACCTTCACCGAGGAGCGCGAAGAACCAGTGTACGGCCTCACCACACCACTGCGAAGCTGGAATCCGCTCTGGTCGCAGCTCCATCAGTACGTCGCAATCGCCCGCAACGTGCGACGCGCCTCCACGTGGAGAGACCGCTGGTCCAGCGTATTCGGTGCGCCCGGTTGGCGCTCGGCGGCTGACGGTGGCGTCGTGGTCATTCCTCCGGTGACGCCACAGTCGATGATCAAGTTCGACCCCGTCGTGCCGACGGCCCTCTCGCGTTATGCGCTCGCACATTTTGTGCTCACGATTCCGCCGGCGCTCTGGCTCCTCACGGTGGCGGATCGGCTGCCTGCAATGCAACTCGGGGCAGGGGCGTTCTATGTCGCGCTCTCACTCACGAACGTGGGTGGCGTGCTCGAAGGACGACGGTGGGCGTTCGCCGCGGAACAGGCGCGGCTCGGCGCGCTCGGCGTGACGTCGATCGTGTGGCTCCTACGCAACGAGGCGCCGCGCTCGATCGGCGGCGCCTCGTTGTGTGTCTTCGTGACCAGTGCCTTCGTCCTGTGGAGTCATCGCGCCGCCTTCACGATGTCCAGCGACGAGCGCATGGATACCATGCACCGGGAACTGGCTGGGCGTTAGACCTCGACGCCCAGCAGGCGCCGCGCGCGGCGCACGGCACCGCGTGCAGCGTCA
>NZ_JBILKJ010000173.1:0-5294 GCF_044376735.1 Gemmatimonas sp.
GATAGCACCGGTCCAAACGGTTCGGTGCCGACGCCGGCAGCGCCGACCGATGCGCATAGATATGCAACGGCCAACGCCTTGATAGGTGCTACTTCGGTTCCAGAATTGCCGTCACGCGATCGGCGATGTCGCTCCAGTGGGCGCGACTGGTCGTACCGGCTGACGCCAGCGCCGCGGCGCGTGCGTCGCGCTGGATCTCGCGCAATTGCTGCCGCGCCAGTGCGGGCAGGTCGCTTTGCGCGAGCACGGGAGCGGTCACGAAGGGCGTGAAGCGGGCGGCGGCGCCACCACCACCACCGCCCGGCGGGCCGGCGGTCGGTGCCGTCGGCGGAGCAACGAGTGCTTCCAGCCGCTGGACGTACACACGCTGCAACTGACGACGACCCGCATCGGGCGCGTTGCCGCTGAACACGGTGCGCTTGAGATCATCCAGGTACTCGGCCAGCGGATACGCGTTCACCACATCGTACTTCTCCGATTCCGCCAGACGACCAAGGCGTGCCGGCGTGAGCAGCGACGTCAGCACCCCGGCCTGACGGGTCGATACCACGTTGCTCGGGCCGATCCGCTGGGCGATCCCCGGCGGCGACAACCACGACGGCGTCGTGATCACGTTCGAGGACAGGAACGCCAACGCCGCCTGCTGCCGTGCCTTGGGCACCACGCGATACACGGCGCCACTCTGTTCGGAGGTCTTGAGATCGACCTCGACGCCGCCGATCATCGTGGCCACATGGTTCATGTTGCCGAACCAGCGTGCCACCGATTCCTCGTAGAGTTCGCGCAGTTCGGTGTAGTCCTCACCCGGCGTCGACGTCCAGGCGACGAGGTTCGGGATCATGCGCTTGTAGTTCATCGTCGAGAACGTCGACGCCTTGATCGGATCGTCGCCCAGATCTTCCGTCTGATTGCGCGGGTCACCGGCGGCCAGCTGTTGCGACGCGAAGCGGTACGGAAACGCATCGGTCTGCTGCGTGAGCCAACGATGCAGCGTCGCACGCTCCGCTTCGGCACTCGGCGCGGCGATCACCCGATAGCCCCAGTTGATCGCGAAGTCGTCGAACGGTCCCACCCGACGGATGAAATCCTTGGGCTGCAGGCCGTCACCCGGCTGCGCGATGTAGTTCTGCCGCGCGTAGTCCATGATGGTGGCGCTCACGCCGTACACGCGCGTGAACGACGGACTGCGCAGCGAGTCCACCGGGAACGACGCCGACGCGATCATGTTGTGCTGCAGCCCCAGCGCGTGACCGATTTCATGTGTGATCACCTGGCGCATGGTCTCGCCCATCAGCTCTTCCGGAATATCGAGGGTACGCGCCGACGGATTGGCCGCGCCCGTTTCCATCATCAGCCAGTTGCGGTACGAGCGCATGTGGTTGTGATACCACGTGATCTCGCTGTTGATGATCTCGCCCGAACGCGGGTCGTGCGTGTGCGGACCGGTGGCATTGCGCACCAGGCTCGCCGCCCAGCGCACGATCGAGTAGCGCGCGTCGTCGAGGTCGAAGTCCGGATCTTCGGTTTTCGTTGGCGCATCCTTCGCCAGAATGGCGTTCTTGAACCCCGCCTTCTCGAACACCTGCTGCCAGTTCTCCACGCCCTCACGTACGTACCGCTTCCAGCGTGCCGGCGTGGCCGGGTCGAGGTAGTACACGATGGGCTTGACCGGCTCCACCAACTCACCGCGCGCGTAGGCCGCCGGATCCTTCGGCTCCAGGCGCCAGCGCGTGATGAACTCCTGACTCTCCGCCTTCTGCACATCGAGGCCGTAGTTCACGCGGTCCACCGAGAAGTAGCCCACGCGCGCGTCGGCGTAGCGCGGGCGCATCGGCGTCTTCGGCAGCAGCACGAAGGATTGCCGCGTCTCCATCGTGACCGTGGCCCCATCGGGATCACTGGGTGGCGTGGCGGCATCGAACGTCTGCACCTGACGCACTTCGATGTTGATCGGGAAGCCGCGCACGCTGCTGATGTAGCTGCGCGCCGCGTCGTAGCGGCGCACGCCGTAGGTGCGACGCGATGCGGCATCGAGTCCGCTGGTCGCGGGATTGTCGGAGGCAAAGAAGTCGGTTACGTCGATCACGTACGCGGCGCTGTCCTTGCCGAACGCGGCAATCGGAAACGCGCCGATGATCGCCGGATAGTTGTTCTGCGCCACGCTGCGCGCGATCGGCAGCGAGTCGTCAGCCACCGCTCCCGTGTTCACACTCTTCAGCAGCACGCGATCGTTCACCCGCTCCCAGCGGATCAGCCGCTCGTTCAGCGAGCTGCCGGCGCTCTGGAACCCGCCGGCGCCGGCCGGCACGCCGGCCACACGCGTGACCATCAGAAAGTCGCGCCCCACCAGCGAGTCGGGCACCTCGAAGAAGTAGCGATCGTCCACGCGGTGCACCGTGATGCCACCGCGTTCGGTGTAGGCGCGCGCCGGAATCACCTGCGCATAGGGCCGCGGACCGCGGCGCGCGGTCGCGGCCGCACCTTCGGCCGGGGGCTGCGGTGCCCCCGCCGCTGGGGGTGTCTGTTGCGCCAACGCCACCGGCGCCATGGCCGTGCTCGCGGCGGTGGTGAGCAGGACGCCGGCGAGCAGTTCACGAGAGAGATGCATGAGAATCCGGTACGGGAAACGGGGGTGAGGCACACGCGCCCGGCAAAAGTGCCACCTGCGATACCCGCCAGCAACGCACACGGATCGAATGTCAGCAATGTCCGTGTCGTGCGGTTGCCGCACCCTGCGGGGAATGCCTGTCCTCCCCTACATTCGACGCATGTCAACATCGTCGACCGACACGCTGCAGCGCGCCCTCACCGCGCATCAGGCGGGGCGTCTGGCCGAGGCGGAGCAGGGCTACCGCACGGTGCTCGCGCGGCACGCGACCAACGCCGATGCGGCGTATCTCCTCGGGCTCGCGGTGCAGCAGCAGGGACGGGCGGCGGAGGCCCTCGTGCTGTTGCAGCGCGCGGTTGCCCTTGCCGATCAGCGGGCCGACTTTTTCAACAGCCTCGGTGAGGCGCACCGCACGCTGGGCCAGCTGCCAGACGCCATGGCCGCCTTCCGCGCCGCGATCGCGCGACGTCCGGCCTACGTGGACGCGCAGCTCAATTTGGCAACGACCTTGCAGCAGGCCGGTCGCCTCGAGGAGGCGCTGATCATGCTTTTCGAGGCCGTCGCCGCCTTTCCCCACGAAGGCGCGCTCCGGGCACGACTGGCGCTGCTGCTGAACGGCGTGAGTCTCGGATCGGGGAATCCACTGGTCCGTTCAGTATTGCTCACGCTGTGCCATGATCCCGCGATCTCAGCGCAGTCGCTCTCGGGGGCCATGCTGGGCCTCGTGAAAGGCACGCCGGCGTACGCGGCGCTGCTGGCGGCCGTGAACCGGGACGCCGATCTGCTGGCGGTCAACCGGGACGCCCTCTACGCGCTGGCCCGCGACGACCTGCTGCTGGCGGCCTTACCACGCCTGGTGGTCACCGATCCCGAAGTGGAGTTGGTGCTCACCCGGGTCCGCAAGGCACTGTTGCTTGCCCCGGCTGGTGAGGGTTCGGAGCTCGCGCCGTTCATCGGCGCGATTGCCATGCAGGCGTACAACACCGAGTACGGCTGGGCCATCGACGCGGATGAACAACTGGCGTTGGAACAGCTGTGCGCCGAGGTCGATGCCGCCTCGGCGGCTTTGCCGATACCGGCCAACTGCGAGTCGGCGATGCTCCGCGGGGCGATGTATGCCACGGTGCGACAGTTCGCGGCGTGGAGTACCCTGGACGACGGCGCGAGCCCTTCGTGGTCTCCGGGGCTGCGCGCGCTCGTGCGCGATCAGGTGGCGGAGTACCGTGCCGAGCGCGCCATCGCCGACGCCTTGCCGACCTGGACGCCGCTCGCCAAGGGCGTGTCGTCGATGGTCCGCACGATGTACGAGGAGAACCCGTACCCGCGCTGGGTCACGCTGCAGCACCCCACGGTCACGTCGATTCCGGCCTTCGTGCGCGCATTGCATCCGGCGGACGCGTCGTCGCCAAGCGGTCGCCGTATTCTGGTGGCCGGTGGCGGCAGCGGGCAGCAACCGCTGCAAATGGCGCTGTCGTTCCCCGACGCCCAGGTGTGGTCGCTCGACTTGAGTCGGTCGAGCCTCGCATATGCCGCACGCATGGCGGCGCACCATCGCGTGGCGAATGTGCAGTTCGGTCAGGGGGACATCCTCAATATCGATGAATCGCTTGGGTCGTTCGCGATCGTGTCCTGTTCGGGGGTGTTGCATCATCTCGCCGAGCCGCTCAGCGGATGGCGTCGGTTGTTGCGCGTACTCGAGCCGCACGGCGTGATGAAAATCGGGCTGTACGCGACGGCGGCGCGTCGGCAGATCGACGCCGCGCGGGCACTGGTGAAGCAGCTCGGGTTCCCCGCAACCGATGAGGGGATCCGCGCCTGCCGCCAGGCCATCCTCGCGTTACCGATGGCGCATCCGGCGCGCGGTGTACTGGGCTTCGTCGATTTCTTCTCGACGAGCGGCTGTCGCGACCTGCTCATGCACGTACAGGAGCGCAGCTACACGCTGCCGGAGATCGCCCGCGATCTCGAAACGCTCCAGCTGCGCTTTCTCGGGTTTCAGGTGCCGGCCACGGTGCAGGCCTGTTTCCACGCCGAGTATCCGGGCCGATGGCTGGACCTGTCCGCCTGGGACGCCTTCGAAGCCGCCCATCCCGACACCTTTGCCGCGATGTATCAGTTCTGGTGCAGTCCGGCCTGACCCGCCCATAGAGACGGTGCGACCCTGACGCGCGACGCGCGCCTCGACCATCTTGCAGGCATGCTGCAATCATTTCCGAGCTTGCTTGCCTGGATTCTGGGCACCAGCGTCGCGGCCGTCGGTGGCGCCGTGACCGCGAAGGCGGCGAACGAGTTCTACGGGGTATTGAACAAGCCCATCTGGGCACCGCCAGGCTGGCTCTTCGGGCCCGCGTGGACGCTCCTGTACATCCTGATGGGCACGGCCGCTTGGCGCGTGTGGCGAGAAGCCGGCTTCGAGGGCGCAAGGGTGGAGCTCGCGTTCTACGCGGTGCAGCTCGTGCTCAACGCGGCGTGGAGTTACTTCTTTTTCGTGCGGCGCAGCGGCCTGGGGGCCACGATCGAGGTCGTGGCGCTCTGGCTCTCGATCGCCATCACGCTCGTGCTCTTCTGGCGTCGTGACACGCTCGCTGGTGTGCTGTTCGTTCCGTATCTGGCGTGGGTCACCTTTGCCACCGCGCTCACCATCGCCGTGTGGCGCCGGAATCCCACGCTCCTCTAGATTCTGATG
>NZ_JBILKJ010000174.1:0-5223 GCF_044376735.1 Gemmatimonas sp.
CGGTGCGCTGTCGCGTCGGATCATCGAGTACTTCGACGGCGCCGCCTTGCCGCGCTAACGCACGGTCTTTCGCGGGATCCGCGCGTCAGCGTTGGCGGCGTGGTAGGCGAAGGACGCCATGATCACCGCGTTCTTCATGAGATCCGACGGCTGGATCGCCTCGAGGAAGTCGAGGTTGGTGTGACCGCCGGTGCCGGGGATGTTGTCCTGCAGGAATTGGAAGCCGGGCAGCCCCACCTCGTCGAACGCGACGTGGTCGGTGCTGCCAAGGCTCTGATTCGACACCACCGTCATGCCGAGGTCGCGGAACGGTGCCATCCACGCGGTGAACTGAGCGCGGGCAAGTTCGTTGCCCTGCAGCATGATGCCGCGGTACTGCCCCGCGCCGTAGTCCTGATTGAAGTACGCCGAGAGCTTCTCGTAGGCCGGCTTGGCGCCCACGGCGGGATCGCGCGGATTGCCGAAGTGCTGCTTCACGTACGCCCGCGAGCCGAACAGCCCCTGTTCTTCGCCCGCCCAGAGCGCCACGCGAATGGTGCGTCGCGGCTTCGCGCCAACCGCCTTCAGGATGCGCATCGCCTCCAGCGCCACCGCCACTCCCGACGTGTTGTCGCTGGCGTTCGGGCTGGCGTGCCACGTGTCGAGGTGCGCGCCGATCATCACGACTTCGTCTTTGAGGTCGCTGCCGGCGATTTCGCCCACGAGGTTCATCGCCTGTTCCGCCGTGTCACCGACGCGGTTGCGCACTTCGACTTCGACTTTCACCGGAATGCCGCGGGTGAGAATGCGGTACATCCGGTTGTAGTGCTCGGGCGTGATGGCCACGATGGCCGGTGACGCGAGCATGCCGGCGCGCGACCACCCATCGGTGCGCGAACCGGGGCGCGAGAAACCGCGCACGGCACCGAGCCAGCCGCTTTCGCACTGCAGCACTGCCGCGACCCCCTCCGCCGCGTAGAACGCGATCTTCTCCTCGGCCGTGAGCAGGTCGGGATGACGGGCCACGCGCGGGGGCACGACGCGCGGCGGCGCGATGACGGTGCGCTCGCGCGCGTCGAGATCCTGTTGCGTGAGGCGCGGGACGCCGTTGGTGAGTGGCGCGAGGTCGACCACGGCCGGCGGCGTGACGAGCACGGCCTTCCCCTTGAGCGTGCCGCGGTACTTCTCGAGATCGGCCTTCACCAGCAGGTCGACGATGACCGCCGGCGCCACCTGCCGGCCCTGGGTGCTGCCGGTGTGCGCCACCGGATAGCCCACCATCGGCTGGTAGTCGGGTTCGAGCAGATGGATCGACACGTACTCGTTGTCCCACGTGACGCCGAAGTCCATGAACGGTTCGGCGGCCACGTTCACGAGGCCCATCGTCTTCATCTGCCCCTGCACCCACGTCTGCGCGCGGGCCATGTCGCGCGACAGCGTGAGTCGCGCGCCGAGCACGTCGGTGATGTACCCCTCGTACTCCATGACTTGCGAGCGCTGGAGCCCTTCCTCGCGGATGCGGGCGACCATCACCGCATCGACCGGGTCGGCGTCGCCGCGCATGGCGGCGGTGAGCGCGAGAAGGAGGACCGTGGCGAGCGGCCGGAGTGGGGAGGTCATGGCGCGGGGTGACGGAGGGTGGGGGGGGCGGAACACCGACATGGTCGCGGACTGTCGCTTACGGTACCGCGTTCATCGAACGCCACACCGGGTAGTACGCCGGCGCCGGCGACTGCCCCAGCACCGCGTCCAGCAGGTTCCACCACATGAAGCCGTCGTCGGAGCGCGGATCCATGAGAATGAACGCCAGTCGCGCCAACGGCTGATCCATGGGAATCACCAGCGAGCCGGCCGGCAATGTCTGCTCGGCCGCTTCCCACGCGCCGGTGAGGGTGCGCGCCTTGTGCGTGCCCTGATATTCGCGCGTTTCCAGCGTGTTGGTGGCAATCTTGAAGCGATCGCCGCTGAACGGCTGATCGGCGGTGGTCACACGATAGCGGATGCCGTGGGCCTCGAGGCGATCGATCACCGTGGCCATCATACGCTGCGTGGGCGTACCCTGTGCGCCGCCACGTCCGCCACCGAATCCGCCCGGTGCGGGTGCCGGTGTCGGCGCTGCAGCGGTCGAGGCAGTCATGGGCACCACCCACACCCGCGGGGCGAGCGTGGTTTCGGTAGGCTCGGCGGTGCCGAAGAACGGCAGCATCTCGGTGGTCACCAACGCACGATCCTGCCCGTCGGGACGCAGGCGATACGGCCGGTCGGCCACGTACGGGTTACGAACGGAGATGGTGGGCGCGAACACGATGGCCTGCAGCGCCGGGGCCTTCACCAGCTGCTGGCGCACCGCGAGCTGCTGCCCGATGATCGACTCGGCGTTGGCCTTGGCCACCACGTCGCGCACCGTCGCGCCGTGCGACGCCACGTAGCTCAGCGACTCTTCCAGGAACCAGTACGTCTCGGTGATGCGCGTCTTGAACGACGCGTACGAGTAGGTCTCGGTGAGCAGGCCGAGGATGTTGCGCACGCCGTAGTAGGTGGAGGTGTAGCGCGGCTTCGCCAATTCGGCGTCGGAGCGCCACGCGCGCTGCTCGCCGGTGCCCGACACGCCGCCGTAGTAGAACCAGTCGGCGCCATGCTTGGTCTTCACATTCTTCGTGATCTCCGGCAGCAACACGTCGCGCAGCAGGCTCATTTGCGCTTTCGAATTGTTCGGATTGAGCGACGTCTCGTACGTCATGGTGAAGCCGCTGTTCGAGCTGCCGTCGGTGGTGTGCAAGTCCATCGCCACGTGCGGCTGATAGCGCGTAAGCAGCGACGCCATCGACCGCGCTTCGGCGGTTTCCATCTTCGTGCCGTCGCGATTCAGGTCGAGCCCCTGCGCATTCTCGCGCGTACCCATACCGCCTACGGGGCCGGCCTGCGAGCCGCGGTTGGATACCGACACGCGTTCGTTGCCGTCGGCGTTGTAGATCGGATTGATGAGCAGCACCGTGCTCTTGAGCCACGCATTGCGTTCACCCTTGGCGATCGAGCGCAGCAACCAGAGCAGCGCTTCTTTCCCTTCCACTTCGCCGGCGTGGATGTTGCCCTGGATGTACACGCGGGTCTTGTTGGTCGCGAGTACCTGTTCGGCGCTGGCCCCAGGTGCACCGATCACAGCCAGCGGCAGCGGCCGCCCCTCGGTGGTATAGCCGTAGGTGGTGAGATGGATATTCGGGTTCACCGCCGCCATCTGCTTCATGTACGCGATGACGTCGTCGTAGCGGCTGGTCTCGGCGTAGTCGGTGCGCTCGGGGCGTGTGAGCCACTGCGCGCCCGTCGTGCTCGCGCGTGCTGTCTTGGCGGCTGGTGTCTGCGCCGAGAGCGCGCCGCCGGTGAGAAAGAGGGCGGTACTCGTGAGCGCGCACAGCACGCGGGTGACAGGCGAAACGGACAACGGCTTCATCGGACAACTCCGGAAGGGAGGGGGACTTCGTTGTGATCCTGAATCGTGCGCAGCTCGTGCAGACGTGGCGTGGGGCCATCGTGCGCGCGCAGCATCACGGCGATACTGGTCTTGCCCTTGGTCACGGCGAAAGGCACGAGGAGTTCGATCACGGTGGGCGCACCGGCTGTGGCATCAACGCGTTTGGTGGCGATGACGCTGTCTTCCACGATCAGCTCGAAGCTGCCCGACGCACCGCCCAGAAAGGTGCAGGCGATCGTGACGTCGGTGTCGTCGAAGGTGGTCACGGCGTAGCGGATCCAGCCGGTGGCCTGGCGGTAGGCGCGGCCATCGGCGGTGCCGGCGGTGTCGTCATGGCCGGCGTATCCGTGCTGGGCTTCGCTCGGGGCGCTGCCGGCCGCGACGACGTCCACCACGCGGCGATCGGCGCGCGCGAAGGGCGTTGCCAGGGCGGCGGTGGCACAGGCCGCGAGCAGGGCGGTCAGGGCCGCCGTGCGGCGGAGCAGGGGAGGGAGCGTGGCCATCACTCGTCGGGGAAGGGCACGTCTTCCAGACCGGGACCGGCGGCTGTTCGCGACACCGGACCGCCCACGGCGCTGCCGGCTCCGGCCATGCCGGCGCGGGGCTGCGATGCGCTCGGCCACGCAACCGCGCTCAGCGCACACCGGGCGAGATCCAGTTCGGGGAGCGGTACGTCCTGACGGATCGTGGTGAGCTGCAGCATGAGCCGCAGGTGCTCGTGCTGCCCGGCCAGTTTCGCGGTGTCGTCGCGGTGGCTCACGAACTCGCTGGCCTCGAGCGCTTTCTCGATACTCTGCCACCGCCGCAGCAGCTTCACCGCGGTGCCCTTGCCCACGCTCTTCACGCCGGGAATGTCGTCGCCCTCTTCACCGCACAGGGCCTTGAACGCCGGCAGATTGGCGGGGAGCACACCGAACTTGGCCAGCACCTCGGCGGCGCTCCACGGCTTGATGCGCGTGCCGTTGGGCCCCTTGCCGGCCCCCACGTAGGTGGCCACGTCTACGCCGTCCGACACGAACTGCAGCAGGTCGGAGTCGTTCGACAGCACGGTGACGCGCGCTTCGCTCCGGAAGCGCGCCATGAGCGAGGCCACGCTGTCGTCGCCTTCGTACGACGCCACGCTCACGCTGGCGATGCCGGTGGCTTCCACTCCGTCGCGGATGGGGGTGATGCGGGCGCGCATGCCGCCGGTGCGCCGGTGCTTGTAGCTGGGGAACAGGGCGTGCCGGAAGGTGGGGCCGTCGTGGTCCCAGGCGGCGACGACGTGCGTGGCGGCGATGTCCATGGCGGCGCCGCGGGCCATCTGGCACCACAGGCGCACGCCGTTCGTGACATCGCCGGCGGCCACATGGGCGGCGCGGCCGGCCAACGACTGCGCGTCGACGACGAGGAGGTGCGGCAGGGTCATCGGCACAATTTAGCCGTCAGGCGGCGGTGCCGATGTCCGCGTGCGCGCGGCCGGCGGTCGTGGACATCCCGGAGGAGGCTCGCGTGTAGAACGGATCGTGGGCGAGCCCTTTACCCGGCGCGGCTCGGCGCACTAGCTTCTGAGTGTGGTGCGGTCGGCTGGTGGGCCGTGTCTGCGGGCGTAATTCAGTTGGTAGAATGCCAGCTTCCCAAGCTGGACGTCGCCGGTTCGAGTCCGGTCGCCCGCTCTGAGATAAAGTGATCCCCTGCAACGGCTAAGGTTGCAGGGGATTTTCTTTTTGGGCGTTCGGGGGTCGTCTCGGGTACTGGGTCTCCGTCGGCTTCGCTCGCTGGACCTCGTCGTGACT
>NZ_JBILKJ010000057.1:0-16958 GCF_044376735.1 Gemmatimonas sp.
CCTCCTCCCTGACACCCTCCCCCCTGCCCCCTAAGCCGTTGGCAGTTCAGTCCCGCCGCACCAGCGTATCCCCCAGCACGCTCCGATTACTCTGGTAGGGCGCAAAGCCGGCGCCCCAGCGTACCCCGGATCGAGTCATGGTGTATAGTCTACGCCGTCGCTGTTGCCTCGTCTTGAAGTCTGCCGTGAATCCAATTACGCGCGACGGCGACGCGCCACACCCACGAGGCCAAGCAGGCCCGCGCCAACGAGAGCGAAAGAGGCCGGTTCCGGCACCGACGAGACCTGCCGGACGTCACCCACGGTCATGTTGTCGAAGCCGAAAATGTCACCGCTCCTGTTGCTCGAGAAACGGACTTCATCGAAACCACCGGTGTTGATATAGCCGAAGAACAGCTGGTTACCCGTATTGAGGCTGCCGGAATTGGTGACGTTGAACGGCGACCCGAAGCCCGAAAGAGCCGTGCCTCCCAGCAGGAACTGGACGAAGAAACTCGAGCCTGCGTCAGAGATGTCAGAGCCGTCGACGCCAAAGGCAGCAACTGTCTGGTTGAACTTGACCGAGAATTCAGATCCCGCACCCGTTGAGAGGCGGAAGAAGCGGGGGTCCTGATCGGTGAGCCCGGGGTTGATCGGGCACGCACCAGCGTTGCAGGCGAGCCGTACCTCGCCGTTCCCAGTGAGGGTGGCGCTGATCGTCGGCCCCGAGCCGACGAAGGAAAGATTCGGATTGACCGTTCCGACGGAAAACCCTTCGAACGTCTCCGTCTGAACCGTCGAAGACAGAAACGAGAGGAACTGAGCGCGCGCGGAGTTCGAGTTGGTTGCCGTGCCGCCGCTGCCGGTAATGCCACTCACGTTGTCCAAACCATAAAACGTCTGGGCTTGCATCGAGGAGGCCGTCAGCGCCGTAGCGGCGGCCAGTACAACGGCGAACTTTCGCATTTTCGGGAGGGGACGGAGGGTGGGACCACAGGAATATCGTATGCTCAATCACAAAACATGCCAGACGATGCCGAGGCATGCGAAACTGTCTAAGTCAATTATAGTCAACGACTTTGAAAAAATAGACTGTGTGGAGTCACCTGCGGTTGTTGCATCGATCCATCACTTGGCGCCAGCAACGCCACAGACGCTGAACCCGAGGTATCGGGACGCAGGGCAACAATCTGGTGCCCTGCTGCGCATCGCATCGAGGGATCAGCCCCAAACCGCGGGTCCTGGCTTCTCACCGCTGCGTCACTCGACTCTCACGCCTATCCGGGCTGACGTCTCGACTCTCGACCTCTCACCGCGAGCGCTGAGCTCTCGGCACTCAGATCTCAGATCTCAGTAATCAAAAAAGCGCGCCGGTAACGACCGATTCCAGGATCCCCAGGCCGAAGTAGGCCACAAGGACCGAGATGTCGATCATGCCTATGGTCGGAATCACATTGCGCAGCGGCGCCAGGAACCACTCGGTGAGGACGTAGCTCCACCGCCACCACTTGGAGTACGGGCCCCCGCCCACCCAGCTCGAGATCACGCGCGCGAAGAGCGCGATGCGCAGAATGCTGAAGGTCCACTTGATGGCCAGCATGAGCAGCCCCGAGCCGCTCTGCGACGCGAAGGCCATCGGGATAGGAATTTCAATCGGAGCGGTTCGACTATCCGTCGAGCATAAGGCGCGATCACTGACCGCGTAAGCACCGACTGGCGGGCGGCGGCGTGCCCGCTGACGTGTTCGTGCGACTCGAGGGCCGTGGGAACGGCGGTCACCGTGGGGGAGCGATGCCGGCGGAGGCCAATCCGTCGCGCCGGTGGGACCGCCGCCCACGCCGAAGATCCCCGCGTGGTGGCGGCGCGTCGGGGCCGTCCTCAGGTGACCGGCGGAGCGTGGGCGGACGGGCATGGGGCGCGTGCCGTACCCCGGCTCGCGGGGGCCCGCGTCGATGGGGGGCTCCGTGGCCCGGCGTGCGCCTCACGGGAGGCGCGGGTGCGGAGGTGGGTGAGGATCTGGTCGATCACGGACGCCTGGGTGATGAAGGCGACGATGCGCATCGCGCCGTGGCAGGTGGGACACGCGAGCGGGTCGACCTCGAAGATCTGTTGGAGGAGCGCCGCCCACCGGCGGGTGGCCTCCGTCGGCGCGAGTCGGGGCGCAGGGGCGATGGCGGGTGGCCCCGGCCCGTCTGCGGCGGCGAGCGCCGCCTTGTCCCGCGTGCCCCGCGGGCGGTTGGCATACCAGCCATAGTACCGCGTGGTGACGTGGCCCTGGTCGGGGATGTGCACCAGCACCCGGGCCAGGAACTCGAGCGGGTCGGCGGTCTCGGTGCCCGCCGTCGGGCCCTCGGACTTGTCCGACCGGTATGTCACCGCCTTGGCGGCTCGGTCGTAGGTCAGGCGCTCCAGCGCGATGGGATTCCGCGCACAGTACCTGGCGAGTCGGGTGGCGAACGCGCGATCGTCCTCGGGCACCCAGACGGCGGTGTGGACGTGAAATCCCGAGTGCGGCCAGGTGAGCATGCCGGCGGCTTGGTCTTCGTCGAAGAGCGCCAGGCGCACGAACAAGCGGAGCACGGCGCGGCGGAACGCCTCGGTCAACCGGGCGGTGTCATGCACTGGCCACGACACAAACGTCCCATCCGGCCGGAACCCGCCGTCGGTGACAAGGAGGTGCAGGTGCGGATGCCAATTGGCCCGCGACCCATGCGTCTGCAGGCACGCCACGATGCCGACGGCGAGGTCGCGCTCGCCCGTCAGCGTCCGAATGGCGGCGGTGACGGTGCGGACGGCGGCGCGGGCGATCTCTCCGAGCAGGCGGCGCCGGTACAGACAGTACGCCCGGAGCCGCTTGGGGATGGTGAGCACCACCTGCCGGTGCGGCACCGGCGCGAGCAGTGTCGTGTCCAGCCACTGGGTCCAGATGGCCAACCGCTTGGCGTGACAGCTCGGACAGAAGTAGCGGCACTTGCACGAGAACGCGAGCAAGTATTCGTGTGCACAGTCGTCGCAGCGCATGCGGGCGAAGCCGTGCTCAAGCACGCCGCAGGCGAGGAACTTGTCAGCGACCTGCGCGACGACGGGGCGCCACGGGCCATACTCGCGCGCAAAGCGCTCGTCGTAAACCGTCTGCAGGCGATGCAGGTGGTCCGACACCAACCGAAAGAGCGGCGACGCCTGGGGGCGTCGGGGTTTGTAGACGCCACGCACCGCCGGCGCCGCGTCGGGCATGCACGCTCCGGGACCGGGGAGCGCCGAGCATACAGTCGACTCGGATGCGGACCATCACCGTTCCGTTGCGCGACGGGCTATTTCGACGCAACGTCTGCGTGGTGCCGGCCTAACGGTGCTTGCTGTTGCCGAGCGGACCGACCATCCGCGCAGCGTGAAGCATCGGGCGGTCCGCTCGCAACAGAAGCTGGCGTTGAAGCTGTTTGGCAGTTCAGTCCCGCCGCACCACCGTATCCCCCAGCATGCTCCGATTACTCTGGTAGGGCGCAAAGCCGGCGCCCCAGTCCACCCCGATCACTTCCACCCACACGCGGGCACCGTCCACGTGGACGACGGTGTAGTGATACGCGTTGTCCCCCGCCCTGACGCCCGGGCGCACCAGATGCGTCACGCGGGCCGAGTCGGCACCGGCGGCTTGCGTGTACGCGCGCAGGTCGGGCTCGCCCTGATACGTATACAACGGCGCGCCACCGCCGCCGCTCACGATCTGGTCGATGCGACGCGGCTGTCCGGTGGCATCGCGATAGCGCTCGACGAAGTGCTCGAAGAAGTGCTCGTGCCCGGTGAACAGCATCTCCACGTTGTGCCGGCGGAACAACGGCATGTAGTTCGCGCGCACCGCCACCGTGGGACGCTCGATGGTGGTGCCGCCGTGCGGCCCTGACGAGTACGCGGGATGATGGAAGAAGGCCACCACATGCGTATATCGCGTGCGATCGAGCCCTTCCAACTGTCCGCGCACCCACGCCAGTTGCGTCGAGTCCTCAGCAATATTGGAATCAAACGCGATCACAAATGTGTTGCCGTACCCGAACGCATACGTGGGGTATCCCGCCAGTCGACGCGTGGCCCCATCGGCCGGAATGAGCTGCCCCACGGCACGCAGGTAGTTCTGCAAACCCACCAGACGCCCCGGCGCACTGAGCTCAGCCGCCGACGTGACATCGTGATTGCCAGGCGCGAGAAAGTACGGCACCCCACCAATGGTGGTGAGCCGATTGATGAGGCCGATGAAACTCACGTTCCACTGTTTGGGATCACGCCCGTTCACCACGGCGTCGCCGCTTTGCAGCACAAACCGCACGGGCTCGGGGCCGTTCTCCATGCTCTTGATGGTGCGGAGCATGGACTCCACCACGAGCGAATGCTCATACTGCTCACTCACGCCGTCGCGCCTGCCGCGCGTATCCCCGTACGCGATGAACGAGAAGCGCGTAGCGCTCGCACTCGCCGCTTCGGTCGGCAGCGGATTGCGCGGCTTCGCGATGGACAGCACCGTGTCGGGGGCCCCCACCGGCGGCGCGACCTGCGCCCGAAGCGCATGCGACAGCGCAGACAGCGGCAGTGCGCACAGGGTTAGCGCGACACAGGCCGCGGCGACACGAACCGATCGGCAACGACGAAAACGCATGAAAATGCTCCAGACGGGGGTGGTGTGAGGAACGTACCGCGGAAAATGCTCATCCACATGGTGGTTCGGTGACCCAGACCGCTGGCAGGTCGCGGCGCGCACGGGCGAGGGGTTCTTTGCGAACGTGACCAACCACGCCGACGGCCGCCAACCGAGCATCGGTACAGCGGCGACGATCGCCGCCTACTTGACAGCGCGACCAATTGGCACATACGTAACCCACATGGCTTCCCGCGTGGCACGGGGTCGCGTGTCCCGATTGGTACACGCCCTGATGATGGTGGTGTGGTGCGGTGTCGTCGCCGCCCGCGCTGTGGCCATGCCATGCCCGACGGGTGGACACGGGCTGCATGGTCAGCTGCCCGCCACTCCGATACCGTCGGCTTTGCCTGCATCGGCACACCACGGGCAGGGCGCCCATGCCGGGCATCAGCTCTGGGATTCGTCGTCGGCCGTCTCTGAGCACGCCCACTCTTCGCCACACGGCCCGACGCAGGATGCCCCGGCGCACACCTGCGATTGCCTTGGGCACTGCTGCGCGACCGCCGTCGTGCTGCCCCCCGTCTTTCCGATCGGTACCATCGCCTCCCCGGCGATTGGCCGGCCGACCTTCATCGTCAGCCGCAGCGGCTTCGTTCCCGAGTGGATCGACTTCGTCTTGCCGTTCGCGATTGCCCCACCCGTCAGCGCCCGCACCTGACGTACGCCGACCCTCGGTCGGCCACTCCGCGCGTCCGCATCTCGCGCGCCCCACATCCCCGTTCGCCGGTACACGCGCGTTCGCGTGGCGTCCATCGCCGCGCCGGTACGTGCGTCTGGCGTACTCGCTTTCGACCGGCGCCACGTAGGCCTCCTGCCGGTCGCGCCGTCATCGTGTCGGGCCTGACACGGTGGCGGCGAACGCCTCTATTCGGACATCGCCATGCCTCTCGAGGTCTCGCCTCGGCGCGCCCTGCGCGCGCTCCTGCTCAGCAGCACCCTCCTCCTCAGTGTCGCCGCCACCTCGTCCGCCGGACAGAGGACGGCCCCGGTCACGGACGACCGGCCAATTCGCTCCGACTCGCTGGTCGCGATCACCGTGCGCTTTCGCGGCGTCGTGGACACGACGGCCTTCACGTGTGGCACCAGATACACCAACATCGGCACAACGAAGGCCTCCGTCGTTGCCAGTGACTTCCGCTTCTATGTCCACGACGTGCGACTCGTGACCCGTCTTGGCGATACGGTGCGGGTGGCGCTCCGCCCCGAGTCTCCGTGGCAGGATCGCGACGTGGCGCTCCTCGATTTCGAAAACGGGACCGCCTCGTGCGCGAACGGCACGCCCGAGACCCGCGATGCCGTCGTCGTGATGGCCCCGCCCAATGACTATCGCGGCGTCGCCTTCACCCTCGGGGTGCCGTTCGCGCGCAACCACGAAGACCTCGCCAGTGCGCCGCCGCCACTGTCGCTGTCGCAGTTATTCTGGGCGTGGCAGTCGGGACACAAGTTCCTGCGCGTCGATCTCCGCGCCACGGCCGCCGACTCCGCCGCCACGCCTTGGGTCATTCATCTCGGAAGCACCGGCTGCACGAAGGCGACGCCCACGGCCACGGGACCTGCATCCTGTGCGCATCCGAATCGGGCGACCGTCTCCCTGCCCGGCTTCGATCCCGCCACGGACGTCGTGATCGCCGATCTCGCGTCGTTGCTGTCCCGTGCGGATGTGCGCCGCAACCAGCCGGCGACCGCCGCCGGTTGCATGTCGGCCGATACCGATCGCGACTGCGGGGCACTCTTTTCTTCCCTCGGACTCACGCACTCGGCGGGCACGGGTGACGATACGCCGCGGTTCTTCCGGATCGGACAGCGTTCGGCGATGTCGGTCGGCGCGTCGAAGTAGTACGCGATGCCACGCCGACGACACGCCGGGCTTCTGGCAGCAGGTGGACTGCTCCTGGCACTCATCGCACCACCGCGAGTTACCGGCCAGAACGCCGTCTCAGAGTGGGTGTGGGCACTGCCCAAGGGTTTTCCGACACCCAACGTGCCGGCCGACAATCCCATGTCGGTCAGCAAGGTGGAGTTGGGTCGACATCTCTTCTACGACACACGGTTGTCCGGGAACGGCACGTTCAGTTGCGCCTCCTGTCACGAGCAGCGGCGGGCCTTTACCGACGGTCGCGCGCGCGCGGTCGGGGCCACCGGCGAGCGGCATCCGCGTGGGAGTATGGGGCTCGCCAACGTGGCGTACAGCCCCGTGCTCACCTGGGCGAATCCTGGCATGAAGTCGCTCGAGCAACAGGCCATTGTGCCGATGTTCGGCGACGATCCGGTGGAGCTCGGACTGCAGGGGCAGGAGCGGGCGCTCCTCCAGCGCGTCGGGGCTGACCCACGCTATCAGCAGCTCTTTGCCGCCGCCTTTCCGGGCGGCCAGGAGCTCGTCACGCTCGACCGCATCGTGAAAGCCATCGGTGCGTTCGAGCGCACGCTGATCTCCGGTCGATCGCCGTACGACGCCTATAAGGCTGGTGCCCCTCGCGCCATCAGTGCGGCGGCGCGCCGCGGCGAAGCGCTGTTCTTCTCCGAGAAGACTGAGTGTTTCCACTGTCACGGTGGCTTCAATTTCACGGGATCCAGCAACTTCGTCGGCAAAGGCTTCGCCGAGATCGAGTTTCACAATACGGGCCTGTACAACATCGATGGCAAGGGCGCGTATCCCGCGCCCAACACCGGCGTGCATGCCGTCACCGACGATCCCGACGACATGGGGCGATTCAAGGCACCGTCGCTTCGCAATATCGCCGTGACCGCCCCCTACATGCATGACGGAAGCATCGCGACACTCGACCAGGTACTGGACCACTATGACGTGGGCGGTCGCACCATCCGCCGTGGACCACACGCCGGCGTGGGCTCGACCAATCCCTATCGCGCCGAATTCATGAAGCGCATCGGATTTACGCCGCGCGAAAAGCTCGACATGCTCGCGTTTCTGCGGGCACTCACCGACAGCACGTTTCTGACCGATCCCCGCTTCTCGAATCCTTGGAGTCACCGATGAACAGCACGCGTACGCGGTCCCACTCGCGCTCGACGTTTCTTTCCCTCGCTATCGTCGCGGCATTGATGACGAGCGCCTCCACCGGCGCAGCGATGCGACACCTCAAGCTCCTGCGTTCGTTTCCCGCAGCCGATACCACCCTCACATCGTCGCCTGACGCCGTGCGCCTGTGGTTCAGCGAGGCCACCGAACTTCCGGCGACGAAGATCGAGGTCAAGACCCAGACGGGCGCCGCGGTGATGACGGCCGCGCCGACGCGTACTGCCGACAAGGGCGCGCCGGCGGTTGCGATGTTCAAGAGCCCGCTCACCGCAGGTCGGTACACGGTGACGTGGAAGGCGATGTCGAAGGACGGTCACGTTGTGAACGGTACGATTGCCTTCACGGTCGGCGGTACGAAATGAGGGCGGCGCGCGGCGTGGGGATAGCGCTGCTGCTCGGTGCCGTGAGTCAACCGGCACTCGCGCAGGCATCACGGACGCGGCCGCTTACGGCCGGCACACAGATGGTGGTGGATTTTGACGCGGCGATGCGTGGCTTGGGATTCGACCCGGTCACCAATGACGCGAACCGAGGCGCGTCCAACGCCCCCAATGGCATTCCCGACGGCGACGAACTGGCGCTGCTGGGCGCCGTGCTCGCCTCCCCGGCCATGGACCTGCGCAAATCCGGAGGGCTGCATCATGCGGACATACGCGCGGCGTTCGAGCAGGCACGCGCCTCGGCCACTATCGACCTGAAAGCCCTGCTCTCGACCTATCCAACCGCCGTCGATGTGACGGCGGGGTACATGATGCTCGGCCAAGCTTCAACCGAAGCCTACGGTGACATGGTCGCCAACTTCGGTGCTCCGCTCAAGGCGAACTACTCGCTGGCGCTGGCCCAAGGGCGCTATCTCGCGTTCGACGGTGATGCTGACGGTGATGGCGTCCCCAATGTCGATGAGTATCGCGCGCACAAGGCTGGCGGCCGTGTCGCGTATCTGCGTGCCGCGCTCGATCCGAAGATCAACAAACCCGCCCCGCCGATCGTGGGCACGAGCGGCAACGAGAATCCGGCCGCAGCACAAACGACGGCGAAAAAGACGGTGGGCGTTGTGCTATATCCGGGATTCGAGGTCCTCGACGTGTTTGGCCCGGTCGAGATGTGGTCGTACGTGCCGGAGTTCCATGTGATTTTCGTCGCGCAGAAGGCCGGCACCGTGCGCTCGGCTAACGGTGTGTCGGTCGTGGCGGATTATTCCTTCGAGTCCGCTCCGCCGCTCGATATCATGATGGTGCCAGGCGGCATCGGCACGCGCACCGAATTGCAAAATCCGCAGTTCATCGAGTATCTGCGCCTGCAGCATGCGCGCACCGAAATCACCTCGTCGGTCTGTACCGGATCGGTGCTCCTCGCCAAGGCCGGAATCCTGTCCGGTCACCGAGCCACGTCGAACAAACTGTACTTCTCCTGGGCCGTCGACGAGGATCCGTTGGTGGACTGGATCGTGAAGGCGCGGTGGGTGGAAGACGGCAAGCTGTTCACGTCGTCCGGCGTGTCGGCAGGCACCGACATGGCACTCGGGCTCATACAGAAGCTATACGGCCTCGACCGCGCACGCCTGCTGGCGCGCTCACTCGAATACGAGTGGCACGAGGATCCCACGGTCGATCCGTTCGCGTTGAAGGCGCTCCCCTCATCGGGTAAACGGTCGCCGCCACGATGACGAGTGCGAAGTGCGTGCGAGGGGCGCGGTCAGGCCCCTCGCACGACCATCCGACTACTTGCGCGCCACCGCCGTCTTCGGCGTGTACCACTCCTGACGGATCCAATCCACCACCATCTCGATCTCGCGCTGGCTCAGGCTCTTCTCAGTGCCGTACGACGGCATGCGATCGTTGTCGCGACCGAAAAAGCGCGGGTGCGAGGGGTCGTTCACGAACGCCACCATCCACTCGCGCGATGCCCACCCATCCAACTCCGGGCTGTCCGTGCCCACGTCCTGGAACTTGTGGCACTCCGCGCAGCCGTTCTTCGTGTCGCGCATGAACGCGATGCCCATCGCGATCTGCGCGCTGTCCTTCTTGTCCATCGCCGCCTGCCGCGAGAGCGCCGCCTGCGACGACAACGCCAGCACCACGTTGCGACGTGTCGCCTGCTCCTCGGGCGTATCCGGCATGTGATCGCCCAGCCAGCCGGTCATGTCGCCTTCAGTGTGCGCCGTGCCACCCCAGTAGCGCATCGTGAGAATCGTGTCGGCGTTGAGGAACCCCTGCGCCCACTCGCGTGAGCCGTAGCCCTTCAGATCAGACGCCGAGATCGAGTCCTTGGGCAGCGCGTTGCCCATGCCGTCGTGCCCGTCGTAGCGATGACACGACGCGCAATTGCGCGAGAAGATGCGCGGCCCCTGCGTGTACGGGTCGTTCCGCATGAGCGTGAGCGCGCCCGTGATCGGCACGCCGGCGTTCGCCAGTTCCACCGCGCGCGCGGCGTCGCGCTTGGACACGGCCTTGGCCACCTGGTACTCGGCATCATTGCGATCGGCGGCAATCGACTGCCAGGAGAGCAGTGCCGCGCCGGCCAGCATCGCGCCCATGAATCCCACGTTGAAGCGGTGGCCGAGCTTCCAGCGTCCGAGCACCGGCATGGCCATCAGCACGACAAGCCCCACCGTGGGGAGCACGATGGCGCCGATGATTTCCGTCTTGCCGGGGAAGTACTTGAGGAACTGGAACAGGAACAGGAAGTACCATTCGGGACGGGCCGCCGAGAACTGCTCGGCGGGATCGGCCGGTGCACCGAGGGGAGCACCCTGCTCGCGTACCACGAAGAAGAGCACGACCGCGAGTACGGCGAGGCACGCGACCGCATCACGCAACACCTGCTCGGGCCAGAAGCCCTGATCGGGGCCCTTGAGTGGCTGCTTGGGGGTGAGCCCGTGTTTGCGGAACAGATACACGTGCCCGACGATCAGCACGATGATGAGCCCCGGGATGATACCGGCGTGCAACGCGAAGAAGCGCGTGAGCGTGAGATGACCATACGTGACGCCACCCACCACGACCGTTTGCAACGACTGTCCGATCCCGGGACTCATGCCGACGATGTTCGTGGATACCGCCGTAGACCAGTAGCCGTTCTGATCCCACGGCAACAGATAGCCGGTGAGCGACAGCGCCAGTACGAGGATCAGGAGCACGACACCGAACCAGTAGTTCATCTCGCGCGGCGCCTTGTACGCGCCGTCGATGATGACCTGCATGAGGTGCAACACCAGCAGCACCGTCATGGCCTGCGCCACGAAATGGTGCAGGCCGCGCAGGAACCAGCCCCCCAGCATCTGGTGCTGGATGTAGTACACGCTCTCCCACGCCGTCTGCGAGCTGGGGCTGTAGGACATCCACAGGAACACCCCCGTGATGACCTGCACCACGAAGAAGAACGTGAGCGTGCTGCCCCACACGTAGCGCCACCGTGCACCGCCGGGGACGTTTTCGAACAGGGCCTCGTGCAACAGCCCTTTGTAACCGGTGCGCGAGTCGATCCAGGACCCGATCGACGGTCGTTCGTTACTCGGCTGCTCGGCCATCAGACGGCGATCTTGTCGGGGGAGCCTTTGCGGAAGTTCTGGAAGCGCACCCAGACGTCGCCGTCGCGAATCACCGCCTCCAATTCATCCATGCCGCGCGGGCTCGGACTCTTCGGGTCGGCGATCGCCCCATCCAGCGTGAAGCTGCTGCGGTGGCACGGGCAGAAGTAGCCGTGCGTGCTGGCGTTGTAGCCCACCGAGCACCCCAAATGCGGACACACCGAATTGAGCACGCGCACGGTGGCGTCACCGGTGCGCTGCAGGTACACGGAGCCCACGGGCACGTTCTCGGTTGTGTTCCACGCGTCGACCAGCGTGTCGAGCACCGGGAACTTCCGCGGCGGGCCGTTGGTCTCGAGCGAGGCGAGCGACGCCACGCGCACGAGCCCGCGGGTGTCGGTTTTGCGCCGCAGCGGGTCGAACAGGGTGAACAGCCCGGCCACGGGCGCCACCACGGAAATGAGGCCGCCCACGACAATCGAGGCGGCCTTGGCGACGAAGTTGCGCCGGTCGGGCGCCTGGTCGGTATCGGACATGTCGGCAGGGAATAGGCGGGGGGAACCGACCGGGGGCGCCAATGCCGCCCGCACAGCCGGTTCCATGACAGGAACATACGCGCGGGACCAGCCCTTTGCTGCGGGAACATCGCGCACCGCCCGTGGTAGGTCAGCGAACCGACGGTCTGGTACGTAATCTCTCCATCTCGGCGCATCCACGCAGGCCCCGGCGGCGCGAGCTCCTCCCCACTTTGCACTCCACCTCACATGCATTTGCGACTCCGGCAGTTTGGCGCCGCCTGCGTTCTGGCCCTCGCGATCTCCAGCGTGGCCCACGCCCAGCAGGACGAGGAAAAGACGCCCCTCGGCAAGAAGATGAGCGCGATGAACGCGGCCTTCAAAGCCGTGGGCCGTCAGATCGACGACCCCTCGAAGAACGCGAACACCCTCGAGCAGCTCGCCATCATCGAGACGAACGCCAAGGCGGCGATGACGATGGAGCCGGAGAAGCAGTCCAAGATCCCGGCGGCCGAGCAGGCCAAGTTCAAGGCGGGCTACCAGGCCGGCATGAAGGAGTTCATTGCCACCGTCCAGAAGCTTCAGGTGGCCATCAAGGCGGGCAAGAACACCGACGCCGTGGCCGTCTACGATGAGATGAAGGGGCAGCAGCGCGAAGGCCACAAGGAGTACCGCATCAAGAAGGCCGGCGCCCCCCCGGGCGGGAACTGAGCACCGTCCCCGCGTCACTCGGCCACCACCACCACTCGATTCCGGCATGACGGCATCGCGTCGCGACTTCGTTCGCCGGATGGGGTTGGGGCTGGCCGCTTCCGCCACCGCCGCCGAGGCGCTCAGCGCCCAGTCCTTCCTCGGCGGTCGCGAGGGGTCGGAGCGGCTTCTGGTCGAGAATCCGCGGCACCCCACCCCGGCGCCGGTGGGCACCGACCGGCTGCCGCTGGCGTGGTATCAGGGGCAGTCGCGGCGCCTGCGCGAACAGGCCAAATCGCGCGGTGTGGACGTGCTCCTGCTGCAGAGCGACGTCAACCTCGTGTACTTCACCGGCTGCTTCCGCGGCAGCGGCGAACGCACCACGTGGGCCATGATGCCCACGCGCGAGACGGACACCGTCTACTGGTTCTCCCCCGCCATCGACCGCGACCTCATCACGTCGTGGTGGTGCACCGAGAACGCGTACTACTTCTGTTATCCGCACGCCGAGGGCGGTTTTCCCAACCGGGGGCAGCTGGCGAAGGGTGGGCGGGTGGATCTGTGGGCGTGGGTGCTGGGGCAGCTCGCCGCCAAGGGGCTCGGTGACGCCACCATCGGCCTCGACCGCGAACTCACCCCATCGGCGCAGCGCACCTTCGACCGGGTGCTTCCCAACGCCAAAGTCGCCGACGTGAGCGACCTCTGTTTGCGCATGCAGGTGATCAAGACGCCGGAAGAGATCGCGCTCACCCAGCGCGCCTACCGCTACTTCGATCTCGTGCACTGCTTCGCGCGTGACTACATCCTGGAGCATGGTACCCGCACCACCGACTATCAGGTGGGCCAGGCGTTGTCGCAGTACGGCATCAACCTCATGATGCGCGACGTGCAGCGTGACGGGCGCCCACACAGCGCGGTGGGGATGGAAGTCACCGGCAACTACGTGCGCACCGGCGTGGCCACGGCGTACCCGCACCCCAACCAGTTCTTCCACGCGCCCCTCCGGAAGGGGCAGCCCGTGTACGTGAACTGCGACATCCTGCTGGGCGGCTACGGTGGCGAAGGGTATCGCAACTACATCCTGCGCCCGTCCAACAGCGCGCACGACCGCATGTGGCAGGTGGTGGCCGACACCGTGCAGATGATCGTGGAAGAAACCAAGCCCGGTGCCGTGTGCGCCGACATCGCCTACAAGGTGCACGCCTACCAGATCCAGCAGGGGATGCAGGAGTTCATCTACCACCGGCCAGGGCATGGGCAGGGGCAGAACTTCGTGGGACACCAGCCGCCCTTCCTCGCCCTTGGCGACGAGTCGGTGGTCGAGGAAGGGATGACCTTCTCGGTGGAGCCGGGGCTCTACGACGAGAAGAACGGGATCGGCATCAACCCCAGCGACCGTCTCGTGGTGCTCAAGGACCGGTCGGTGCTCATGAGCCGGATCCCGTTCACGAAGGAGTGGAGCTTCCTCGACGTGTGACGGCGCCCGCGCCTAGCGCAGGCGTTCGTCCACGCTGTAGCGCCCCGGCCCCATAAGGAGCAGGGCCACGAACCCGGCGGCGTACACGAACGGCAACTCGCCGCTGTGCTCACCCGACAGCGCCATGCCGTGCGCAAACACGAAGGCCGTGGCCATGGTGACGCTCAGCGCCAGCGCAGCCCACCGCGTGCCCAGCCCGAGCACCAGCAGCAGCGACGCGCCCGCCTCGGCCATGGTGGCCAAGAGCAGCGACGCCCCGGCGCCGAAGCCGAAGGGATCGGCAAACTGCACCGGCTCCGCCTGCAACCGCGCCACCTTTCCCAGGCCGTGTAGCGCGAACATGCTCGCGCCAAGCCACAGCCGCAGTAGCAGCAAGCCAACGTCGGGAGAGGAAGGAACGGCGCTGAGGGTAAGGAACGCACGTACTCGTGACATGGACGACTCCGAGGCATGGAATGACGAGCCCCGCGCAGCGGGGGGGCGGCTAGCATATACTAAGCCCATGATCCGGATTCGCACCCGACAGGAGTGATTCCCATGCTGATCGCGCCCGTACTGTTCCGTCGCTTGGCGCTGGCCTGCGCCGCCATACTGTGCCTCGTCGCCGCGCCGCTGCGCGCGCAACCGGTGCCGCTCGACTCGGTCCGCCTCGACGATCCGACGCTCGTGTACGCGGTGACGCTCACCAACGCGACCACCCTGATCGGTCGCATCACGCTGGTGAATGCCGACTCGGTGCGCGTGGTGTCGTCCGCGATGACGGCCACGGTGGCACGCCGCGAGGTGCGCTCGGTGCGCGCGTATCCGGCCACCGCCCTGCACGACGGCGTCCTGTGGCCGGAGAACCCACACGCCACCCGACTGCTCTTCGCCCCCACCGCCATTCCGCTACGCCGCGGCGAGGGCTACGTCGCCGACTTCTGGATCTTCTTCGCGAGCGCCGCCGTTGGCGTCACCGACCGGTTCACGATGGGAGCGGGGATGTCGCTCTTGCCGCTGGACAACTTCGCCGACAACATCTTCTACGCGCTCCCCAAGTACACCATGATCTCGCAGCCCCGGCTCAAGGTCGCCCTCGGTGCGCTCATGGCGTCGGTGCCGTGGAGTTCCAACGACGAAGGCAACCGCCGTCGGCAGTCGCTGGGGATCCTGTACGGCGTCGCCACCACCGGCTCGCCGGAAAGCAACCTCACCCTCGGCGCCGGTTGGGGTTACGTGGGCGGCACGCTGGCGAACAAGCCCGTGCTCACGGTGGGCGGGCAGCATCGGGCCACGAAGCGGATCGCGCTCATCTCCGAGAACTGGTTCGTCCCCTTCGACAACGACGTGGGCGGCTTCGTGTCGTACGGCGTGCGGATGTTGGGCGAGAAGATCGCGGTGGACCTCGCACTCGGCAGCCCCGTAGGCGCCGACACGTTCTACTTCCCGGGCATTCCGCTGCTGGGCTTTGCGTTCAAGTTCTGACGCGGCGCAACGACCGGCGTGGGGTGAAGAGCGACACGAGACCACCGGTGGGCGCGCCCTGACGCCCGGTCCGCCCCAACGCACCCCTCGACACATTACCGACACACAATACGATCGTCTACAAGCGTAGGCGCCTGCGGGCGTACACCAGCTCCCTGACCATTTTCCCAGCCGCGCGCGATGCAGCATCCCGAGGTAGCGCCGGACATCCGCCGGCTTGTTCCGTCGGCCACGGGCAACGACGCCGATCCGTTCGGCGTCATCCGCTCCGTGGAGGCGACGCCGTCGGGGACCAGCTGGCGCCCCGCGGACTTCGAGGCGGTCAAGGAGTGTCTCGCGCTCCTCGGCCGGGCGCTGCGCCAATTCCAGACGTACCCGGCGATCAGCCCATTCTGTACCGACGCCATCGGCGCCGTCCACGAGGCGCTCCGCGCGCTGACCGGGCGCGAGTGGCTCGCCTTTCGGGTCGGGCCGACCTACCTGCTGCTCGACGACGTCGCGACGATCACTGGCCCGGCCATCGAGCAGGACCTCGCCCGTCGCCTGCATCGGGTCCAGGTGGCGGCCGTCGAGATCGCGCGCGTCACGACCGCGGCCGAGCTCACCCGCTTTTGCACCGAACTCAGCGCACTCCGCGAGACACCACGCGGCGGTGCAACCTTCGCCGCGTGGTGGTCCGAGCAACGGATTGACAACATCGGCGTCCGCGCGGCCCATCGCCCGGTGGTGATCGAGGCGGGAACCCCGAGCGCGGTCGCGCAGCGACTCGTCGCGCGCGAGCAGCGGAGGCGGAACGAGCGGCTCGCCCAGAGCGGACCGGTTCACCACCTCTACGCCCCCGACCAGGGGTGGGTGCTCATCGATCCGTCGATGTCCTTCGACTCGGTGTCGCTCGCCGACCTGGCGTTGCTGCTGGACGACCCGGCGGCGATCGCCATCGCGATGATACGCCTGTCCGATGAGCAACGCGCCGACGCCATCGAACCGCAGACGGCCTTCGTCGAGAAGTTCTCCGAATTGGCCTCGCTCTTTGCCAGCGTCGACCCGCAGCTCTCCCAGATGCTCCTGTCGAAGCTGGCGCGGTCGCTGCTCGACCTCGACGAAACCCGCCGGACGACGCTGCTCCGGCAGACCGTCCTCCCTGGGCTTCTCGACGCCACGATGGACGGCGCGATGCTGGCGAGCTTCCCCGATGTCGACCTCGCTGACGCGCTCTGCCTGTTGCTCGATCTCGAAGCGGCGGCCCCGGAGGTGCTGGCGACGGCGGTCGAAAAGCTGGGACTCTCGGACGAACGACGCGAGGCGCTCGAGCCGCTGCTTGCCGCCCGTCTCGACGGTGCGGCTGCGGCTTCGCCCAACCACGCGACCAACCGCAGCCACGACGTCGTGATCGACCGCTTCGCGCGCAAGCTGATCGCCGTCGATGCCTCACAGGCCCGTCGTTTCAGCGAGTACGCGGCCTTCGACCTTTCGGTGACGGCGCAAACGCGCGCCACGGTGGCACAGCTGGCCGACGACATCACCGGAACCGACGGCACGGTGTCGCTGCTCGAAACGATCAGCCAGCTGCTGCGCAT
>NZ_JBILKJ010000175.1:0-5181 GCF_044376735.1 Gemmatimonas sp.
CCCGACCAAGGCGCGACTCCGCCTTGGCCACGTCCATTCCCTGCAGTTCGGCGGAGGTAGGCAGCTCGGCGCCACAGGCGGCGAGCAGGGCAGTTGACGACACCAGCAGTGCCGCGGCACGACGTGCCGCGAGGAAGCGAGTTGGACGAGCAGTCATGGTGCGAAGTCTCCGTTCGAGATGTGATGGACGGTAAGAAAAAGCCGGCGCGGCAAGAGGGATCCGCGGCAGCGGCGTAGCGGCGGAGAGCTCGATCAGGAGCTGTCCGTAGCGCCGGGTGGACGCACCGTGGGCCAGCACACGGGCATCACAATCGAGTTCAATGGCGAGTCGGAGCCGCCCGAGCATGAACCAAGCGGCCACGTTCCAGGGCATCAGGGCGACGACGAGGCATCCGGCGAGCAGCAGCAGTGGATCGCGGGCGTCGATATGCGCCTGTTCGTGCGCCACGACCAGCTCTTGCTCTTCAATCGAGCGCTCCAACAGCGACCACGGCACGACAATCGCCGGCTTGACCGCACCGATCACCACTGGGCCAACCGTGCCGCTGAGATGGACCGGCGTATTCCGCACCAACGCGGGTTCGGTTCGACCGAGCAGCGCGCGGCTGCGCCGGTAGCTTAGCGCCAACACCAGCAGCACCAGCAGCGATGAAACGGGCCACACCACCCCGAGCGCCCGCTGGAGCGGCGTGGGTAGCGACTGCACGGCGGATGACGCCGCTCGGGCCAGCCCATCGACCGCCTCTGCCGGCGCGCTCAGCATCCGATCGACGGCCTCGACGGCGCGATCCATTGGGCTCGGCGTGTACGCCACGCCCACGATAGGCGTTAACGACGTCGCCGCCGACAGGGCCGACGTTGCGGAGACAGATGTCGCGCGACGGAGCGGCTGAGTCGCGGTCACGCCCAGTGCGCCAACCAACGCGACGCCCCAGACGAGTCGCGCCGGTACGGCATTGAGCGCGAGTCGCTGTGCAGCCATCGCCGCGAGGGCAACGAGCAGCGACATCACCAGCGCAATCGTCATCCAGCTGGCGACGAGCGAAACCGTGGCGGCGCTCATGGTTCGTCACCCAAGCGTTCGGCGAGCAACGCCCGCATCCGCTCCAGCTCCGCGCGGCCGAGCTTTCGGTCACTCACCAACTGCGCGAACATGCGCTCGGTGGAGCCTTGGAAGATCGCATCCTTGATGCGTCCGATAGCACTCTTGCCGGCCTTGTCTGCCGCCACCGACGGGAAATAGCGATACGCGCGCCCTTCCGGCTCGTGATGGACGTATCCCTTGTCCTCGAGCGTTTGCAACGCCGAGAGCACAGAGGTGTAGGCCAACTCCTCATCGAGATGCTCGCGGACTTCGGCGACCGTGGCGGAGCCCTGTTTCCAGAGCACGGACATGACGGCCAGTTCGCGCGGGGGGAAATGAATGTCAGTCACAGGAGGGTTGCTGGCGGGGGCAAACTACTGGGTTTCCAGTAGGATAGGGCGACCGGGATCGCCTGTCAACTGGTTTCTCAGTAGTTGAGCCAAACCCTAGAATCGAATCGGTGCGTAGAGATCGACGTGCCACTTCCCCTTCGCGGTGATCGGTCGAGCCGCATCGATGCGCACCGGAAGCCCGAAGAGTCCGATACCACCACCGACGCTGGTGAGCACGCGTTCCCCTTTACCCAGATCGCGACGGTCGCCGGCCCAGCCGGCATCGAAGAACAGACCGGGTTGAATGCGCCCGGCGCGCGCCCACTGGAGTTCACTGCGCGCCATCCAATAGGCATTGCCGCGACGTGCTCCACCCTGCTGTCCGCGCAGGGTCTGCCACCCACCGATGTTCCAGCCGCGATGCAACGGCAGTGTGCCAGCCGAAGAACCACCACTGGTGAGCAGCGTCGCGCGAAGCGCACCGGGCAGCGCACGATTGACGCTGAGATCGGCGGCGGCCCGTGCGTAATCCCACGCCCCCACCGCACCTTCCAATCGCAGCGCCGTGGCCACGCGCCATCCCGTTTGGTCGATGCCGCGCGCGCCTTGCAAGCGCCATTGCGCACCCAACACGCTCCCGGATTCATACGGCACCGTATCGTTTACATACCGATCGAAGGTGCTCGCGCGATTGAACAGCCACGGCACCGAAACAGTCGCTTGCGACCCTACTCCCTGCTGCCATTCAGCAAAAAGTCGAGACTCGGTGCGGACGGCGCCCGTGCCCCGCCCCGTCGTCGCCAGCACCAGATCTGCGCCGGCGGCACGATAGTAGTACTGCTCATCCTGCGCGCTGAGCAGGTTCTGCAGCGACGCGAAAGGCCCGAAGGCGAAGCCGTAGTCATCGGCCTGCACTAACCGCCGGTAGCCTGACGCGGTGAGCTGCTGCCCCCCGTTGGCGCGCGTGGCCATGAACTCGCCGTTGACCGTTTGATCGCCAAGTGATCCGCGCGCGTTGGCTTCCCAGCTCCACCCGGCACCAAGCTGCTGGCGAAGCGCCCCACCCACAGAGAGCGCTTCCACACGGTTGTATCGCAGATATTCCAGACCCACGTGCCGCGTGATTCGCTGTGGCGCAAAGGCGGCCTGTTCGCCAAGGCCGAGGGCGGAGCGCGTGGCGTCGTCGAGCGTGGACGCATAGGCCTGTCGCCGTTCCGCCAACATGCCTTCGCTCAACTCCGGCGCATTCGCCAGCTTCTGGATATCACAGGGCACGGCAATGCGCGTGGTCACGGCATTGCCGAGCCGCGTACTGGTTTGGTATCGCACCCCCGTGGCCGCGCAGTCTGCATCTCGCTGCTGCTGCATCCGCGTGTTATAGACCGCAAATCCCTTCTCGAGCCGCTCACGTCTGGCATTCCATGCGGCTGTGTCGCTCGCCGTGCGCAAGGCGCGTCGATCTCGCCACAGCTGTTGCCACGGCGTGTTGAGCGAATCGTACATCGCACGCAGCGCGAGGTTGGCGGTTGGAATAGCCGGGACCGTTGGTACGGCGTTGACACGGTTATAGAGAAAGCCCTGCTCGATAGACACGGCCATTTTGGCTGGTCCCGCTTGCACGGTTCCGTCTACGCGCCGCATGCGCGGCAGCCAGAATCGATCGGAGTACAAGCCGTATTCGAGCGTGACCACCTTCAGTTCGGCTTTCAAGGGCTGCGCCAGTGCACGCACATACCACGGAGGACCCTTCTCGCCCTTGCCCAACGCATTGTCCACTTCAAACCACACGTCGTACGGGACCGACAGTCGATAGACCGCGCGCACCAGCTGGGCGCGCTCACTGTCGAACCAGTACGAACCCACGGTGAGATTCCATCGCGGAGCGCGCGGACGCGCGCGTAACTCGCGCAAGACGACTCGACGGCCGTCGCCGAGCGAGATGGACACGGAATCCCCGAGCGCAAACGTGTAGTACGCTTCGCTGCCGAAAGAAATGGGGTGCACGAGCCCGGTGGTATCGACCGCCTCTTCACGACCGGCACGACCCGTGGGCCCGTTCGATGAAGGGAGCCAGAGCGCATCCATGCCCGGATACCATGGCACGGGCACCAGCAGATCACCCACCGGATTCGGCACCCGGAGCGTGGTGTTGATGGCGCGACGTTGCCCCTTCATTTCAATGAAGGCTCCGGTGCCCTGCGACCACGTGACATCCCCAACCGACTCGCGCGTGGCCAACGTGCGCTCACCGCCGAGGGGCCCGATTGTGCCGCCGGCGGTGATGCGTTCGTACGCTCGAGCGCCGTACGACGCCAGCGAAGAATCCACCCGCAACCGCTCGGCCCGCGCGCGCAGCACGAAGGCCTTCGTTTCTTCGTCACGAAAGGCATTGGCGTACTCCGCGGCCGTCGGTGGCCGACGACGCAGCGGCGGAACAATCGTATCCTGGAATGCCGGGCTGACGACCAAAGCGAGCGCGAGAAATGATATGGTCATCGGGAGCCGTGTCGACAACACATGGGGAGGTGGGACAGACGTAGTCGGAGGTACGTAGGCGTGGTGCGGTTTGTTCCGCTCGTCTCGTGGGATGGGCGGAAGCGCGGCGGGCGGCCACAGCGGTGGCAACGGGCCAGCCCAAGAACAAGCGCTCCAAGCGACGGAAGTTCGGCTAGTAAGACTCCGACCATTCGTCGAAGTCCGCGATGATACCGCAAAAAAAGCCGCCCGATCCCGGCGTACCGGATCGAGCGGCTTTTGATTGGTTATCCGAACACTGACGACAGAGCGGGAGACGGGACTCGAACCCGCGACATCAAGCTTGGAAGGCTAGCGCTCTACCAACTGAGCTACTCCCGCGTGCTTCGGTGCTACCCGCCAAAACAGCCAGCGGTCCTGCAATGGTGAGGGAAGGATTCGAACCTTCGAAGGCTTGCGCCGACAGATTTACAGTCTGTTCTCGTTGGCCACTTGAGTACCTCACCGAGGCTCTCTCCGACGCGCCATGGCGGGCGCGGCTGCCGAGCTTTGAAAGAGCTGACGGTCGGGATTGAACCGACGACCTGCTGATTACAAATCAGCTGCTCTACCAACTGAGCTACGTCAGCAGAACGGGCACATGGCCCGCTCCGGACAAGACGAGCAGCATAATCCGACGGGGCCCCGAATTCAAGCAGCCCCGCTCGGATACCCGCTCAGCCCTTCCGCCAGCGCGTCCCCTCGGGGCCGTCCTCGATGAGGATGCCGCGGGCCGTCAGTTCCGCGCGCGCCGCGTCGGCCGCGGCGAAGTCCCGGCGCTCGCGGGCGGCCCGACGGGCGCCGAGACGTTCCTCGACCCACGCGGCCAATTCCGCGTCGACGTCCTGGTCCGGGACGAGGTCGAGCACGCTATCCATGAGTCGGAAGGCGGCCCGGGCCCGTTCCAAGGCTGGCAGGTCGGTGCCCTGTTCGTCGAGTTCCCGGTTCGCGTCGCTGATGAACGTGAACAGCGCGGCCAACGCCTCCGGGGCATTCAGATCGTCGAACAGCGCCTCCAGAAACGCCTTCTCCGCCTTGGTCGCCGCATCGGCGAGGGCCGCCGTCCCCGAGGTGGCCTCGGACAGGCGCAAGGCGAAGGCGCCGATACGATTGACCGCCGCCCGCGACTGCTCGAGAGAATCGTCGCCCAGATTCAGCTGCTTCCGATAATGCGCATTGAACACGAAGTGGCGATACACGGTGCCACTGATGCCCTGATCGCGCATCTCGACCACGTTGGCCACGTTGCCG
>NZ_JBILKJ010000176.1:0-5138 GCF_044376735.1 Gemmatimonas sp.
CCCCACAACATCGGGATGACAGGATTCGAACCTGCGACCCCCTGAACCCCATTCAGGTGCGCTACCGGGCTGCGCCACATCCCGTCGCGGAATACCAATCCGCGGACAGAACGAAGAACGTAACGCCCTCCCCCGCGCCATACCAGTGCCCGCCCACCGCTTTCCTGTTCCTTGAACGCGCAGGCGCCCTGCCGCGTACTCTGGCAGTCAGCTCTTTCTGCCCGCCTCTGCTGAGTACTGCGTGATCTGTATAGCGCGTCGTGTTGCCCGTGCCCGCTCCACCGCGTCGCTGGCGATCGCCATCGCCGCCCTGTTCGCCCTTCCCACCAACCGCCTCGACGCGCAGCCCTCGCCCAAGATCGCCCGCGCCGTGCGCGTGTCGCGCGCCCCCCGCATCGACGGGCGGCTCGACGACGCCGCGTGGGCGCGCATGGAGCCCATCACCGATTTCGTGCAGCGGCAGCCCCGCGAGGGCCAGGCGCCCACCGAAGCCACCGAAGTGTTCATCGCCTACGACGCCGACGCGCTGTACGTGGGCGCGCGCATGCGACGCCGCGATATGAAGGCGCTGGCCCGCGCGATGACCCGCCGCGACGGCTTCGGCAACGCCGAACGGTTCACCGTCACCTTCGATCCGCAGATGGACCGGCGCACCGCCGTAGGCTTCGGGGTGTCGGCGGCCGGCGTCCGCTCCGACTTCCGCCACACGCAGGACGACGACATGCGCGGGCGCGAAAGCCAGTACGACCCCGTCTGGACCGCCGCCACCCGCGAAGACGACAGCGGCTGGACGGCCGAACTGCGCATTCCGTTCTCGCAGCTCCGGTTCCCCCAGGTCGAGCGGCAGCGATGGGGACTGCAGATCGACCGGTGGATGCCCGACAAGAACGAGGACATCCAGTGGGCGATGGTCCCGCCGCGCGAAACGGGCTACGTGTCGCGCTTCGGTACGCTGGAAGGGCTGGACGGCGTGTCACCCACCCGCCCCGTGGAGTTCATGCCCTACGTGGCCGGCGACGCCACGCGGCGCGCCACGGCGACCGTGGCGAATCCGCTCAATCGTCCGTTTGCGGGGCGCATGGGAATCGACGCCAAGACGGCCCTGGGCTCCAGCCTCACCCTCGACGCCACGGTGAATCCGGACTTCGGGCAGGTGGAAGCCGACCCCGCCGAAGTGAACCTGAGCGCCTTCGAAACGTTCTTCGACGAACGCCGCCCGTTCTTCACGGAAGGCAGCGAGATGGTGCGCGGCAACGGGGCGCAGTACTTCTACCCGCGGCGCATCGGCGCCCCGCCCCACGGCTCCGCCACCGGTGATTTCGTGGACATTCCGCGCAACAGCACCATCCTTGGCGCCGCCAAGCTCACCGGTCGGTTGCCGAGCCGATTGTCCATCGGTGCGATCACGGCCGTGACCGCATCCGAGCAGGCGCGCGTGTTCCGCGCCGACTCCGGGCGCACCACGACCGTGCCGGTGGAGCCGCGCTCGTCGTATGGCATCCTGCGCCTGCAGCAGGAAATCGGGCGTCAGGCCTCCACCGTCGGTGCGTCGTTCAGCACTGTGCAGCGCAGCATGGGGAGTCAGCCTACGCTGGCCGGGCTGCTGGCGCGCGAGAGCTACTTCGGCGGCGCCGACTGGCGTATCCGCCTTCAGCAGGGCAAGTACGCTATCAGCGGCTTCGTGGCAGGCACGTATGTGGCCGGCGATACGGCATCGATCCGCCGGCTGCAGATCGCCAACTCCCGGCTCTTTCAACGCCCCGACCGCCGCACCACGGTGTACGACCCGCTCAAGACGTCGCTGACGGGCTACTCGGCCCAGCTCCGCGCCGACAAGGATGCGGGTCGGCGCATCTTGTGGGGCGCCGAGGTGAAGCTCGAGTCACCGGGCTTCGAGATGAACGATCTTGGCCGGTTGCAGTCCACCGACGACATCGAGTACAACGCCGACCTGCAGATCCGCGAAACCACCCCCGGCCGGTTTCTGCAGAACTGGCGGCTCGGGTTCGAGACGCGCGGCGCGTGGAACTTCGAGGGCACGCATCAGCTGAACACGTGGACGCAGAACAGCAGCGCCCAGCTGAAGAATTTCTGGAATCTCAACGTGCGCTCGACCATCGCGCTGCCCACGGTGGACGACGCCGTGACGCGCGGCGGGCCGTACATGGGGCTGCCGCGCGAGTTCCGGCAGGAGTTCCGCATCAACAATCCGTTTGGCGCCAAAACCGGCTGGCGCGTGAACGGCGGCTACGGCGTGGACGAATTCGGCGCGTGGCGCCGCAACGTGTCGGGACAACTCACCCTCCGACCGTCGCCACGCGTGTCGGTGTCGATGGAGCCCACGGTGCAGTCGGGTACCGAACCGCGGCAGTACGTCACGCGCATTGCGGGGGGCGCGCGCACCTACGGCAACCGGTACGTGTTCGCGTTCATCGACCGCACCACGATTTCCACGAAGCTCCGCGCCAACTACGCGTTCTCGCCCAATCTGTCGCTCGAGGGCTACGCCGAGCCGTTCGTGGCCACCGGCCACTACTCGCGCTTCGGTGAACTGAGCGCACCGCGCAGCCGCCTGCTGCGCGAGTACGGCACCGACGGCACCACCGCGACGGTCGATTCGATTGGCACCCTCACGGTCACCGACGGCGGCTCGACCTTCACGATCAGCAATCGCGACTTCAACGTGCTGTCGTTTCGCTCCAACGTGGTCATGCGGTGGGAATGGACGCCGGGGAGCACGTTCTTTTTGGTGTGGCAGCAGAACCGTCGTACCGCCGAAGCCTTTGGCGACCCGGCCCGGGCCACTGACTTGCTCCGCACCACGCGCGCCGGCGGCGACAACTTCCTGGCGGTGAAGGTCAGCTACTGGCTGCCCGTGCGCTTCGGCGGCCGCTCGTAGGCTGGCGCGCGGCGTGTTGCAACACGCAGCGCGTCAGGCGAATCCGGCAGCGGCGGCCCGCACGGCGTCGTCCATGGGCGGGAAGGCGGACTTGGTGGCTTCGAGCGTCTCCACCAGCATGCGCGCGATGAGATGGTTGCGCACCGCCTTGTCGTCGGAGGGCACCACGTACCACGGTGCCCACGGCGTGCTGCACCGTTCGAGCACCTCGCGATACGCGTCGGTGTAGGCGTCCCAGCGATCGCGGTCCTTCAAGTCGTCCAGACGAAACTTCCAGTTCTTGGTGGGATCGTCGAGGCGCGCCGTCAAGCGGGCATGCTGCTCTTCGCGCGACACGTGCAGCAGGCACTTGCGGATGATCACGCCGTTGTCGGTGAGCATGCGCTCGAAGGTGTTGATGTGCTCATAGCGGGCGCGCCACACCGCCTTCGGGACGAGTTCCCGCACGCGCACCGCGAGCACGTCTTCGTAGTGCGAGCGATTGAACACGCCGACCATGCCGCGCGGCGGCACCACCTGATGCACGCGCCACAGGAAGTCGTGCCGCAGTTCGAGCGGCGTGGGGGGACCGAAGGCGGCCACCTGCACGCCGGTGGGGTTGAAGGCGCCGTACACCGTCTTGATGACGCCGTCCTTGCCGGAGGCGTCGCGCCCCTGGAGCACCAGCAGCAAGGCGTGCCGGCCATCGGCGTGAAACGCGGCCTGCAGTGCGGAGAGGCGCGTGAGCAGCCCCTGCGTGGACGCCTCGAGCGCCGTCTTGTCGATCGGGCCGTCCACGCGGGCGGCTTTGCTGCCCAGCCTGATCCGGTCGTTCGCCTCGACCGGCGTGAGCTGCAGCGCTGTCGGTCCGTTCGCCATCAGTCGGTCCCGCCGATCGTGGCGGCACGGCCCGTCATCTCCTGCACGGCGATCATGAATGCCAGTTCGCGCGCCGGTGTGGGATCGTTGGCATCGAACGCGGTGGGGACGAGCGTACGGAACCGCTCGACCGCCCGCGCGTACTGCGCGATCTCCTTGGGCGATCCGTTGGGATCGGGGAACTCGATGCGTCCATGCACCACCACGCTGCGCCACTCGAACAGCGCGCGGACCTCGTCGACTTCGAAGGCGATCCAGGGATGATGCGCCAGCACGGTCACCTTGCTGCCGAACTGCGTGCGCCCGTAGATGTAGCCATCGGCGTACACGTAGTGAATGGGCTCGATGTCGACGCGATCGCGGAAGCTGAAGGCGAGGCGTCCGACCTGCTGTGACAGGAGCAGCGCCTCGCACTCCGCCCGGTCCAGCACGTGAAAGTCAGGCTGATGGGTCATGATTTCTCCGTCGGCTCGAACGGCTCCATGTGAATAAGCACCCCCAGCGCGGCCGGCACCTGCCGCCGGATCGCGGTCTTCACCATCCCCGACAGAATGTGCGCATCATGGAGGGAAAGCGCAGGATCGGCCTGCACGTGAATGTCCACATAGAACGCGGTGCCCGACTTCCGGATCTTCAGCTTCTCTACCGCCAGTACGCCGGGGGTGGTGAGGGCTGCATTGGACACGGTGGCCAGGATGGCCGGCTCGGGTGCGCGGTCCATGAGGTCACGCAACGCGGTGCGCAGCAGCAGCCCGCCGTTCACGAGGATGACCCCGGCGGCCACCAGCGCCGCCCAATCGTCGGCCGGCTCCCACCCCGGCCCGCCGATCAGCGCGATCGTGATGCCGATGAACGCCGCACCGGAGGTAATCGCATCGGCGCGGTGATGCCACGCATCGGCCGCCACGACCACGCTCCCAGACGCTGCACCGACCGCCATCACCCGTTTGGCCAGCAGCTCCTTGACCACGATGACCACGGCCAGCACCAGCAGCGTCCACCAGGCAGGGGCGTGATGCGGCGTGCGGATCTCCGCGATCGCCTCGATGGCGATGCCCGCGGACGCGCCAAGCATCAGGGCCGATACCGCAGCCGCGGCGAGCGCCTCAGCGCGCCCATAGCCGAACGGATAGCGCTCGTCGGGGTCACGGCTGGCAATGCGGAGGCCACTCCACACCACGAGCGACCCGACCATGTCGGTCGAACTCTCGACCGCGTCGGCGACCAAGGCGTACGAGTTGCCGAGGAGCCCGGCCACCAACTTGATGGCGGCCAACCCCGCATTGATGACCAGGCCAAGCTGCGCGAGGCGCTGGGACTGCGGAACGGGGGGACGGGGGGCGGGTTCCGGGCGCATTGCTGTAGAAAGGTAGCGAGGAAC
>NZ_JBILKJ010000065.1:0-14743 GCF_044376735.1 Gemmatimonas sp.
AGGGTGTTGGCCGTCGGACGTGACGCAGCGGTTACACCATTCGGTTGTCCGATTGTAACGGCCACCCTACCTTTCGCCGACTCCGTGTCGGTCTCGTATGCCCGGCGCTGGTGGACGTCTACTCCCCAAACGAACACAACAGCATCTATGCGTATCCAACGTTTGCTCGGCCTGGCCCTCGCGGTCGCGGCTCTCGCCGTTGGTTCCACCACGCCGCTCGCGGCGCAGGGAACGACGACGGGCGCGATCACCGGCACGGTGACGGACGAAAAGAATGCCCCGGTACCGAACGTGTCGGTCGAAGTGGTCAATCGCGCCAATGGGGCGAAGGCCAGCCAGATCACACGCGACAACGGCCGCTTCTTCATCCCGAACCTTGAAGTCGGCACCTACTCCGTCACCGCGCGCCGGATCGGCTTTGCGCCGCAGACGCGCACCGACATCGTCGTCAGCCTCACGCAGGCCACGCGCCTCGACTTCCAGCTGAAGGAACAGGCGACGCAGCTTGCCGCCGTCCGCACGGAAGCGGTGACGACCACGTCCGACTTCTCGGCCACCCGTCAGGGCGTGCAGACGGTCCTCACCGATACGCTGGTGCGCCGCTTGCCGACGCTCAACCGCGACGTGACGGACCTCATCCGCAACTCGCCGCAGGTGAACGTGTCGCAGGACGGCCGTATCTCGGCCGCCGGCCAGAACAACCGCTTCAACAACATCCAGATCGACGGCGTATCGCTCGCCAACCGCTTCGGTCTCGGTGCCTCGCCGACCGTCGGTGCGCAGGTCGGTGGCCGCGCGCTCCCGCTCGACGCCATCAAGGAATTTCAGGTGCTGGTGTCGCCGTACGATGTGCGCCAAGGCAACTTCACCGGCGCGCTGGTCAACGCCGTGACGCAGTCCGGCACCAACGAGTTCAAGGGCGCGGCCTTCGTGTACTACCGCGACCAGCAGATGGGTCGTGACACGGCGTTCCTCCGCACGTCGCCGTTCGTGCGTCGCCAGATGGGTTTCTCCCTCGGCGGCCCGATCATCAAGAACAAGCTGCGCTTCTTCGCCACCGTCGAGACCAGCCAGAACGTGGCGCCGTCGTCGGGGCCGTTCTACGATCCGACGTCCCCCACCGGCCTGGTGAATTCTCCGGTCGCCGCCGCGCGCATCACCACCGCGCAGGTCGACTCGTTCGTGAACTACCTGTCCAGCAAGGGCATCGCGGCCGGTAGCGGCGCCTTGACCAGCAACGAGAACCCGCTGCTCAACACCTTCGTGCGTCTCGACTACCAGCTGTCGGGCAACACGCGTCTCGTGCTCCGCAACATTTACAACGATCAGGAAGCGTTCGACTTCTCCCGCTCGCTCGGCACCTTCAACTTCACGTCGAACGGGTTCCGTCGCACGGAGAAGTCGAACCAGATCGTCGGTCAGGCGTTCACGAATTTCTCGAACGGCTTCTCGAACGAGTTCACGGTTGGCCTTACGACCACGCGCTTCAAGCGCGTGTCGGATGTCCTCGCGCCGCAGGTGCTGGTGCAGAACATCGGTGGCACGGGCTCCGGCATCGCCTTCCGCGCGGGCACGGAGAACAGCTCGCAGGGCAATGAGCTGCGTGAAGACCTGTACGAGATCCAGAACAACTTCACGATGCCGTTGGGCAATCACATCGTGTCGATCGGTACCCGCAACGAGATCTACAAGGCCTACAACGCCTTCCTGCAGAACTCGTACGGCAATTACACGTACAACACGCTCGCCGATTTCGTGGCCAACCGCACGCCGGCCTCATTCTCCGGTTCGGGTGGCCTCGGTGGCGATGTCGCGGCCAACTTCACGGCCGCGCAGCTCGCCGGCTACATCCAGGACCAGTGGACGGTGACGCCGCGCTTCACCACGACGCTCGGTCTGCGCATCGACGTGCCGATCTTCTTCACCAAGCCGTCGTTCGCTGCCGCCGTGCAGCGTGACTTCGGCCGCAGCACCTCCGACCTCCCGTCGGGCAACCTGCAGTTCTCGCCGCGCCTCGGCTTCAACTGGGACGCCACCGGCGACCAGAAGAATCAGGTGCGTGGTGGTGTCGGCCTGTTCCAGGGTATCCCGGCCTACGTGTGGATGTCGAACCAGTTCCAGAACACCGGTGCCGGTCTCGGGCAGTTCACCTGCGGTGGCGGTGTCTCGGCGAGCAACGGCGTGTCGCCGTTGTTCAATGCGACGCCGGTGTCGCCGCGTGGTTGTGGTCTGAAGACGGACGGCTCGGCCGGCCGCAGCCTCGATGACGGCACGTTCCTCGGCACCGTCAACTTGGCCGATCCCGACCTCAAGTTCCCGCAGCTGCTCCGCGCCACGCTTGGCTACGACCGCAAGCTGCCGGGCGACGTGATCGCGACGTTCGATGGTCTGTACTCGCGCTCCATCAACAGCTTCTTCTACAACAACATCAACATCCCGCAGACGGGGCGCATCGACGCGCAGGGCCGCACCGTGTTCGCCAATTTCGCGGCGACCGGCATTCCCGCCGTCGCGCCGCGCTTCCCGGTGTATGGCTCGAACGTGATCGAGCTCTCCAACCAGAGCAAGGATTATGCGTACAGCGCCACGGGCCAGCTCCGCAAGCGCTTCAGCGGCGCCTTTGAGGGCTCGGTGGCGTACACGTATGGTCGCAGCTACTCGGTGACCGACCTGTCGAGCTCGGTGGCGCTCTCCAACTGGCAGTTCGGCCGCGTGTACTCGGGGCTGCAGTCCGACCAGCCGGTGAACCCGTCGCTGTTCGACCAGCCGCACCGCCTGCTCATCAACGGCACCTACACCGCGCCGTGGAAGTCGAATCAGACGAACATCACGTTCTACTACAGCAAGCAGTCGGGCACGCCGTACTCGTTCGTGTACACCGGTAACGGTGGCCGCGGCGACATGAATGGCGACGGCTCGAACGCGAACGATCCGATCTACATCCCGACGGGCCCGACCGATCCGAAGCTGGGCTTCTCGCAGACGACGGTGGCGGGCGTGGTGCTCACGCCGGCGCAGCAGGCCGCGTTGCTCGACCAGTTCATCAAGGACAACAGCTGCCTCGACTCGCAGCGCGGCACGATCATGAAGCCGACGTCCTGCCGCAACCCGATGTTCGATCGCTTCGACATGACGATCGAACAGCAGCTCCCGTCGATCCGTGGCGAGCGCGCGACGCTTCGCTTCGACATCTTCAACGCCGCCAACCTGCTGAACAGCAAGTGGGGACGCATCAAGTCCGCCACGGCCAACGGCAACGCGTCGCTGCTGCAGGTCCAGTCGTTCACCAGCGCCGATCCGTCGACGCAGGTGCCGGTGGTGACCTTCACGAACAACTTCAACCCGCAGTTCACGCCGCTGAACTTCAGCCAGTTCTATCAGATTCAGGCGAGTCTGCGGTTGTCGTTCTAATCGGCTCGATGTTGGTGTGGTTGTAAGGAGAGCGGCGCCGGAGACGGCGCCGCTTTTCGTTGGTACGGGTGAGAACTGCGAACTGCAAACAGCAAACTCCCTAGGGAGCAGGGGGGAGGGTATCAGGGGGGAGGCGGCAGGGGGGAACCGCGTTCGGATGGACGCGCGGGCGTGGATCGGATGACACACGCGGATCGAGCTCCGGGTATCGTCGGCGGCATGCAAGATCCGGCCAACATCCAGGCGTGGCATCGCGCGATTGCGCTGGCGGTCCGCGTGCATCGGATTTCCCGCGGCATCAAACGCACGCAGGCGCCAGGGCTCCGCTCGCAAATCGATCGCGCCGTGGATTCGATCCCCTCCAACATTGCCGAGGGCGTTGCTCAACCCGGTGCCGCCGACTGCGCGCGATTCCTGAGTTACGCCGTGTCGTCGGCCTTCGAAGTCGAAAGCCACCTCATTCTCGCCGACAAGCTGGGACTCAACCTCGGCGGCATCGAGGCAGCGCTCGACGAGACCCGCCAGGTCCGCCGCATGACGTTTAGCCTGCGGAAGCACTACGTGGAAAAGGCAAAGCGCGAAAAGCCAAAGGGGCGCGACAGCTAACTGTCAGCGCCCCCTGCCTCCTGCCCCCTGATACCCTCCCTCCTGCTTCCTAGGGAGTTCGCCGTTGGCAGTTCTCGACCTCAGAAGATCCGCAGATTGATGTACTTCTTCGGATTCTTCTTCAAATCCATCACCAGCGAGTCCACCCGCAGCAGCAGCGTATCCAGGCGCGCGTACACCGCCGGATCGTTCAGTAGCTTGCCGGCCGTCCCGGGGCCGTTGCTCACCTTGTCCAGCACGCCCTGAACCTGCGCATTCGTTTGCTTGAATTCACGCGTGAGCTGCTCGATCTGCGCTGAGGTGGCCTGCAGATTCTTGAGCGTCGAGTCCACCTTCGTGGAATCCACGCTGGCCAGTGTGCGGCGCACCGTCTGTTGCGTGAGCGTGAGTTGCTTGGACTGTTCGGCGGTGACGGCACTGAGCTGCGCCACCAGCTTCGTGAGGTCGGCGATCGTCTGCCGCACGTCCTTGACGCCGCCACCTTCCACGAACTGCACACGCGCCTCGTCGGTCAATGCGCGCACGTTGAGCGCGATCGAGTCGCCCTTGCCGAGCAATTCCGGTACGCCCGGTGATCCGACACCGGTGGGGATCGTATCGCCGGCCGCCATGTAGCCCTCTCGGCCGATGATCGGCGTGAGGGCGATCAGCTGGTCGCCGAAGATGCCGTTGGCTTGCACCGTGGCCGTGGTACCGGCCGGCACCTTGTACTGCTTCTGCAGCTTCAGCGACACCGTGATCGTGCCGTCGGGGATCAGGTTGACCTTATTTACATACCCGACCTGAACGCCGGCCAGCAGCACGGGCTGGCCTTGTTTGAGGCCCGCGCCCCACTTGAAGCGCGCAAACATCGGATAGCCGCTGGAGAGACCACCACGGGCGATCCAGATCGTCCCGCCGATCCCCAGCAGCAGCGCCACCAGCAGGAGCAGACCGACCAGCAGTTCGTCGCGTCGTTTCGTCGTCATGTATGGAGAGAAAGCAGGCCGTCAGGCCTGAATGAAGGGAGCAAGAACGGCAGCCACGAGGGCATCGAGCACCAGAATGCTCACTGACGCGATCACGACGGCGAGGGCGGTGGACCGCCCCACGCCCTCGGCGCCCGCTTCGGTCACGTAGCCCTCGTACGAACAGACGAACGAAATGGCCGCACCGAACAGGAACGCCTTGATCAGTGAGTACACGACCTGGAAGGTCGTAAACGCGAGACGAAGGCCATCAAGGAAGTCGGCAGTGCGTACGTCGGTCGCGGTGATCAGGATGGCCCACGCGCTCACAATCGCCGTCGTGTTCGCCAGAATGACCAACGCCGGTAGCATCACGATGCCCGCCAGAAAGCGCGGCAACGCGAGATACGCCACCGGGTCGAACGACAGCGTTTCCAGCGCGTCGATCTGCTCCGTGACGCGCATGGTCCCGATCTCCGCGGTCATACGGGCACCGACCCGGCCCGTGAGCACCAGTGCGGTCAGAAGCGGGCCCAGCTCGAGCACAATGCTCTGTCGGGTAATCAGTCCCACCACCGACAGCTGCACCCCGGGAAAGAGCTGGTAGCGCGTCTGGAAGGCCGTCACACCGCCCAGGAACGCGGCGACGATGATGGTGAGGGGCACCGACTCGACGCCGATCGTGCGCATCTGCCGGATCATTTCAGGGATCCAGGTGTCCGGGTCCCGCACACCGCGTACGATGTCGCGCGCGAAGTACGCGCGCCGGCCGAGCGCGCGCAGCAGCCCCCCGATGCGCCGACCGGCCAACCGGATGACGACATCCATGCCCAGCATCACGTCCGCACCCGATAGAGCAGCACGAGCGCGAACAGCCCGCAGGCCAGGTTGGGGACCCACGCCGCAATGTCCGGGGGCATGAGCCCCTTCCCACCGATCGCCTTCGTCAACTGAATGAGCACAAGAAAGAGAATGGTCGTGGCCAGACTGACCGCGATACCGTAGGCGGCACCACCGCGCTGGGAACTGGTGGCCAGTGGCGCTCCGAACAATGCAATGATGACGCAGGTTACTGGAATCGCCAACTTCAGCATCCGTTCCACGCGGAGCAGGTTGACGTCGGCGCCGGAGCGCTCGAGCGCGCCGATGAACCGTGACAGGTCGGCGAAGTTCATCTCGCTCGGCTGGCGCTCGGTCGCCTGCAGGTCCTGTGGCTTCTCCGTGAAGTGCCGGTCGACGAGCGAGTCGAACGCCACGGCACGGTCGGTGGAGTCGCTGGGGACGACATGCACGATCCCCGATTTCAGCACCCAGCCGCGCCGGTCGTTCCACGTGGCACTCTTGGCCGCCACCAGGAGCCCGGGCCGCTTCGCGGAGCCGCGCTCCTCGATCTCCACGTTCTCCACGAGGCGCTGCTTCACATCGAGCGTGTAGATCCGGTACACGCGCCCCGTCTCGCTGCCGAAGGCGAAGTTGTACCGGTTGTTGTCGCGATCCTGTCCCTTGCCGGCCAGCAGCTTGAGGCGTTGGGCATTGGCCGGCGGGGCGAGCTCGGCAAACACGAGGTCGATCCCCATCGCCACCGTCGCCATGACCAGAATGGGGGCGATGAACCGGTAGAAGCTGATCCCCGAGGCCTTCGCGGCGGTGATCTCCGAGTAGCGCGTGAAAGTCCCGATGGAAAAGACCGTAGCGAAGAGCACGGCGGCCGGCAGGACCATGAACAGTGTGTCCGGGATCCAGTACACGTAGCTCAGGGCGACCGCTTTGAGCGCCAGCTTCCGCTCGGTGTACTTGCGCAGATTGTCGACCAGGTCGATCACGAACACCAGCACCGGGAAGCCCAGCGTGGTGACGGCGAAGATGCGAGTGAATTCGGCCGCCACGTAGCGATCCAGCGGCGTGATGAAGCGACGGCTCACGCGCCCACCGCCTTCTGGGCCCGCTCCTGCTTCATCTGCGCGGCGAGCGCACGCCGCGCCCCGCGATCGGCCCACCAGTCGCGGATCCCGCCGCCGCGCGACGTGTCCGTGGTCGATTCCACTCGCCACAGCAACACGATGCCGGTCACGGTGAAAATGGCGTTGGCGATCCACATCGCGATCGATGGCGGCACCAGCCCCTTGTCGGCCAACGCTTCACCGCCCATCAGGCACACATAGTACAACCCGAACACCCCGATGCTGACACCGATCGTCACGCCGACCCCGCCGCGAGGAAAGCGCAGCGCGATGGGGGGGCCGAACAGCACAAACACCAGGCAGGCGAACGACAGTGCGAACTTCTTGTGAATTTCCACGGTGAGGCTATCGAGCCCTTCGCGGGAGGCCATGAGCTGGGCGTCGGCGGCCGTCATCGCACTGCGGTACGTCGTCATGGAGTCGATCGCCGGCGGTGCGGGCGGCGCCGGCGCCACGGCCGGGACGGGCACCCCGAGCGTGTCGCGCAGGGTGTCGCGCAGCGTATCGCGCAGGGTATCGCGCAGCGTGTCGGCGGTCGGCACGATCATGGGCGTCACGGTCGCGGGCTGCACCGCGGGCGGCACTGCGGGCGGCACCGCGGGCTGCACCGGGGGCTGCACTGCGGCTTGCGCCTTGACCGTCTTGGGCAGCAGCAGCGACGGCAATGTCACGCAGTAGAAGCGCGCCAATCCTTCCTGGGCGGGGCGGTCGCGGGGGGCGCGGATGGTCTTGGTGCCCGGGGCCACGAGTCGGCTGGCGTACATGATGTACTCCTGCCGTACCCGCCGGAAATCCATCGCGTCGGACGCGTACCGCTGGTGCATTTCGCACACCGTCATCTCGCGGTCGCTGCGGAAGTTGTCTTCGCCGGTGCTTTGGAAGCCGCGGGTGATACCCCGTACCTTCACCGTCTGGTCCAGGAAGAAGCTGCGCTGCAGCCGCCGCGCATCGCCACGAACGAATTCCTGCGAGTAGCCATTGAATAGCTGCAGCAGGAGATCCTGTCCGTTCGGGGTCAGCGAGAACAGGCCGCTGTCGGCGTAGATCGTCTTGCGCTCCGGTCCCTTGGTGAGATCGTAGATCACGACGTCGTACATCTTGTTCGTGTTCGCGTCGCTGCGGGCGATGCGCAGGAAGAACTGGTCCGTCACCGCATTCATGGCCTGATCCCGCAAGGCCAGCGTCGGCTTGGTCTTGGCGATGTCGCTCTGCAGGATGCGCAGCGCGTGGTTGGCGCGCGGCAGCACCTGGTCGTTGAACGCGACCATCGCGAGTGACAGCAGGAAGGCGCAGACCAGCACCGGCGCCATCAGAGTGCGGACGCGCACGCCACTCGCCTTGAGCGCGGTGATCTCGTGTTCGGTGGCCATGCGGCCGAACGTGTACAGCGTCGCCACCAGCACGGCCATCGGCATCGTCATCGCGATCGTGAACGGCAACGACAGGACGAAGAACTTCGCGATGGCCGCCCACGGGAGTCCTTTGCCCGCCAAATTGGCGAGCTGACGCGCCACGTACTGCAGCATCAGCAGCGACGTGAGTGCAGACAGCGCAAAAAGGAGCGGGCCAACGTGCTCGCGCACGACATAGCGGGTAATAAGCTTCACGACGTAAATTCCTAGGTGACCACCCGCATTATCAAGGGCGCGTCGGCGTAGAGTCGACAATATGCGCTCGCAGTTTCTGACCGTACCGCGGCGACAGGGCTGGCCGCTGGTACCCCACGACCGGAGTTCGGTGCGCAGGCTGCTCCAGACATGGGCGCTCGCGGCATTGCCCATGGCCTGGTCCATGACGCTGCCGATCGCATCGCTCACGGCCGTCTCCCTGATCGCGTCACCGCTGGCGACATCGCTGGCGGCGCAGCAGACCGTTCCCGGGCCCGCGCCGCTGCCCGCAGGGGCGCGCCTGGCCGCTGATACGCTGCGCCTCAAGGTCCCCCCCGTTTTCGGTCCGTTTGGGGCGGCCACGGCGCTTCGCCCCGATCCGGTCCGTGTCGCCGATCGCGCCGTCGCCGTGGCGCGCCGCCGCCGTGAGGAGCGGATCGTCGCCCGGTGGGGACTAACCGTGGCACGCAGCCTCTCCTCGCCGCTCGCCGTCGCCGTTCGGACCGACAGTGGCCCGACCCCGGGAGCGCTGGTGCCGCTGGTCCCGCAGCGTCGCCCGGGGGCCGATGCCGCCGCCCAGATCGCCACCGACCTGCTGGGCGATATCGGCGACCTCGGGATCTCCCTCCAGTCGCGCCTCGAGTCGAAGGTGCAGCGCAGCCGCAACGAGCGCTGCACCACCGCGCAACTCACCATCCTTGGCAACAACTGCTTCGGCATCTTCCAGCCGGCCTTCGACTTCCAGTTCAACGTGCGCACCGGCGGCGTCGTCGCCGATCGCGTCTTTGTGAATGTCGACTTCGACTCGCAGCGCGAGTTCGATGCGTCCAACAACATTTCGGTGCGCTACCAGGGCAAGTCGGACGAAGCGCTCCAGACGCTCGAAGTCGGCAACGTCACCTTCCAGCCGCCGGCCTCGCGCTTCCTCACCTCGGGCATCCCGTCGGGCAACTACGGCATCCAGGCCACGGGACAGATCGGCCCCATGCGCTTCACCTCCATTGTGGCGCAGCAGAAAGGCAATGTGTCCAAGGACAACGTCTTCACCATCGGCGAACGGTCGCAGCAGCAGGTCGATCGCGTCATCGAAGACATTCAGGTCGAGACGCGCCGCTTCTTCTTCACCATCGATCCGCGCCTGCTGGGCGGCTATCCGAACATCGATCTGCTGAACCGCCAGCAGATGCAGCAGCTGGCCGCGTCGCTTCCCGATTCGGTGCGGCCGACCCGGCTCTACGTGTACCGACAGCTCATCGGCGCCGCCAACCAGAACCCACGCGGACCGCAGTTCTCGGTGCGTGGGGCGCGCAATCCGTCGCGGCAGATCTACGAACTGCTGCGCGAGAACGTGCACTACTACGTCGATCCGTCGCAGCTCTGGATCGCGCTGGTGCGCCCGCTCAATCCCAACAACGAGCGGCTCGTCGTAGCCTACGAGGTGAACGTCAACGGCACGCCGGGGCGTAATGTGAATACCGGCGGAACACCCGACATCGAGTTCACCGCCGAGCCACAGTACGCGAACCTGCTCTGGGAGCCGGAACTCCAGCCCACCAACACCGCGTACTTCCTGCGCGAGCTCAAGTCGGTGTATCGCTTAGGCGGTGAAGATCTGCAACGCGAGACGATCAAGCTCAAGCTCGTGACCGGTACATCGGGCGATCAGGAGAAGCCGATCGACGCGTCGCGCGGCGAAACGTATCTGCAGCTTTTCGGCCTGTCGCAGGCCACCAATTCGGCGGCATTCGACGTCGAGAATCGCGTCTGGCCGCGTCCCAACGATCCCAATCAGCTGGCGTCGTTCGCGGGCGGCAACGGACAGCAAAAGCTGATCCGCGACTATTTCGTGTTCTATCCGTCGCTGCAGCCGTTCGCGCGCGGCGGACTCGCGCAGCCACTCGCCAATCCCGCCAACGACACGCTCTATCGGTATCCCAACGAGTATCTGTACTCGGCGCAGCGACCGCAGGTGATCTACCGCATGGTGGCCAGCTACCTCTCCGAAGGCGGCGGCAGCACGCAGTCCATCAAGTTGAGCACGATTCAGGTGCGCCCCAACTCCGAGCGCGTGTCGCTCGACGGCCGGTTGCTCACGAAGACGACGGACTACGAGATCGATTACGACCTCGGCATGATCACCTTCAATCGCCCTGACACGCTGTTCGCCACGCCGAGGCAGGTGTCGGTGCGCTACGAAGAGAACCCGTTGTTCGCGGCGGCGCCCACCACCATTCTCGGGTTCGCGTCGCAGTTCCCCCTCGAGAACGGGCAGCTGGCGTTCACCGCGATCTCGCAGAGCCAGCGCTCGGGCTTCAACCGACCCCCGCTCGGATTCGAGCCGGTGGGATCGCTGGTGGCCGGGATGACCGGCAACCTCGCGTGGGACGCCCCGTTGCTCACGCGCGCGCTTGGAAGGTTGCCGTTCAAGCAGAGCACCACGCCCTCCCGGGTGAGTCTGCAGGGGGAGTTCGCGATGAGCAAGCCGCAGCCGAACGCGGCTGGGCAGGCCTACATCGAATCGTTCGAGGGGGAAGGGGGCATTCCTGGTATCTCGCTCTCCGAAGGCGCGTGGTACTACAGCTCCCGGCCGTCGTTGGGGAACACCCTGGCGGCGCGCGTCGGCAGCAGCACGTTCGCGGTGAACCGGGCGGCCACGATGGCGTTCCAGAACAATGGCGTCGATGTCGCCGGCAACTTCATTCAGTTCAACATCCAGCAGATCGATCCCTCGGTGCGCATCGTGGGCGGTGGTGTGCAGGCACCCGAGCAGCTGCTGTGGATGACGCTCTATCCGCTGAAAACCGGCGGCATCTTCGACTTCGAGCCCGGCACGGCGAAGCGCCGCTTCGCCTGGACGATTGGCGACAACAGTCTCGTGGGCAATACGCCCACGGGACGTCGCTGGCGCTCGCTACGCACGGTCATCAATCCCAGTGGTGCCGATCTCTCGCGCACGGAGAACATCGAGTTCTTCGTGCTCGTGCAGTCCGAGCAGGCAAAGGTGAAGCGCAATCCGACGCTGGTGTTCGACTTCGGCGAAATCAGCGAGAACAGCGTCGCCTTTGCGCCCGAGACGCTCACGGTGAACTCACCGGTACGACCGGGGCTGCCCGCCGACTCCACCTATCGCGGCAAGCGGCTCGTGGGCTTCGATCGCTTCGATTCCGAGCGCGATCCGTTTTCGCGCGCCTTCAATGCGGCCGAGAACGACAAGGGTCTGCCCGGCGACGTCGCTGATACGATCGTGGTCGTGAATCGCACTGGCCCGTCGCCGGTGATCTCCACGCAGAACAAAGTCGCCATCTGTACCCAGGCAGTGCAGATCGTGCAGGTCCTCGGCGACAGCCGCGCCAACTGTGGTGCGCGCAACAACCGACTCGATGAAGAAGACCTCGATCTTGACGGCCAGCTGAACATCCCCAACGCCGCCATCGATCAGGAGCAGTACAAGCGCTTCGTGGTCGATCTCGCGGATACGCGCAATTGGACGCGCGTGGGCAAGTGCTATCAGCAGCAGGACTCCACGCTCAACGGCGTGGTGAGCGATTCCCTGTGCTGGGTGCAGGTGCGCATCAACTGGCGTGCGCCGGCCGAAGAGCAGAACAGCCCGAACGACCGACGCGTACGCGCGCTGCGACTCACGATGGTGTCCAGCGCGGAGTCGGCCGACGACGCCTTCGTGCGCGTGGCGCTCACCCGACTGAAGCTGGTGGGCGCGCCGTGGCTCAAGCGCAGCACGGAGCCGCTGTCGGGGATGGCCGGCGACTCGGCGGGCGTGGTGGGTGGTTACGTGATCGCGAGCGTGATCGGCACCCTCGACTCCACCTCGCTGGTCCCGTACACACCGCCGCCCGGTGTGGTCGAAGCCCCGGAGAATCGGCAAACCGGCTACGAGAACAACCGGCTGCAGGTCAACGAGAGCGCGCTGCGACTGCAGGCGGGTATCCCGGGCCGGCAGTTCCGTCCCTTCGATCGTGCCGAGGCCTTCTTTCGCTTCCAGGAGGGCACCAAGACCTTCATGGGCTACAAGACGCTTCGTCTGTGGATGCGCGGCCGCGGTAACGGCTGGGGACAGAACGGCGAGTTGAATGGCTACGTGAAGATCGGTCGGGATGAGAACAACTTCTACATGTATCGCACACCGGTGAACGCCGGCGTGGGGCTCAGCGCCTGGGAACCCGAGGTGCGCGTCGATCTGCAGAAGTTCCAGATGCTTCGCGCGCAACTCGAGAACAACTTTCTGAAGGGCTCCACGGATTCGGTGTCGTGCTCCGGTGCCGATCTGGCGCTGATCCGGCGGTCCGGTCTGCCGCGCGGCGTGGCGGTGCGGCGATACGCCGTCTGTCAGGACGGGTACATCGTCTACAGCGCCGATCCGACGGTCACGCCGCCCAATCTTGCCGGTGTCCAGGAAATGGCGGTTGGACTCGTGCGCGTGGACAGTATGCCGCGCGGCGGCACGGGCATCATGAGCAACGACACGCTTGAACTGTGGGTCAACGATATCCGCCTGACCGATGTGGTCGACGATATCGGATTCGCCGGCGAGCTCGGGCTCGCGGTGAATGCCGGCGATCTTGCTGACTTCCGCATGAACGTGAGTCGTCGCGATCCGAACTTCCGTCAGCTCAATGAAACGCCGTCGTTCCTCACCACGAGCGGCGTGAGCGTGGGTACCACGCTGCATCTGGAGCGGATGCTGCCGTCGCGGCTCGGCATCGTCATGCCGTTCAGTGTGGACTACGTGGGCTCCGGGGTCGATCAGCTGTTCATCAATCGCACTGACGTGCGGGCCAGTGGCATCGACGGGCTCCGCAATCCGAGCGATCGGCGGGTGAACTATTCGCTGGCGTTGCGGCGGGCCACCCCGATGGGGGGGCGATGGTATGCGCCGCTCGTGAATGGATTGGCGCTCAACGGTACGTGGTCGAATGCCGCGTCGCAAAGCGCGTTTCAGGAGGCGAACAACAACGCCTACGCCCTCGGGGCATCGCTCAACCTCGCTGGCGATCGCCGCGAGTCGAAGCTGCCGCGCGTGCTCGATGCGCTGTTCGGTATCCTGCCGCGCGGGCTCCGGGAGAGTGACGCCGTCCGCAACGTCCGCGGGCAGCGATTCCGCTGGGCGCCCACGGCGTTCCGGTTGTCGAGCTCGCTGGCGCGCAACGCGAATTCGAGCACGTCGTACACGAAGGCGGCCGAATCCCCGACGGATACCGGTCAGGTCACCAATGGTCTGACGCATTTCTGGCAGAACAGCAGCACGCTGGAATTCCGCCCGTCCGCCGGCCTCACGGCCACGATGAATGCGCGTCAGCTGCTCGACCTGCGCGATTATCGTACCACGTCGCTCCTGCCGGATAGCACCGATCGCGGACAGGCGGCGGCCGCCGAGCGATTGCAGCTGCTGGGCACGACGTTGGGGCTCGAGCGGGAGCGATCGCTCACCTCGGCCTTCCTCTTCCAGCCCACGCTCGCCGTATGGCTGCGGCCGCGTCTCGACTTCAACTCCACGTTCAACCTGAACAAGGATCCGAATGCGCGCGCCCTGTTGCGCGTGCAGGACTCCACCGGAGCCTATCGCCTGCCGAAGCGAATGGGCGCGGCGCAGACCCTGAGTACCGGCACCACGTTCGACCTCGGCCGCCTCATTTCGTCGCGCACACCGGAGAAGTCGCTGGGCAATCGACTGGGACGGATGTTCGCGCCCATCGATGTCTCGTGGCAGCAGAGTCTCACTTCGAACTACGACAACACGGCGTTCATTCCCGGTTGGGGCTATCAACTGGGCCTGGGCGGTATCCAATCGTTCCGTGGGCTCGATTCGCGTCTGTCCACCACCGCGGGGCGCTTGCGGCGCGCGACGGCTACCGGTGCGTTGAACTTGCCCTTCTCGTTCACCGTCCAGTCCCGGCTCGAGAACGGCACCACCGAAACCTGGACGCGACGGACCCTGGACGGATTCCAGGCCGTGATCACGAGCACGCAACGGGTGAAGCCCGATTACTCCGTGCGCTGGAGTTGGCGGCCGGTACGGCTGCGGAAGGTGATCACCATGCTGAACGTGAACGGGCGCTATCTGGTGAGCGAGCAGGAAACGACGATCCCCAACGAGACGGGCGGTTTGGCCGATCGCAGCCGGACCACCGCGCGCAGTCAGCCACTGTCGGGTGCGATCACCTGGGCCTTCCTGGGGGGACTCACGACGAACGCG
>NZ_JBILKJ010000177.1:0-5127 GCF_044376735.1 Gemmatimonas sp.
CATTCTGCGCGCCGTCTTCCGTACGCTGCCCATCCTCCCCTCCTCCTCTCAGGTTCCGACGCCGCATCGGCTGACGGAGATCCTGTGGGTGGTCCTGCCGGTGGGTGGACTGATTGCCGTCTTCTTTGGCGCATATCGCGCCCTGCCCCAGTGACCGGCGTCGTGTTGGACCCCGACAAGGCCCCGACGCCGCTGTCGCGCGATCTGATCGCGCTGACGAAGCCGCGCATCATCTCGCTGCTGCTCGTGACGACGGTCGCGCCCATGTACGCAGCCGGCTCGCCGTCGCTGTTGTTGGTGCTGCTGGTCACCATCGGCGGCTACCTCATGGCCGGCGGCGCGAATGCGGTCAACATGTACCTCGACCGCGACATCGACGACGTCATGGCGCGCACGCGCCTGCGTCCGATTCCGAGCGGGCGCATGTCGCCCATCCAAGTGCTCGCCTTCGGAGTCGCCTGCGCCGCGTTCGCGACGTGGATGCTGGCGCAGTTCGTGAACGTCCTCACGGCGGGGCTCGCCCTGGCCGGGTTCTACTTCTACGTGTTCATCTACACGCGGTGGCTCAAGCGGTCGTCGCCGCAGAACATCGTGATCGGTGGTGCGGCCGGCGCGTTTCCCCCGCTGGTGGGGTGGGCGGCGGTCACGGGCACGCTCGATGTGTCGGCCCTCTGCCTGTTCCTGATCGTGTTCTACTGGACACCGCCGCATTTCTGGGCGCTCGCCCTGCTCAAGCAGGTGGACTACGGCCGCGCCAAGGTGCCGATGGCGCCGCTGGTGTGGGGTGAGCGCGAGACGATGTACCAGATGGTGTGGTACACCGTCATCCTCATCGTGCTCACGCTGTTACCGGTGCTGTTCGGCGCCTTCGGCACGCTGTATCTGGTGTCGGCGATCGTACTGAACGCGCTGCTGATGGGTGGCGTGCTCAAGGTGCTCTTCGCCGCGCGTGCGTCGAAGCCGTGGACCGGTCCGGCGTGGTGGGTCTACAAGTATTCGCTGTTGTATCTGGCCCTGCTCTTTCTCGCGATGGCGGTCGATCGGGCGATCGCGCCGTGACATCGCGGCGGGCCGCGTCGCCGCGCCCGTTGGCACGGCTGGCGCCACTCGTACGGCCCTACACCGCGCGGCTGGCCGTCGCCTTCTTTTTTCTCGTGGTCGCGGCCGCGGCGGGGCTGGTGTTCCCCGCGGTGCTGCGGTATTTGCTCGACGCCGCGTTTGTCCTCAAGGATCGCGGGGCGCTGGACCGAATCGCGTTGGGGTTGGTCGGAGTCTTCGCGGTGCAGGCGGTCGCGAACTTCGTCCAGGTGTTTCTGCTCAGCTCTTCCACCGAGCGGATCATCGCCACGCTGCGCGAGCAGACGTACGCGCACCTCATCCGGCTGTCGCCGGCGTTCTTCACCGAGCGCCGCACCGGTGAACTCACCAGCCGCCTGAGCAGCGATCTCGCCCTGCTGCAGTCGCTGCTGAGCACGTGGATCTCCGAGCTGTCGCGCCAGACGCTATTCCTGATTGGCGGCATCGCGATGATGTTCGTGACGAACCCCCGCCTCACGCTCACCACGCTGGCGGTGGTGCCGCTGGTCATCGGCGCGGCGTTCACCTTCGGGCGCGCACTGCGCCGGGCGAGCACGAGCGTGCAGGACCGCATCGGCGAGGCGATGGGAATGGCCGACGAATCGTTCGGCGCCATCCGCACCGTCCAGAGCTTCACGCGTGAAGGCATCGAGACGGAGCGATTCGGCGCGCTGCTGCACGACCTCGTGGGCGTGGCCGTCCAGCGCGCGCGCGTGCGGGCGCTGTTCTTCGGCGTCGTGGGCTTCGTGGCCTTCGGCTCGGTGGCGGCGGTGCTCTGGCAGGGTGGCGCGCAGGTGGTCGAGGGAAAGCTGACCGCCGGTACACTCGTGGCGTTCCTGTTTTACGCCCTGTTCGTCGCCGCGGCCGTGGGATCGTTGGCCACCTTGTTCGGCAACTTTCAGGAAGCCGTCGGCGCCGCGACCCGCGTGTTTGAACTGCTCGACACCCAACCCACCGTGCGCGATCCCGCGCACCCGCGTCGCTTCACCGGGCCGGTGCGCGGTGCGGTGGCCCTGGAGTCCGTCGCGTTCCGCTACCAGCCAGACCTCCCCGATGTCGTGCGGGAGATTTCGCTCGACATCGCGCCGGGTGACGTCGTTGCGCTGGTCGGGCGTTCAGGCGCCGGCAAGACCACGATTGCGAGCCTGCTGCCGCGCTTCTGGGATGTCACGGCGGGACGCATTACGCTCGACGGCATCGACATCCGCGACCTCGCGCTCGACACGCTGCGCGATGCCATCGGGATCGTGCCGCAGGAACCGGTGTTGTTCAGCGGCAGCATCCGCGAGAACATCGCATATGCCCGTCCCGATGCGAGCGACGCTGACGTCATGCGTGCGGCGCAGGCGGCACACGCGTGGGAGTTCATCGAGCGACTCCCCGACCAGTGGAATGCGCGCGTGGGTGAGCGCGGGGTAAAGCTCTCCGGCGGGCAGCGCCAGCGCATCGCGATCGCGCGGGTGTTTCTCAAAGATCCCGCCGTGGTGATCCTCGACGAAGCCACGTCGAGTCTCGACACCGAAAGCGAGCGGTACGTGGAGCAAGCGCTCGAGCAGCTGCTGCAGGGTCGCACCACGCTCCTGATCGCGCATCGCCTCAGCACCGTGCGCCGCGCCGATCGCGTGGTCGTGCTCGACCAGGGGCACATCGTGGAGACTGGCAGTCATGACGAACTGCTGGGGCGCGAAGACGGGCTCTTTGCGCGGCTTCACCAGCTGAGCTGAGTGCGCTGGGTGCGCTGGGTACGCTGGGTGCGTTGGGAGTTCCGAGTTCGCGTTTCGAGTCGTGGGTCACGCAACGACAGTTCGCCCACTCACCACTCCCAACTTGAACCCACAACTCCACACTCACGTGAGTGGCCGGGCCACGCGGCGATGCGAGGGAGCAGACCGTCAGAACTTCAGGTCTATCCGCGTCTCCACCTGCGCGTCGACCCGCACCCGCTGCTGCTTCACGCCGAATCGCTCGTGCCAGATCACGAGGGCATATCGGCCCGGCGGGACGTTGTCGAAGCGAAACTGTCCGTCGGCGCTGGTGACGGCCACGAACGGATGCGGGGTGACCGCCAGATACGCGAGCACCCACGGATGCAGATCGTCGCGAATCTGCACCAACCCCGGCACCTTGGCCGCGTCGCTGGTGGGCACCACCTGCCCCGCGTCGTTGAACAGCACCGTGCCGCGCGACGCCGACGCGCCGCCCACGTCGACGAACTGCAGGCGCGTCGTCATCGCATCCCGCGAGGTGATCATCACCGTGCCGCCGGCGGCGACGCGCTGTACGCGCGGATCCAGGCGGCACCCGTCGAGCAGCACGCGCACCCGGCGCGGCGCGTCGTCGCGGGGACCAGCGGCCACACCCACCAACCACACCACGCTGTTCCCCACGCCGCCATCGCGGCTGGGCACCAGCGATTGCGTGAACGGACGGCACACCGACAGATCGTGCGTGGGAGTGATGCTCGTGTCACGCGGCGAGCCGCCGCCGATCCTCCCCACGATGACGCCGCCGCTCGCCGGCGGTGCGACAGTGTACTGCCGCCCATCGGCACCGCCGGCCGCTCGCGCCAGCGACAGCACCGCGCTGTCCCTCGGCACCGCCATGGCGTGGTCTGCCCCGGGCTCCACCGTGACATCGGCGATGCGCCCGTTGTCCTCGTCCGGCCGCTTCGACTCGCCGCAGCCGACCAACGCCAGCACAAGAATCCACGGACGCCAGCCGTTCTCGCGCGCCCTCACACCACGATCAGGTCGCGCTGCAGCACACCGGGCGTCACCAGCAACGCGTCCTCGGCCACATACGCGTTGACCTCGGAGCGTACCCCCAACTCGCCGGGCAGGTAAATCCCCGGCTCGATCGAGAACCCGACGCCGGGAATGAGCAGTCGATCGTCGCGTGACTCGAGATTGTCGATCTGCGGCCCCGACCCGTGCAGCTCACGTGAGTCGATGCTGTGTCCGGTGCGATGCCAGAACTGCGGGCCGAATCCGCGCGCCTCGATCACGGCCCGCGCCGCGTCGTCGGCTTCACCGCCACGCACCGGTAGGCCGGCCGAGATACGGCTCTGCAGCAACGCGAGCGCCGCATCGCGGGCATCGCGCACCGCTTCCCACACCGTGACCACGCGCGCACTCGGCGTCCCCATGGAGGCCATCCACGTCTGATCGGCGTACACGCCACCGTTCTTCTCGCGGGCCCACAGGTCGATCAGCAGCGTGTCGCCGCGCTGAATCAGCCGAGGCGAGGAGGCCGACGGCATGTAGTGCGGATTGGCGGCATTCTCGCTGGCGGCCACGTCGGGGCCGTGATGCGTCTCTAGTCCGGCGCGGTCGAACGCCTCGATAATGCGCGCTTGCAGCTCATGCTCGGCCACGGGCGTTCCCGCCGCGACCATCGTGCCGGCGTACGCGATGGCCTCATGCGCGATGTGCATGATGCGATCGGCCGCACGTTCGTGCGACCGCAGCTGGTCGGGGGTCCACGTAGCGTAGATCTGCGACACGAGATCACCCGAGCACACCACCGTGGCCCCGCTGGCGCGTACGAGTTCGAGGACGCCGGCTGGCACGCGATCGAGATACGGGATGGCGTCACCCGGCGAGTATTCCATGGCAACGCGCTTGCCCTGCACCAGCGACGCGACCTCCGACTCGAGCGCGCGCCATCCAGTATAGGTGCGTAGCGGCCACGCCTTCGGCCAGCGCGCCCACGGGCCCGGCTCGATCGCGTGCGCGATCCCGATGGGAAGGCCCTCGCGTGGCACCAGCGCGAACACCCGACGCGACACGAGGCCGTCGAAGCCCAACAGCCCCGATGCGATGGCGTTCGTACCTCGGAAGTCGTACAACAACCATCCGTCGAGATCGGCGTCGGCAAGCAACTGCTGCAGACGCGGCAGCATTTCGGGGGTCAGCATGGCAGTCGGGATGTCAGGGGCACAACGCGCGACACCGACGATTCGGCGGCGCCTGGCAACAAATCAGCGGCGGCGCCACTCGGCGCGCCACTGACAGTGGCGATCACCGCGCGCACGACACATCACATGCTCGA
>NZ_JBILKJ010000058.1:0-16500 GCF_044376735.1 Gemmatimonas sp.
GGCCTGCAGCTGGAGGATCTTGGACTCGATCGTATCGCGCGCCACGACCCGTGTCGCAATGACCTGACTGGTCTGGCCGATACGATGCGCCCGGTCGATGGCCTGCGCTTCGACGGCCGGATTCCACCACGGATCGAGCAGATACACGTACTCGGCCGCCGTCAGATTGAGCCCATGCCCACCCGCCTTGAGACTGATCAGGAACAGCGGCGGACCATCAGCCGACTGGAACCGATCCACGCGGGCCTGTCGATCACGCGTGCGTCCGTCGAGATACTCGTATGGCACCTCGAGCGCATCGAGGCGCGCCCGTAACAGCGACAGAAAGCTGGTGAACTGCGAGAACACCAGCACCTTGTTGCCCTCGGCCGCGATCTCCTGCAACGCAGGTACGACCGCGTCGAGCTTGGCCGACGGCAACGACGCCTTGGTCGGATCGACCAGCGCCGGATGACACGCCGCCTGACGCAAGCGCAACAGCGCCTCGAGAATATGCATGCGCGACTTGCCAATGCCGTCACGCTCCACGCGATCGAGCAGGCTCGTGGCATACTGACTGCGCAGCTGCTCGTAGAAGGCGCGCTGCTTCGGCTCCAGCTCCACTTCGATGGTCTGCTCGATACGGGCCGGCAGTTCCTTTGCCACCATGGCCTTCGTGCGCCGCAACACCACCGGACGCAGCGCGCGCGACAGCAACTCCTGCGCCGACCCCCCCGTGCCCGCTGGCATGCCAGGACGCAACGAGGCCAACGTCCGCGTAGCTGAACTGAAGGTCGTGGCCGCCCCCAGCATACCGGGATTGAGGAATTCGAACAGACTCCAGAGTTCCTCGATGCGATTCTCGATGGGTGTGCCACTCAATGCGAGCCGATGGTCGGCCTGCAACAAGCGACACGCTTTGGCCGTCGCGGTACCAGCGTTCTTGATCGCCTGCGCCTCATCGAGAATCACGTAGTCGAACCGGCGTGAGCCAAGCCGCGCGATATCACGACGCAAGGTGCCGTAGGTCGTAATCGCCAGGTGCGCATCGACGGTATCGAGGTCTTCCACCGACCGCTCGGCATGACTGAGATCATGCACCTTGAGCTGCGGCGTGAAGCGCGAGGCCTCACGCACCCAGTTGAACACGAGTGAACGCGGCACCACCAGCAACGACATGCCGGCGCCTTCTTCGCGTCGCGCTTCGAGCATGGCCAGCACCTGGATCGTCTTGCCCAGCCCCATGTCGTCGGCCAGACATCCGCCCAGTGCGAAGCGACGCAGGAAGCCGAACCACGAGAGCCCCTCCTCCTGGTAGCCACGCAGCGTGCCGACGAAGCCACGCGGGACGGGGATCGTGTTGATCCCCTGAAACCTCTTGAGCTCCGCACGACCCGCGGCGAGCGTTTCGTCGACATCGACATCCGGCAAGGCGGCCAGCAACACGTCGAGCAACGCGAGCTGCGACGACCGGAACCGGATGCCATCACCGCGACGCACACCAATCGCCAGCAACGCACGCAGTTCATCGAGCGATTCATCGGGCAGAAAGCCAATCACGCCGTCGCCGAACTCGATGAGTCCGGAGCCTTCATCCATGGCGGTGAGGAGCTGCGACAGCGTGAGCTCATGATCGCCATAGCGCAGCGTCCCGGTGAGATCGAACCAGTCGATCCCGGTGCTCACGCGCACCTGCAACGGGCTCGGCGCCACGAACGTCGCGCCGTCGGATTCGATCAACCAGCCATCGCGCACAAGCGTGGAGATCAGCCGCGGCAACGTGTGCGGCTGCACCACGAGCGACATGCGGCTCTCGGCGTACGAGTACATCTCCTGCGCGCCAAGGGCCCGCAGGCGCGTCATGGCATTGCGCTCGGCGGCCGCCCGGCGACGATACAGCGTGCGCGTGTTCTTGTCGAAACAGGTGGAGGCCGTAGACGCCGCGTCCACGAATTCCGCTCCGTACCGGAAGCGCAGCGTGAGCCACGACGGCGACGCGCGCCACGAGCCGGCGCCGCTGGTCACCCGCACCAGCGGGACTGGAGCCGCATCGCTCTCGATGTGCATTTCGCCGGCCGGCAACGAGAGGCGCGGCATGTTGGGCAACGCATGATACTCCGCCAGAAATGCCGACGGATCATCGCCCAGCTCGAACTCGCCCGCCGTCCAGAGCTTCTGCACCAGCGGCCACACCTGATCGCTGTCGAGACGCGAGAGCGTCGTACCGAAGAGCGCCAGCCCCGACTCGTGAATCCAGTTGGCATCGCCCAGCGGGCGTACCGTCTCGTCGCGCAGCAACTCGCCCACGAGCTGATACTGCTCAGGAGTGGGCCGGTCGAGTCGCATGGCGACCTGCCATGGCGTACCGTCGTCCCACGAGATCATCCGCGTATCGAGCGACGGACGATTGCTGCGCAGTCGCGCACGGCCGGTGTCGCAGATCATGCGCAGGGTGGTCCGATAGGCCCGGGGGCGCACAATGAATCCGCCGGTGGGCATCGTGGCGATGCCCTGGGCATCCGAGCTCCCCAACAGCATCTCGGCGATCTGACGATCGACCGGTTCGGGGGCATTACACCAGGCATCGATCGAGTACTGGAAGTGCTTCGGTTCTTCCCAGACGCTGTCGCGATCGCGGCGCTGCGTGGCGATCTCCACCCGCACACCGCGGTGCTGCGCGCTCTCGGTAAGGTGCACGAGATACACGATGCGGCGATCGGCCGGCAGCGATGTCGCGCGATTGGTCACCCGCGTATCGGTGAACACCGAGCGTTGCCGACCACTCGTGTCGCGCAAGGCCGTCTGCCATTCGGGCACGGGCCGATTCGACTCCACGGCGCGCGGCTGAGGCTTCATCACCGCCAACGCATGGCGTTCGAAGGTGACCTGCGGCTCCGCGGCGGACGAGGCGGCGGTCTCGAGCAGCGGTGCGAGAGTGCCCTGCGTGTCCAGCACGCGCAGCAGGGCCCAGAGATGCTTGCAGGCGCCATGTTCCTGCCCTTGTGGGCAGGTGCAGCCCAGATGCAGACGCCCCGGGCGTGGACGCAGAAACACGCCATACGGGCGCGTGCCCTGCACCACGCCCGTCGCCGAACCGGCATCGATGTGCTCGAGCGTGAGCACGAAGGGATCGATGTACGCTTCCCCGCGTTCACGGATCGCCGGCGGAAAACACTGCTCTAACAGGACAGGAATCATGACCAGCGAAGTCTAACCATGACCTCGTCAACGACTGCTACTTGAAGCGAATCCCGTTCGGGGCCACCGCACCCTTGGTCGGCACGAAGGGCTTGGGCGCCGGCCCGCTGCTCGGCACCGGACGCGTCGGACCACGGTGATTCGACGTCACATCGCGCCGGGTCCCCCCCTCGCCCCGCTCGCCGCCACCCTGTGGCTTGCCGGTCCCACTCCCGCCGTCGCTTCGCATGCTCAGGGCGATCCGTCCGCGGGCCAGGTCGATGGCTTGAACCGTCACCTTGACCTTCTGTCCAACCTTGACCGCGTCGTTCGGGTCCTTGATGTAGCGATCGGCCAGCTGACTCACGTGCACCAGACCGTCTTGGTGCACGCCGATGTCCACGAAGGCACCAAAGGCCACGATGTTCGTGACCACACCCTCGAGCACCATGCCGGGCAACAGATCGGACGGCTTCTGAATGTCGTCGCGGAAGGCGGGCGGCTCGAAGGCCGCTCGCGGGTCGCGACCCGGCTTCTTGAGCTCGGCCACGATGTCGCGGAGCGTTGGCATGCCCACGTCATCGCTCACATAACTCGTCAGTTGGATGGAATCGACCAGGGACTCATTGCCCACCAGCGCGCTCACGTCGGCGTGGAGATCCTTGGCCATGCGCTCCACGAGCGAATACCGCTCGGGGTGCACCGCGCTCGAATCCAGCGGATGCACACCGCCTCGCACGCGCAGGAAGCCGGCAGCCTGTTCGAAGGCCTTGGCCCCGAGACGCGGGACATCCTTGAGGTCGGCACGAGAGGTGAGGCGACCCCGTTGATCGCGCAGCGCCACGATGGCCTGGGCCAGTCCGGGTCCGATACCGGCCACATAGCCCAGCAGGGCAGCCGAAGCGGTGTTCACTTCAACGCCCACGCGGTTCACGCAGCTTTCCACGATATCGTCGAGCCGCTGCTTGAGGCGCGACTGATTCACGTCGTGCTGGTACTGGCCCACACCGATGCTCTTGGGGTCGATCTTCACCAGTTCGGCCAGCGGATCCTGCAAGCGACGGGCGATCGACACCGCGCCGCGCAGCGACACGTCGAGTTCGGGAAACTCGGCGCGGGCAAGATCGGAGGCCGAGTACACCGACGCGCCAGCCTCATTCACCACGACCACCTGCGGACGCTCACCGCCGACCGGCGGGTCGAGCTCACGCATGGCCGCCTTGGTGAGATTCTCCGTCTCACGGCTGGCGGTGCCGTTGCCGATCGCGATGAGTTCCGGCGTAAAGCGCTGCAGCAGCATCCGAATCGCCCCGGCAAACCGATCTTCCTGATGCAGATACAACGTGTCGGTGTGCAACAGCGCACCCGTCGCGCTTACCACGGCCACCTTCACGCCCGTGCGGAAACCCGGGTCGAGACCGATCACGCGCTTCTCACCAGCTGGTGACGACAGCAGCAACTGTTCAAGGTTCCGGCCGAAGATCGTGATCGCTTCATCGTCGGCGCGCGTCTTGAGTTCCACGCGCAGCTCCACTTCGATCGCCGGCGACAGCAAGCGCTTGTAGGCATCGGCGGCCACCAGCGTGAGTTGCTGCGACGCCGTGCGGGCGCCGATCACTTCACGCGCCATGCGGGCATTGATCTCATCGACGGGCGCTTCCACCCGCCACATCAACTCGCCTTCGGTCTCACCGCGACGGATCGCCAGCATGCGGTGGCTGGGAATCGTGCCCAGCGACTCCGAGTAATCGAAGTAGTCCTTGAACTTCGACTCGTCGCTCGCCTTGCCCGTCATCACGCTGCTTTTCACGACGCCCTTGGCGCGTGTGATCTCGCGTACCCACCCACGAATGAGCGCGTCCTCCGCCACCTGTTCCGACAGGATGTCGCGCGCGCCCAGCAACGCCGCTTCGACGGTGGGCACTTCCGACGGTTTCCCATCGACTTCGGGGAGGAGATACGCCGCTGCCGACGCCAGTGCCGCGCCATCATCGAGCGAGCCGTCCCACAATCCTTCCGCCAACGGACCGAGCCCGCGTTCGCGTGCAATCATGGCGCGGGTACGACGCTTGGGCTTGAAGGGCAGATAGAGATCTTCGAGGGCCTGCTTGGTATCCGCCGAAAGAATCGACGCCTTGAGTCGGTCGTCGAGCTTGCCCTGTTCGTCGATGCTCTTGAGTACCGCCGCGCGGCGATCCTCGAGTTCGTGCAGATATTCAGCGCGCTCGCGCACATCGCGCAGCTGCACCTCGTCGAGACCGCCGGTCATCTCCTTGCGGTAGCGAGCGACGAACGGCAGGGTGGCACCCTCGGCGAAGAGGGCCAGGGTGCGCTGAACCTGTTGCGGATTCAGCGAGAGTTCCGTCGCAACGCGTGCGACGATGGCGGGAGCGATCGTGTCGGTCATGTGCGCGGATTCTACGCGTCAGGCGAACCGAATTCCACGCCTTGCATTTTGGGGCGCGGTTACCACTCCGCGTGCGTGCCCGCCATCACGCACGCATCAATTACAGCCCGCGACCGCGCTCTCCCAGAGCACCCGCCAGCCGGTCGTACCGCGCGCTAGTACCGCGGCGCCAAGGGCTACGCCATCATCGCGTCCGAACAACAGGCGGACATCAGAGGCGCCCACGTTCCGGAACGCCAGCAATGGCTCCGCGACCACCAGCTCTTCCTCGTGACCGGCGGCACGCTCGTGCCACGCGACTGTCCACGTATTCACCCGCTCGCCAATGGCATCAACGACCATCACGAGTCGTTCTTCCTTCGGATCGTCTTCCTGATTGACGCGGCGAGCCAACGTGGCCACGATGAATGCCGTATCGAGGCCGCGCGTACGCCAAGCGCGCAACACCACGAAGGGGAGTCCGCGAAACGTTCGGCTGGTATCGTCGGCCAATCCCGACGCGAGTCGTGTGAGATCGGAAGCCAGACGAGCCGAGTCGCGCGATGCGAGCCCCTCGATGGAATCGAAGGGAATGGCCGTCACGCGTCCTACCGCAAAGGCGGCGGTCCACGGTGCCACGGTGCTCCCAGCGTCCACCGCGAGACGCGCCACCGGCCAGGCCGTACACCCCGCTTCCACCGGTGGCGCCCCTTCAACAGTGAAGCGCGCCGTTCCCACCTGGCCGCTGCGGGAAAACAGGTCGACACGGCCATCCGCCGCCACGGCGCCGATACCGGCCGTATCACCGACCGTCAGCTCGGTGGCGTCCGGCCGCAGCAACGAACCCGCCACCAGCCCGCCGTCCACCGTGGGGAGTACCACGAACAGGCCGGCCCCGGTGTCCCAGCCACTGCTGGACGCCGACGTGACCACGCTATCCGCGTTCAGCGGAGCACCGACGCTCGACGCCGAATCGGCGGTCGATAACGACGCGCGGCGCTCGCACGCCGCCGCCGACAGCAGCGCCATCATGCCGGCGATGACGCGAACGGGTCCAACGAGATCGCGAAAGCTGCTGCGCATGGAAAGACCGGAAGACGTCAGGCGGCGTACTGGACATCGAGGGTGTGAGCGCGGACTATAATCTGCCGCATGATGATGCCCTTTACGAGACTCCTGCCCAACGCTGCTCATGGCTGATGCCCGCACGGGATCCCGAAAGGGATGGTTGAACGCACTTGGTCTGCATCGACCCGAGTTGCGGGCCTGGGCCATGTACGACTGGGCCGTATCCTCCATGCAGACCGTGATCACGACCGCCGTGTTCCCGATCTACTTCATTCAGGTCGCGGGTGCCGATCGTACACCTGAAGCCGCCACCCAGTCGCTGGGCTACGCCAACACGGTGGCGGCGATCGTGATCGCGCTTCTGGCACCGATTCTCGGGGCGGTCGCCGACTTCAAGGCGGCCAAGAAGCGCTTCCTGTTCGCCTTCATGCTGATTGGTGTGGTAGCCACCGCCGGCATGTTCTTCATCGACCGCGGCGAATTGCTGTTCGCCTCCGCGCTGTTTGTGCTCTCGATCGCCGGCGCCACCGGCAGCATGACGTTCTACGAAGCGCTGCTGCCGCACATTGCGAGCGACGAGGAGATCGATCGCGTGTCCACCGCCGCCTACGCCATCGGGTACATCGGCGGTGGGCTGCTGCTGGCCATCAATCTGGCATGGATCAGCAACCCGGGACTGCTGGGACTGCCAAGCGGTGATGGCCTCACCGCCGATCAGGCCACGTTGCCGGTGCGACTCGCGTTCGTGTCGGTCGGTGTGTGGTGGCTGCTCTTCTCGATCCCCGTGCTGCGCACGGTGCCCGAACCGCCACGGACCGTGGAGTCGGACGAAGGGTCGACCGCCAATCCGTTCGCTATCGCCTTCTCCCGCCTAGGCGAAACGCTGCGTGAAATGCGCCACTTCAAGCAGGCATTTCTGGCGATGCTCGCGTTCACGATTTACAACGATGGCATCCAGACCATCATCAGGATGGCGACGGCGTTCGGCACTGAGATCGGCATCGAACGGCCCGCGCTGATCAAGGCCATCTTGTTGGTCCAGTTCGTCGGAATTCCGTTCGCCTTCGCGTTCGGCACGCTGGCCGGGAAACTCGGCGCAAAACGGTCGATCTTCCTGGGGCTTGTGGTCTACACGGGGATCTGCATCTACGCGTACGACATTCACACGGAAGGGGAGTTCTACATCCTGGCCGTGCTCGTTGGACTCGTGCAGGGCGGCACGCAAGCGCTCAGCCGCTCGCTGTTCGCGAGCATGGTGCCGAAGCACAAGAGCGGCGAATTCTTCGGTTTCTACTCAGTCTTCGAGAAGTTCGGCGGCATTCTCGGACCGCTGGTGTTCGCCATCGCCATCGGGCAGACAGGCAGTAGCCGCGGTGCCATTCTGTGGGTCATCGCGTTCTTCGTGATCGGCGGCGCCATGCTGGCCATGGTCGACGTAAAGGAAGGCGAGCGCGCGGCACGTGCGGCCGATATGAATCTGCGTGCAGTGTGATACGCACTGGAGTGGCTGGCAGCGGATCGCTGAAATAGGAACGGAAACGGCGAGCTAGTCGCTCAGGAGCCGCTCGTCCACCGGCGGGTAAACCGGACCGCCAAGGTCCCAGTGCCATGCCTCGCGGCGGACGTCGGTGCGCGGATCGCGCAGCGGCTTGAATTGCAGACGACTCGCGGGAATCCCCACCGCGTCGCCGTACGCCAGCAGCCGTTCCCGGTCGGTGCTCACGAAATGCACCATGGGGTGGCCCAACCAGACGTGCCGGTGGACCCACAGCCCGCCGTCCATCGCATGGATCATCCCGTCGCGGCGTTTCCGAAACTCGCGTGCGCCCGATGCAAACGTGATATCCCGCAGTCGGGCGGCGCGCCGCTGCGGGTCCGGGTCCGTTGCAATGGAAAACTCGAAAACGTCCAGAGGTTCCTGACTGTTGCTATAGTGTTCTTTAGTTGGCGCAAAAGTGGCGCCTATTCGCAACGAATAACGCCTTCCGTAATTGCAGGACTCACCGGTACAGCCTGACCGTAGAATACCGCGCAAACCATCGGATAGGCCGACGGATGCGTGGCTGTCGCCGACCAACCCCGACCGTTGGCCTCGATGACGGTGATCGTCACGCCTTGCGAGCTCGTAATGCTGATGAGGCTGAGATCATTCGAGTACGTCCCGTTATACGTGAAATACTGCTCCTGCTGCGACGCCACATTCCGCAAATCGCTCTTCATGGACGACGCGTACGCCTTACCCTTGGTGTTCTGAAACCGCGGAATCGCGAACGCCGACATGATGCCGATGATCAGCACCACGATCAGCAACTCCAGCAAGGTGAATCCCTTTCGGAAGCGGGACATCGGCATAGGGCTTTCTCGGGTCGATCCGAAACCACGCGGTCCCGGAAACTGGCATCGGGGAGCGGATGTGATATCCCCCAGTGGATCTTTCCTGTGCAACCCTGATGCCGACGTGTGGAAAAAGACCTAAGCGTTTGAAAAACAACATTTTACGAAGTACAAGCCGGCGTGGTTGATGCGCACGCGTCTTGCAACGCCCATGAGTTCATGCAATGTGCGAGAGTCTGGTACACGCGAAACGAGGCAAGTACCCGCGCACGAACAACGTGGTCGTCACGACTTGGCGGCCACCCAATCGTCCCCCACTCCCATCTCCACCAGCAGGGGCACGTGGAGCGTGGCTGCCGACTCCATCTCCCGCTTCACCAGCACCGACAACGCCGCCTGCTCGCCGGCCGGCAACTCGAAGATCAATTCGTCATGCACCTGCAACAGCATCCGCGACGCGAGCCCCTCGCTGGCCAGCGCCTGATGCACCCGGATCATCGCGATCTTGATCAGATCGGCCGCCGACCCCTGAATCGGGGCGTTGGCTGCCACCCGCTCGCCAAAGGCCCGCATGTTGTGGTTGCGCTCCTTCAGCTCCGGGATGTAGCGCCGCCGGTGGAACAGCGTCTCCGCATATCCCTTCGCCTTGGCCTCGACCACGCAGCGATCGAGGAACGCCTTCACGCCCGCGAACCGGTCGAAGTAGGTGTCGATGAACGCCTTGGCGTCGGCATGCGGAATCTTGAGCTGGCGCGACAGCGCATGCGCCCCCTGCCCGTAGATCGTGGCGAAGTTGATGGTCTTTGCGCGCGCCCGCATTTCGCCGGTCACATCGGCCAGATCCACGCCGAAGATGATCGCCGCTGTTTGCCGGTGGATATCGCCGCCGGCCTTGAAGGCCGTCACGAACGCCGGATCGCCCGACAAATGCGCCAGCAGGCGCAGCTCGATCTGTGAGTAGTCGGCGCTGAGTAACCGCCACCCCGCGCGCGGCACGAAGCCACGGCGGATTTCCCGGCCGAGTTCCCGGCGGCTCGGAATGTTCTGCAGGTTCGGGTCGGTGCTCGACAACCGCCCTGTGGCCGCGACGGTCTGATTGAACGACGTATGCAGCCGGTGATCGCGCGGATGCACCAGCTTGGGCAACGCATCGATGTACGTGCCTTCCAGCTTGAAGATCTCGCGATACTCCATCAGCAGCGCCGGCAACGTGTGCCCTTCCTCGGCCAGCTCCTGCAACACACTCGCGTCGGTGCTTGGTCCGGTTGCGGTCTTCTTCTTCACCGGAAGCCCAAGCGTGTCGAACAGCATCACCCGCAGCTGCGGATTGGAGTTGATGTTGAACTCCTGACCGGCCTCCGCGTAGATCAGCTGCTCCACGCGCTCCCGTTCACTCTTGAACCGCGTCTTCAACGACGCGAACCACGACAGGTCGATGGCGATGCCGTCCCACTCCATATCGGCCAGCACCTCGACCAGCGGCACCTCCACGCTGCGGAACAAGTCCGACATGCCGTGACTGCCCAGCATGGGCTCGAGCTTCGCGCGCAAGCGCATCGTGATGTCGACGTCCTCGCACGAATAGTCGCGCGCAGCATCCACCGGCACCACATCGAACGGCAGCTGATTGCGACCCTTGCCGCACAGCTGCTCGTACGCCGTCATCGTATGGCCAAGAAACTCGAGCGCGAGCAAGTCGAGTCCGTGTGACCGACGCCCCGGATCGAGCACATAGCTGGCCAGCATCGTATCGAACTCGAGGCCGGCCAATCGCACACCGGCGCCGCGCAGCACGAGCACATCGTACTTCGCATTCTGGGCCAGTTTCTTCACGTTCGCATCTTCCAACATCGCGCGTAACGGCGCCATCGCCTCGCTGTCGAACGCCGGGAGATTCACCGGTGGTGCCACGCCGGCGTTCAACCGTCGTCCCGCTATACCGGCATCGCCCGACAACAGCGCAAGATTGCCACCGCCGTCGTCGTGACGATGCGCGAACGGCAGGTAGTACGCTTCGCCGGGAGCGACCGCGATCGACAATCCCACCAGCCTGGCCCGCATTGCATCGATGGTGGCCGGTGCGTCAGGCTCGGGCACCGTCTCGGTATCGAACGCGATGAACGGCACCTCGCGCACGCGAGCCAGCAGCGCATCGAGCGCCGACACGGTGTCCACGGTGACATAGCGCGCATCAGCCAGCACCGGCACACCGCTCGCGCCCATGGTCATCGGCAACGCCGCCGGACGATGCGCCGCAACGGGTGGCGCCTGGACCGCTACATCAGCCACCACCGGCGCGCTGCCCCCCAGCTCCTTCAGCAGCGATGTGAATTCGAGCTCGAGATAGAGATGACGCAGCGCCTGCGTATCGGGGGCGCTCAGCTGCAACGTGGACGGATCGAGCGCGATCGGCACGTCCTGATGAATCGTGACCAACTGCTTCGACAACCGTGCGTCCGCGTCGTGCGCCAGCAGCGCTTCGCGCGGCCGCTTTTTCGTGATGTCGTGCACGCGCGCGAGGATGTCTTCGAGCGCGCCGAACTGCGCGATGAGCTCCTGCGCCCCCTTCTCGCCGATCCCTTTCACCCCGGGCACGTTGTCCGACGCATCACCGACCAGCGCGAGATAGTCGATCACCCGCTCGGGTGGCACGCCGAGCCGATCGTTGGCGTTCTCGACGCCCACCCACTGCTCTTCCACGCTGGCCGGCCCGCCGCGCCCGGGATTGAGCAACCACACGCCGGGACGCACGAGCTGCTGGAAGTCCTTGTCGCCCGACACGATCACCACGTTGTATCCGGCCTCCACCCCTTTGCGCGCGAGGGTGCCGATCACATCGTCGGCTTCAAAGCCAGGCACCGCGAGCACCGGAATGCCGTAGGCAGCCAGCAGCTGATGAATGCGCTCGAGTCCCCGATCGAAGTCGGCCTGCAACTCGTCGGTGAGCTTCTCGCGCGTGGCCTTGTAGTCGGGATACAGCTCGTCGCGAAAGGTCGCCCCCGAATCATGCACCCAGCCCAGCAACTCCGGCTGGTGCGTGACCAACAACCGCTTGAGAAACGTGGCGATGCCCCACGCGGCCGAGGTGTTCTCCCCGTGACTCGTGATCAGCGGTCGCGTCATCAGCGCGAAAAACGCGCGGTAGATCAGGGCATAGCCGTCGATCAGAAACAGACGCGGTGCGGTGGGACGCAGCACCTCGCTCACTGCCGGGACGCCATGCGACGACGGATCGCGTTATCGAGTTCCGCCCGTCCCTGCGCAGACAGGCGCCAGCGGCCGAACCCGGTCTGATCGATGAACACGATCTGCACCCGCAGCTCGCGGTACTCCCAGATCTGCTGGCGCACTCGCGCATTCGGATCGGTCATGCCCGTATCCACGATATTGTCCGGATCACCAAGCGCCACGAAGGCCGTGCCGCGATCGCTCTGCCAGCCCACTGGGGCGTCGTCGCGGAACCGGATGTTGGCCACGCGAATGCGTCCGAAGTAGTCGCGCAATCCCTCATTCTCAGGCGTGCCCGGAATCGGATCGGTGGCCTTGAGAAACGCCGCCCACGCCTCGGGGCGAAACGCTGGCGTGGCATCGCGCAGCGTCTTGAGACGGTCGGCCGTCGTGAAGTAGCGCAGGTACGCGAACATCTCGTCGAACGAGGCGATGGGGAGATCATCGCCGAGGCTCACCAGCACCCGGGCGCGCGCGGTGTCTGGGCGTCCCGGGACACTCACCAGCACGGTGTTGATGCCGATGCCCATCCTGGCGACCGGCACCCCGTACGTTGTGCTGTGTCCGTCGCCACGGGCCGGCAAGTCGATGTCGGTATCGAACAGCCGCGTGTCGCCGTCGCCCATGATGCGGACGTGGGCGCGCGTCGGTGCCGCGGCGCCCACCGCATCGAGATAGAGCGGGAGCACCGAATCCTGTCCGAACACCACCGTGGCGCGTGGACGGGCGAGAATGCGAGGCAGCGAATCGGCCGTGGTACGCGGAATGGCTTCGTACACCGGCAGTGGCGAGCCGAGCATGTCGGGCGAGAGCTGCGGCACTTCGACTTGCACTTCTTCCGAGGCGTTGCGGATGCTCGACTCGTCCTTGATGCTGAGCGCCACGCTGTAGCGCCCCGGCGCCAGCTTCAGGAACTGCTGCCAGATGATGCTTTCGTCGGTGCGAGAGGTTTCGCGGAACGTGGGCACCAGCACCTTCTCGGTGGCCTCGATGCGCTTGACCACCGTGACGCCCTGCCGCACTTCCAGGCGAGCCACATAGCTTGCCGCATAGCGTTCGCCCTGGCGCGTGAAGCCCAGCACCCGCGAGGGCAAACTGAGGGCGATGAGCGTGAGCGTGCTGTCCGGCGTGGGCGAGCGCAGGAACGACACTGACGACACGAACGGGATCGCCCCGGTTCCTGCGATGAGCCCCATGCTGCGATACAACCGCTGCATGTCGGCCGGCGAACCGGGCACGAAGCCGCCACCGGCCATGCCGGCGGCACCACCCGGGCCCGGTGGTGAAACAGTCGAGCCCGGTCCGACCGGCGGCCGCTTCCCGGCGCAGGCGGCCAACCACGCCAACAAGGTGGCGAACATGGTCGTCGCTCTCACCACGGAGCGAATTCGATATGGCATGGCGCGTGGGTTCACGAAACGCATTTTTCCGTCCGTGCAGACACCGGGTGTCCGCCGTGGTTGCTGATCACCCGCTGGAGCCGTGCCGATCAAACGAACTGGTCACGGATTACACGTTATGTCCGGAAGCTGCTTGCTGGTACCGCCTGTCAGCGTTACGTTCGCCCCGTGGCCATTGAGACGCTAGTTGGAACGACGTTGGCCGGCTATACAGTGCGTGGAAAAGTCGGTGAAGGCGGTACTTCTACCGTGTTTCGAGCCGATCATGCCACCCACGGTACGGTCGCCCTGAAAGTGCTGCGCGAAAAGCTGCAGCACGACAAAACCGCGGTCGCGCGATTCCTGCGCGAGGCGCAGTTTGGCGCACGAGTAGAACACCCGAACATCGTGCGCACCCTAGACTACGGCCAATCCGAGAGCGAGCGCTATTACCTCGCCATCGAATGGGCCGGGGGTGAGATCCTCGACAAGTACGCCGAGAAGTCGGGTCCGCTGCCCGCGAAGGATGTCGCCGAGATCCTGTCGCAGATCTGCAGCGCGGTGCAGGCCGCACACGATGTCGGGATCGTGCACCGCGATCTCAAGCCGGAAAATGTCATGTACGATCCGGCCACGCATCACGTCAAGCTGCTCGATTTCGGTATCGCGGCCGATACCGACGCCGCCCCCGATCAGCGTCTGACCCGCGCCGGCTTCTTCGTCGGCACGCTCATGTATGTGGCCCCGGAAGCCCTCTCGGGTGAACTGGTCGGGCCCGCCGCCGACCAGTACTCGCTGGCCACCATCGCGTACTTCCTGCTCACCGGGGTCCTGCCGTACACCGGCAAGTCGCCCCGTGAGCTGTTTTCCCAGCTCCTCACGCAGCCGCCGGTCGCGCTCAGCAAAGCAAAGCCCAATCTCGCCGTCCCGGTAGCCGTCGAACTCGTGGTCATGAAGGCGCTCTCGAAGCAACCCAGCGAGCGCTACCCCACGGTCAAGGACTTCTCGGACGCCTTTGCCAGCGCCGCGCAGACCACCGCGATGGCCAGCACCAGTCAGGCAGCCGCCGCGTCGACCAGTGCCGCAGCGACCGAGGTGGAGGGTGAGGATAAGGGTGGACTCTTCGGAAAAATGAAGGGCTTATTTCGACGCAGCTGACTAGCCTGCTCGCCGAACGGTCGGCCAAGCGGGGCGATTTCGTGCTGGCCTCAGGTCGCCGATCCACGTTGTACGTAGACTGCCGGCTCACCACGATGAGCCCAGAAGGGCAGATGCTCATCGGGCGAGAGGCCCTTGCCGCCCTGCGCCACAGCGGCTGGCCCGTCGACGCCGTCGGCGGCCTGACGCTGGGCGCCGACCCGATCTCCTACGCCATCGCGCACGCCTCGGCCCTCGAAGCCGACGCCGGCATCGGCGGAATGGTTCGGTCCTTTACTGTGCGCAAGGAAGCCAAGCAGCATGGCACCGGCAAGCTCATCGAAGGCCCCTTCCACCCCGGCGACCGGGTGGTCGTGGTAGAAGACGTGATCACCACCGGCGGCTCCGCCCTCAAGGCCGTCGAGGCAATCCGGGCGGCCGGCGGCGAGATCCTGGGCGTGCTCGCCCTGGTCGATCGCGAAGAAGGTGGACGGGAAGCGCTCGAAGCCGCTGGGCTCACGGTCATCAGCCTGGTCACCGCGACCGATCTGCTTCCGCTGATCCCGACGGTCTGATCAGGCGTTCGCCGGGGTTCGGCCCGACCTGATACCGCGCTCGGGCGTGGCGCGTCAGGTAGATGTATGCACACACCCCCCGCCGACCACCACGTCGCCTCCCCGTTTCAAGCGCTCTTCGACGAGGAGCGCGCCAAGGACATCGCCACCTGCCGAGTCGCCGCCACCCGGCGGTTCTGGAGTACGATCTTCATCACGGCTGTCCTGATCGCCGGCCTTCGAATGGGGCTGGCGAATGTGTCGCCCTCGGCCGTCGCGGCGCTGTTCTGCACCGCCATCATTACCAATTGGGGGCTCGCTACCATCGGTGCCTCTACTCGATGGTACCGCCCCTGGTTCAAGTACGTCTTTGCGATGTTCGACACGGCGCTGATCAGCGGCGTGGTCTATCTCTTTGGATCGCCGGTTCTGGTGCTCGCCTACATTCTGGCGATCGTCCCGTACTCATTCGACCGCGGACCGAGCCTCGGCTATCTCACCACACTGTCGTCGGCGGTGGGCTTCCTGGTGGCCAGCTATGGCTACGCGCAGGCTCGGCCGGCCGACGCCGCGCCGTGGCCGGACGTGCTGCTCGCCGCCGCGTTGCTGGTGGTCGTGGCCCAGCAGGTGATTCAGATGCCCTCCAAGCTCATCACCCGTATCCGCCGCACTCGTGAGCGCATGGCGCAAGTGGAACGCGGCGACCTGCAAGCCCGCGCCGACGCCCGTCACGCCGACGAACTCGGGTTTCTCGAAAAGAGCTTCAATCGCATGCTCGATGAGCTCACGCTGCTGATCGACACCGTGCAGCGCGAAGCGGATGCGCTGGCCGCGGTGGCCACGCAGGTACACAGTGCCGCGAGTGTGATCCAGCGTCAGGCCGGTGAAGTGGCCTCTGGCGCCACCGCGCTGCGTGACGCGCTGGCGCACCAGCGCGAACGTGCCCGCGACGGTGTGTCCTCGAGTCAGGACGCGCGACGCACGGCCGACACCACGCAGCAGACGGCGACCTCCACGGCCACCGATGCCCACAGTGTCGACCGAGCCGCCGCCGCCAGCCGCGAAGCGATCGAGAGGGCCACACAGGCCCTGCTGCGGGTAGGGCGTGATGTGAATACGACAGCCGAACAGGTGCGACTGCTGGCCCCCGCGTCGGAGCAAGTCGGCGATTTCGTGGCCACAGTTTCACGCATTGCTCGGCAGACCAATCTGCTGGCCCTCAACGCCGCCATCGAAGCCTCGCGGGCTGGGGATGAAG